>CADCAD010000149.1 GCA_902799325.1 uncultured Ruminococcus sp. | reverse complement strand
AACCGCCGCTGCTGCTTTCCGAACGGATCACGCGGACGGTCGTGTGCTGGGTGACATAATCGTCCTGCACCTCGTTCAACTCGACCTTGCTGTTGGCGTGGAGGTCATAGGTGCCGGATTTGCCCAGATTCTTGTAGCGGTAACTGTTGACAGCAAAGAAAATCACGCCTACGATAACCGCCGCAATGCCGATGATCCAGCCGTAGTGCGACAGCACATAGACCAGCTTGTTGTCTGCCTTTTCGTTGGTTTTGACATTGCTGTAGCTGTCGTCCTGCGGAACGCCGTCGGCGTAGAATTGGTCGAGCTTGTCGGCAAACGCCAAAGCGCCGCCGTAGTAATCATTTTTGTCGATATAGCCGCGCAGCATGCTGCCCATTTCGCTCAGGCGCTGATCGCTGATGTAGGACTCGGCGCTGCGGCGGGAGATCACCGTTCCCTTGTTGCTGCCGGTATCGAACACCAGCACGACCGCATCGCTGTCGTGGCTGATCCTGTCAACGTAGTTTTCGTTGTAATAATCGCTGAGTCCGCTGCTGACGCCCTGCGTGCTTGTGTAGAGGATCAGCTGCCAGCCGGTTTTGTCACCTGTTCTGTCAAAGCGCGAGGTGATCTCCGATTTTTGGTCGGCGGAAAAGATATTTGCCGAATCGTCCACCGAGGCAGGCGAAGCAGCAAACACCATCATCAGCGAGCCGAGCACCAGCAGAGCCGCAAGCGCAAAAGCGGAAACGCGCGCTGTTACTTTCTTCATCATGCGAACAACAAACCTCCCAACGTTCCGAGAACAAACACCAGCAGTGCCACGATGACCGCAGCCGCAGCCAGCTTGCCCTTGGCGACGGGCAGCTTGCCGTAGGATTTTCCGGTCTGACCGTTGATGGCAAAGGGCAAGATTTCTCCGTTAAATTTGTAGGTTACCATCCACACGGGAAGGAGATTGTAGGTATAGGCGGACAAGTCGGTGTTCTCCACAAACGAATCCACACTGATCTCATCGTAGCCGTCCATGGTATCCTTGAGCGCCTGCTCGGCGTATTGGTGCATCTTTTGCTCGATGATCGGCTCTACGTCCTTTTTGTCCAAATCGCGCATTTCGGCTTGGAAGCCCGAGAGATAGCTCATGGCAAAGGGCTGCGCCTTGGTCATGTCATAGGGGTGCACGCTCTGGAGCATGTCGCGGCTCTCGTTTTTGAGAGCGCGCTCAAAGACGTTGTTGATCGTCACGTCGCCGCCGCGCACAACCTGCGGATCTTTTTGGCGGTCGCGGTCATGTGAGCGGTCTTTTGCTCGTCGGCGAACCAATAGGGGAAATAGACGCCGTTGAGCTTTTCAAACTGCTCCTTGCTCGCAAAGCCCTTTGGTAAAAACCATTTTTTGCCGCACATGGCAAGAAAACGGTCCATTGCCTTTTCTTTTGAAAGCTCAAAGGGGATCACGCGGTCGGGATTGAACTCGCCGGAAAGACGGCTGCCCAAAACGACCGGGTTGTAGCAATAGAAGCAGGTGGTCGCGGCGGTGGTGGAGGTGGTGACGACCTCCGCACCGCAGCTCGGGCAGGTGTAGGAAACGGGATATTCCTCCTCCGCTTCCGCGCCCTGCTGCTTTGCCTCCTGTTTTGCCTGTTCGGCATGCTTTACCTCGCGCTCGTCATAGGTTTCGCGCTGCTCTGCCTGGGCGTTCATCGCCTGAACCTCGGCGGCAGGGAATTCACTCAGACAATATTCGCAGGTAAAAAGCTGCTTGTCAGGATCAAACCGGAGCGGTCCGTCGCAATTCGGACACTTATAATTCATTGTAGCCATAAAACCCTCCGCGCCGGTGGGCGCTTTCGGCGGCTTTGAATAGGTTCATCTGTAGATGAACTCCCATCAACGCCGCGTCAAAAGTTAGTTTTTGTGGTTGAATGGATAACGCCCTTTTATAGAATGTGCTGTGGGCATTTTGATAGCTTTTGACAGCCGTATCTTATAAATAACCACCACATCAAAAGTAAATTTTTACAGTTATGTCGCTGCCGCCCAGCCATAGCGCGTGCCTGAACGGTTATCTAAAACACCACGGTCAGCTGCGCGGATTGGGTGCAGCGTCACGCTGCCGCGGACTGCCCACCGTGGCAACGGTTATTGTTTGGTGCCGCATTCGGGGCAGAATTTTTGACCTTCGGTCAGCTGTGCGCCGCAGTTGCCGCAGAAGCGCTTTTTGGGAGCC
>CADCAD010000148.1 GCA_902799325.1 uncultured Ruminococcus sp. | reverse complement strand
ATTTCGGGGTTGGGGTAGGGGCAGGTGGTAAAGTTGCCGTCGGGCATTTCCTGCTCCTTTACAACAACCACTTCCTCCACGCCGATAGCCTTCAGCACGCGTCTTACCAGCTTGTTGCCGGTGCCGTTGAGGGGCGTGTACACAATCTTCAAGCCTGCGTCCTTGCAGATGCCGGGATTAACCTGCTGCTCCATGACCTTTTCAAGGTAGGCGTCATAAACGCTGTCATCCACATACTCAATCAAGCCGGAGGCGAGTGCCTCGTCAAAGTCGGCAAGCTTGACGTCGTTGAACATATCCAGCTTTTGAATTTCATCGTAAACAGCGGTAGCCGCCGCATCGGTCATTTGGCAGCCGTCCTCGCCGTATGCCTTGTAGCCGTTATACTTGGCAGGGTTGTGGCTGGCGGTCACCATGATGCCTGCCTGACATTTGAAATAGCGCACCAAATAGGACAGCACAGGCGTGGGCTGCAGCTCGCCGGTGATATACACCTTGATGCCGTTGCCGGCAAGCACCCTTGCCGCCTCAATCATAAACAAATCCGCCTTGATGCGGCTGTCGTGAGAAATGGCAACAGCGCCCTTGCCGTACTTGTTCAGTACATAGTTAGCAAGTCCCTGGGTTGCCTGACGCACCACATAGACGTTCATTCTGTTGGTGCCTGCGCCGATTACGCCGCGCAGACCTGCCGTGCCGAACTGCAGCGCGGTATAGAAGCGGTCATAAATGGCTTCTTCGTTGCCTTTGATGCTTTCAAGCTCCTCAATAAGATCCTTATCGTCTTTTGCGTTTTCACACCAGATGTCATAAAGTTTGGTTGTTTCCATAAGCATCTCCCTTAGCAATATTTTATTAAAATAATTTGTGATTAGTACAGGAATTTAACAAAGAAAAATGTCCACCTGTCCAATATTTACTATACCATAAAACGGCGAAAAAAACAAGTTGTTTCCACTTATTTCTTTCGCCGTTTTTATCGGGTTATATTTTATTTTACGCGCTCCAGCGCATAGCCTGCCTGCGTCGGATTTGCCGCATAGCCAAGCTGTCCGAGCTCGTTAAGCAGCCACGGCATATCCCACTTTGACGCGGAGGGAACATAGATATAATCCGGCGTCTTGTCGGGATTAATCGCATAGAAGTCCTTCAGGCGCTGTATGGAATTCGGCTTTTCGCCGGACAGCCACGCCGAAAAGGTGCCGTAGGGCTTGTCTGCCGCCAAGTAAATCCATGTGCGCTCGCTGAGCACCAGCAGGTTTTTGTCCTCCATTTCCCAGTAGCGCGAGATATCGGTATAGATATCGTTGTACACCTGCGCCTTGCTTTGGTCGGTGTAGCCTTGCTTTGGTCGGTGTAGATGCCGGCGGCAGGCCCTTCCGTGAGTTCCACCGTCAGCTTTTTCTGCTCGTTATCCCAGAACACATGGTGTGCCTTGACGTACAGCTGGAAATTCGCCTGAATCGCCAAAGTCAGCGCAATCAGCGCAAAGCTCAGGCGCTTGAGCCATACGGCATAGGTGACGTTGTCCGGGGAGGCGTTCATCTCGCGGATCAACTGTGCCGTGAATACAATACTCGCCACATTCACCGCGGCAAACGCCATGGAGATAACATAGAAGCCCTGGTTGGAGGTGTAGAACACGCAGAAGGAGTAGAGAATACCGAGCACGAACACGCCGGCAAACAGCTCTCGCGGCTTGTTTTGGCACAGCACATAGGAGGTGATGCCCAAAAACAGCAGCGGGAACATAATCGCGTTATAGGTCTTGGTGGTCAAGTCCGCCGTCAACAGCATGTCGGTAAAAATGACAATGCCGACAGTGACAATCAGATACACCGAGCGGTGCAGGCGGCGCTTGCGGTCAATCAGCATGACAACCGCCATGATGCAGTACGCGTATACCGCCAGCTTAAACAGCGGCTGCATTTTGAAGATGGCTTCAAAATACTTGCCGAATCTGTCGCCGAAGGTGACGGGCTGGTGCTCGGGATCCTGCAGCATCAGCGGCAGGTTCTCCGACAAACCGTCAAAGCCCACGCGCGGCAGCGTGAACAGCAGGAACAGCACCGCCATAATGCCGATGCCGACGGTGAAGAACAGGAAGGTGCGCAGGCTGAACATGTCGCTGTTCAGCACAAAGCGCCAATTCTTTTTCTTAACGAGCAAATGCACGAGCATGCAAACAAGATACAGCGCATAGCCGACCGCCAAGTACGGACAGCACAGCACCGCGCCTGCAAAGC
>CADCAD010000147.1 GCA_902799325.1 uncultured Ruminococcus sp. | reverse complement strand
CGGCAGATAGTTGGTATTGATGTATAGCTTGAACTGCGGCTTGAAGTCAAAGCTGTTTTCATGCAGGAACCGCGCGTTGAGACTGTCGTTGCCCGTCATCGCCTTGAGCTTGGCGGCGTCGAGCGTCAAGCCCTTGCCCGGCTCGCTGATGTTTGCGAACCGCACACCCGCAAGCCTTGCGATATCCTCGCTCGGAGAGCCGCTTTGCCTGTTCAGATTCGCGCTTATCGTCTCGGGGCGCGAGGTGCAGCCGTAGTCGCCCAGCACGCCGAGCACGCTCTCACACAGCGTTCCCTTGCCGTTGCGCGTCGTTGCGCCGTAGAGGATAAACATGCACTCGTGCCGCGTATCGCCACTCATGCCGTAGCCCAGCGCCTTTTGCAGGAACCGCGCCTTGTCCTCGTCGCCCTGACAAATCTCGCCGACAAAGTAATCAAATCTGGGACAAACCGCCTCGGCGTCGTAGATGACGTTGGAAATCTTAGTCAGTCTGTCCTCGGCCCTATGCACGGTAAACTCCATTGTATCGAGGTGCAGGGTGCCGTTTGCGCAGTTGAAAACATATGGGTCGAGGTCAAACTCGGATAAAGATACGGGATAAACGCCTTGCGCGTCCTTGAGGATGGTCTCACGGTTATGGCGTTTCTGCCACTTGGCGCAGAATTTGATGTAATCCGTCCGTTTATACTCGCTCTCGATCGTCAGAGCATAACTCATCAGTGCGTCGGCAAGCTCTTTGAGGTACTCCATTACTTTCAGGTTGCCGACGTCCTGCCGCCACACGCCGCCCTCGTAGCAATACCAGCACTTGCGCTCGGGAACATAGCGCGCGGAATCCTTGAAACAGTCCGCAAACAGCCGTCCTGCGCCGATATCCGTTTGAGGGTATTTGGGATTTTGCTTCGGTTTTATTCCGATGATCATGTCCATCAGCGAATCCGAAAATTCCTTGGAGGCTTTTGCCTTTTGCGAATAAAACTCCGTACAGCCGCTCACGGCTTTTTTCAAAGTTTCTTCGCGGTAATCCTGCCGCTCCCATTTTTGGCGGTAGAGGGCGGACTGACGGAACAGCCTGTCCATCTGCGCCGTATCGCCGCCGCACCAGAACGCGAGCATGGAGCAGAGCGCGAGGTCGGCTTCGCTATGGCTGTTTGAAAAATTGCCGTTCCAAAGCGCGCTGAACTTTGCGCCGTTTTTGGCTGTCGCCGCCTTTGAGAGGATTTCGCTGTCGGAGAGTAAGGTACTCACCTGAGAAGGATTGTTCTTCTGTTTTGATTCAGATTTCTTCATATACTTATTTAATATGTCCGTCAGCTTGTCGGCTCTTTGGGCAATCGGCACGTTGCGGATAACGCTGATCCGCCTGCCTTGAAGATAATACGCACGCCCTCGCCCGACGGACTGTACTCGGTATAGCTGTTCATCATATTGATGATGTCCAGCGCCGGCTCGCTGAGCTTTCCGTTTGTTACGCAATGGTCGATGTCAACCGCGCAGTAGCCGTCGAAGATGCCCAGCCCGATGCCGCTGTATCTGTTTGATAGCCGCACCGCCTTGTCAAAGTAGCAAAAGTCGCCGCGTTCGGTCGAGCGCGCCCTTTTTCCGTTGAAGCTGTATGGAATTTTAGAGAGCCTGTCCCCGACGCGCTCATAGCGCCAAAGGCAAAACAAGCCGTTGCGTTTGAGCTCGTCGGGCAGATTTTGGTAGTTTGGTTTCACCTTATCCCGCCTTCCCGTTAAAGTACTCCAGCAGGCTGTCAAGGTTGATCAGGTACTTCTTGCCTGCCTTGATGCGCGGCAAAACTCCGTCGAGCACCAGCCTGCGGATATGGTACTCCGTCACCGCGGTATTCGCGTCGAGCTGTTTCAGCTCCTCAGCCGCCTCATGCACGGTTCTCATGCGGGGGATTTGCGGTTGGTTGTTATTGAAATTTGTCATTTGTTGATTCTCCTTATCTGTTGTAATTTAAAATGTCCTCCCACTAATAGCGAGATAAAGCGAAAAATTGCATGCAACTACGCAACTTTTGAGAAAGTTTTTTCTCGCTCGACTGATTTTCAGCGTTTTGCATAACCCGGGATAGCATAAATTGTTGAAAATCACAAGCGAATAAAAGCCCTTCCTATAGTTAGGTCAGGAGAACGCCATTTTTTAAATGGTTTTTTCAAATTTCTTTTACTTTCGGAGAATTAGACAAAAATGCGCTGCTTGATTTGTGTAGTATCACAAGGGAAAAGTTGA
>CADCAD010000146.1 GCA_902799325.1 uncultured Ruminococcus sp. | reverse complement strand
GCCCTCAGAACAGCAGTTATGTCGCCCGGGCGCACACGCGGGTGCGCCCCTACGGAGTTACGGTCAGGTTCGGTTTATTCGCAAGGTTACAGGTGCGCAGAACGGTTTGGATTAACCGCATTTTTCAGTGTGACCGTAGGGGCGGCGCTGCCGCCCGTTTGCCGCAGAGCGGCAAAATGACAGCCGCTAGGGCTGTCACTACAATGCTGAGGATAGGCTGTTCAAAACACAACTTTCCATTTTCAATTTTCAATTTTCAATTTGACATGCCGTTACTCCACCGCGCCGGTCCAGTCGATGATGCCGCCGAACTCTTTGACATTGGTGTAGCCTGCCTTGACGAGCTTTTCCGCCGCCTGCTTGCTGCGGTTGCCGCTGCGGCAGTAGACCAAAATCAGCTTGTCCTTTTCGGGCAGCTGCGGCAGCATTGCCTCGCCGGTGATTTTTTCGTTGGGAATACAAATCGCGCCGGGAATGTGGCTTTCCGCAAACGTCGAGCAGCACATAGTCGCTCTCGCTTTCCATCAGCGCGGCGGCTTCCTCCTGCGAAATCTGCCGATAGCCGCTGTCGTCCGTTTTGTCCTCACTGCCTTGCTGCTGTGAGCAGCCTGCCGCCACGGCAAGAACCATGCCGAGCGCGGCGAGCAACAGTAATAACCGTTTCATTTGCCGTATCTCCTTAGATAAGAATACCGTTACAGTGGTCAACTTCGTGCTGAATAATCTGCGCGGTAAAGCCGCTGTAGGTTTTGATTTGAGGGCGGTGATGCTCGTCCTCGAATTTGACGCGCACGGTCTGAAACCGCACCGTGGGGCGCGGCTCGCCGAGCAGCGACAAACAGCCCTCCTCGGTGGGATAGGGCTTGCTTTTGGCGATGATGGCGGGGTTGTACATCACCGTGACGCCGCCGTTTTCAACAAAGGCGATAATCCGCTTGGACACGCCGATCATGTTCGCCGCCATACCCACGCAGGACGCGCGGTGCCACAGCAGCGTGTCGCGCAAATCGGCGGCAACGGCGCTGTCCTCCGCCGAAGCCGGAGCGGACGGGCGCTTCAAAAACAGCGGATCGTGCATGAGATTGCGCACCATTACGCCTTATCCCTCACCAGCACGGCGCGCAGGGCGATGATGACGAGCGGCACCAGCACCGCCTGGATCGCCAAGCCCGGCAAGCCTGCGAGAAGCTGTGACCAAATCATCGGCACGGTGAAGGGCGCCGCGCCTTGGAGCAGCGCCACGGCGCCGAGGAACACGGCTCTGCCGGCGATTTGCGCGGCGATGACCGCCGGAAACGCCCACAGTCCGTTTTGGGCGATTTTCTTCGAGAACAGTCCTGCCACCAGCGCGAACACGGTCAACTCCGCAATCATGAACGGCAGACGCGGCAGCGCCGGCATGGGATTGCCGGCAAGCGAGGTCAGCAAAAAGCTGACGACGGGCGACAGCGCGCCGACCGCCACCGCCCAGCGCGCGCCGAGCAGGCAGCCGCCTATCAAAACAGGCAGGTACATCGGCAAAAACTGCACGCCGCCGGGTTGACCGAGCGCAAGGTGCACCAGCTGCGGCAGCGCCACGGCAAGGGCAATCAGCCCGAGCGATACAAGGGTTTTGCAGGTTATTTTCACGCGGAGGCTTGCGCTCCGCTTGGTTAATGCGGTATCCAGCATAGGGGTTGCTCCTTTCGGTTATGCGGTGAACGGCTTGAGGTTTTCGACCGCCGTTTTGGGATAGATGCGGACTTCGCCGTTGTCGAGGTCAATCAGAATGTAGCGGTTGTTGCCCATGCCCAGCTCCTTCATATAGCTGAGCTGGCGGTGGCCGTGACGGGTTTCAATGCGCTCCGTCAGCGCGTGGTTTTCGTCGGGGCGCATGGCGTAAATCAAATCGACGCACGCCTGGTCGAGCGCGAGAATATCGTCGGACGCCAAGATGCCGACGTTGGGCGTCACCACCGGCTCGGCGTCCACGCCCTCGCAGTCGCACGATACGGACATGTTGCGCATGACGTTGACAAAGGTGATGTTGCTGCCGAAGTAATCGACCGTCGCCTTGGTGGACTCGGTGATGCGCTCCATCAGCTCCTCTTGGTCAATCGACCACATGCCGCCGCCCTCGCGCGAGTGAATCCACTTTTTGCCGATTCTGCCGTCGGCGCAGCCGATGCCGATGTTCTTGTTGGAGCCGCCGAAGCCGCCCATGGTGTGCCCCTTGAAGTGGGTGAGCACCAAAAGGGAGTCATAGCTTGTCATATGCGAGCCGCAGGACATTTCCTGCATCCACTTGCCGCCCTCAATCGGCAGGCAAACGGTGCCGTCCTCGTCCATGATGTCCACGGGGCAGAACGTCCAGCCGTTGATTTTCAGCGTTTCGCGGTGCTGCTCGGTGGTGTAGCGGTCGCC
>CADCAD010000145.1 GCA_902799325.1 uncultured Ruminococcus sp. | reverse complement strand
CGAAGCGCCGAAGGCGAGAATAAAAAGTATCAAAAAAGCAAACAGCGGACGCTCCGCATGGGCAAACGCAGGTGTGCTGGACAATACACGCCCGTTCTGAGGCAATCATTAAGGAAAGGAACGTTAGCTGTTTATGGAAATTATCAACGGCTTTTTGGAAGCCATCCAAGGAATTTTCACCGGTTCGGGCTTAATGACGCTGAACTGGCAAAACTATATCATGATAGCGGTGTCCATCTTTTTGCTGTATCTCGCTATCAAAAAGCAGTATGAGCCGCTGCTGCTCCTGCCGATTGCGTTCGGCATGCTGCTTGTCAACCTCTATCCGTCCATCATGTCGCCGCCGGAAATCACGCTGGTGCCGGTCGCCGAAAAGACCGCCGCGGAAGCGCAGGGGCATGTGATGCAGTTTATCGACGGGCAGTGGTACTACGAAAATCCGCAGTACGGCGGCTTGCTGTACTATCTCTATCAGGGCGTTAAGCTCGGCATTTATCCGCCGCTTATCTTTTTGGGCATCGGCTGCATGACCGACTTCGGTCCGCTGATTTCCAACCCCAAGAGCCTGATTCTCGGCGCTGCGGCGCAAATCGGCATCTTTGTCACCTTTACGGGCGCCATCTTCCTCGGCTTTACCGAGGCGCAGTCCGGCGCTATCGCCATCATCGGCGGCGCCGACGGTCCCACCGCCATTTATGTCACCACCAAGCTCGCGCCGGAAATGCTCGGCTCTATTGCGATCGCGGCGTACTCCTATATGGCGCTGGTGCCCATTATCCAGCCGCCCATCATGAAGCTGCTCACCACCAAGAAGGAGCGCGCGGTTGTCATGGAGCAGCTGCGCCCCGTTTCCAAGCTGGAAAAGATTATTTTCCCGATTATCGTTGTGATTTTGATTTCGATTTTCCTGCCCGACGCCGCGCCGCTGGTCGGTATGCTGATGCTGGGCAACCTCTTTAAGGAATCCGGCGTGGTCGACAGAATCGCCAAGGCGGCGCAGAACGAGCTGATGAATATCATCACCATCTTCCTCGGCGTCACCGTCGGCGCCACCGCCAAGGGAAGCACCTTCCTGACGCTCGACACCATCAAAATCATCGCCCTCGGCTTGATTGCCTTCGCCATGGGCACCGCGTTCGGCGTGCTGTTCGGCAAGCTGATGTACAAGTTTACCGGCGGCAAGGTCAATCCGCTGATTGGCTCGGCAGGCGTTTCGGCTGTTCCGATGGCGGCGCGTGTTTCGCAGCGCGTCGGTCAGCAGGAGAATCCCGGCAACTTCCTGTTAATGCACGCCATGGGACCGAACGTGGCAGGCGTCATCGGCTCGGCGGTCGCCGCAGGTGTGCTGCTCAATGTCATTCCGCACTGATATTGCTTCGGCGGCGGGCGAGAGCGTTCACGGCACCGTCTCAAAGATTGGTATCAAAAACGGAAAATAGTATCAGGGGAGCGAAAGCTTCCCTGAATTTTTTTGTTGATTACTGCATAATATTCTAATTTAGAATTAAGAATAAATAATTGTATATTATAATATCTAGCGTATGAGTCTATGTCGCATATGAAAAGAATTTGTCAGATAAAGGAGAAAAGCGATGTCGAAGAATTTCACTGTCCAAAAGATTTTGGGCGTTTTGCTGCACCGCCTGCCGTTTATTTTGCTGTCGGGCGTCGTGGCAGGCATGATATTTTTCATCTACACAAGTGTTGCTATCAAGCCTGTATACAGCACTTCTTCTATGATATATATTCAAAACTACGGCAAGCAGCAACAGCAGCAGGCGACGACACCGCAGGACAAGGGTGAAGAAACCACTGCACCGGCGGCTACCAAGGCGTCGTCCGGCACCTCGGACGCCTCCGAGAGCAACAACGATAAGGCGCAAAAGATTTTCAACTCCGACCTGTCCGGCTCGGCTGCGCTGGCTTCCAGCTGCGTGATTCTGTTCCAAAATGACCCGGAGGTCACCGAGATGTACCACGGCTGCAACGTCAGCATGAAAGTAGAAAATGATA
>CADCAD010000144.1 GCA_902799325.1 uncultured Ruminococcus sp. | reverse complement strand
AAGATTGTAAAAATGGCTTAAACAGTGGGTTTCTCTCAATCTTCTCATATTATCACGTACCCTTAGAGAATGTGATAAGATTGGTGATAAGATTGGACGGATTACTCTATGCTTCGTTATTCGGAAGCGTCCATATGATTGATTTTTCTTTTCCGAAACCGTTTGCTTTACCGATAATTCCCATCTCTTTTTTTGCTCGATACAATGTTGCCTTACTGCACCCCAGCTTGTCGCACAAGTCCTCGATGCTTTCGATTTCGATACAATCCTCCTCCCCGAACAGCTCCAAAATGGCGTCGCACAGGGCGTCGCGCTTGGGGCTTATTTTTTTGCGCGACTCGCTGTGGGCGGCAAGCATGTCCTCGGCGCGCAGGTCGGAATAGCCGCTGAACACAATGCCGCCGTGCTGCGGCGCAATTTCAAACCGGACGCTTTTGCCGTGGGCGGCAAGGCTGGACTTTTCGTGGCACATCAGCTTGCAGCCGGGCGACTCGGGGTCGTTGCCGAGCATCAGCATGCTGCGTGCCACCGCCGGGATATCCACCGAGCCGAGCGCCTTGTGGAGCGCGGTGTTCTGCGAAGCCTTGGAGTTGTGCATGATGAACACCACCGCACAGCGGTATTTCTCTGCCAAATGCGCAATCCGCCCCAGCACCGGACGCACCTCATTGGCGCGGTGCATGTCCACCGCTGCGCCCAAATACGCCTGCAGGGGGTCGAAAATCATCAGCTTGGGGTGCAGGTCGCGCATGATTTCCTCGATGTGCTCGCTCGAAAGCGACAGGCTTTCCTTCTCCTCGTTGAAGATATAGATGTTCTCAAAGTTCGGGCGCATGGGCTCCAAACGCGGCTTGATGGTGTCGGCAATGCCGTCCTCTGCCGTCTGATACACCACCGCCGCAGGCTGCCGGTAGATTTGCTCGCCGTAAAACGGTCTGCCCGTTGACACCTGCGCCGCCAAATAGAGCGCCAAAAACGTCTTGCCGGTGCCGGGGTCGGCGGTCATCAGGGTGATTTTTCCGAGCGGAATATAGGGGTGCCACAGCCATTCGGCGGCGGTGCTCTCCACCTCGGACAGGCGGATATATTTGCTCTCCTTTTCCGCCTGCGCCGCTTCCTGCACCGCTTTTTCGGTCAGGCAGGGGGTGATGACGGTGAGGGAGTCCAGCCGCATAGCGACCGTCTCGGCAAGCGTTCTGTCGGGCAGGGGCGTGTCGTGCTCGAACACATCGGTGATGTCGCCCTTCTCGGGCAGGCTTTCCCACTCAAAGCGCAAATCGGGCAGCTTTACGGATTTGGCATAGGGCAGGAGCTGCTGCGCGATATACTGCGCCAGCGCCTGTCCGGGCGCGTCATTGTCCGCAAGAATCGCCACATCGGCGCCCTCAAACAGCGCGTTGTATTCCGCGCGCCACTTGTTCTCCAGCTTCCCCTTTCCTGCGCCGTGCGGCGGGCAGACAGCCGGCAGATGCAGCTTTTGCGTCAGGGTGTTCACGTCCTTTTCGCCCTCCGCGATGTAGAGCGTCTTGCCGCGCTGCTTTGCCCATGCGATGTTTTTCTGCTTGTACAGGGGGACACGGGCGTCGCCCTTGCCCTTTGCCCACGCGCCGTTTTCGAGATGATACCAGCAGAACGCCTTGTCATAGCGCTGCTTTTGCGCGTTCCAAACGTAGTAGCGCTGCTTTTTGAGTGTGTCGGAGTAGAGGTAGTCCTCGCCCTGCGGCTTCTGCGCGGCGGGTGCCGGCTGATAGAACAGCGCGCGCACGTCCAGCCCCAAGGCGGCAGCCACCGCTGCGCCGTCTGCGCCGCATACCGGGCAGGACATCACAATGCCCTTGTCGCCCTCCTTCACCGCCAAGCTCGGACGGTGGTCGTTATGGCACGGACACAGCGCGACATATTGCCCCTTGCCCTGCGCCTTTACGTTGCTTAAATGTGATAAAACTTCACTGATTGTCATTTTCTTCTCCTTTATAACTGTATTCGGAGAAAACCTCTCCTACTTATACTCGTTTAAAGGGAAAAAATTGCATAGATTTATGCAACTTTTTGAAAATTGTAATCTTTTTTTTATTTTTTGCCGTGGAGGAAAGGGGTGGGCT
>CADCAD010000143.1 GCA_902799325.1 uncultured Ruminococcus sp. | reverse complement strand
TTAACACCGCTATTATACGCTAATCGGATGTATTTTGTCAAGAAAATTTGCTTGTCGTAAATAACTTCTTGCAGAATATTTGAAACACTGATTACTCAGTATCAGATAGAATCAAAATTTTCCATTGCTTCCACGCCTGTCTGTCCGGTTCTGACCTTAACGACGTCCTCTACGTCATAGACAAAGATTTTGCCGTCGCCGATGTGACCGGTATACAGCGTTTTCTTGGCGGCCTCGATCACCCTGCCGACAGGCACTGTGCAGACAACAATGTCGTGACGGTCATGCCGGTGATACCGATTGCCATCATCGCGTTTTTCAGCGCTTCCAGACGGGCTTCCTTGCAGACGATTTCCACCTTGCTGATCTTCGGTCTGCCGTCGTCAAAGGCAGGCATTTTCTTGACCTCAACCGCCTCGGCAACAGGGGTGTCGCCGCTGACAAGCACAGGCGCGCCGCCTTCTTCAATATATTCGGGAACCATGGAAAAGCCCGCATAGGCAGAGGGCATACCGTGTTCGGTGGAATCCAGTCCGAGCATTTCTTCCTCGCGGGTCACGCGCAGACCGAAGATTTTCTTAATCAGCAGGAATACGCAAACCATGGTGACGGCTGTCCAGCATGCAACGGAGCCAAAGCCAAGCAGCTGCAAGCCCATCAGTTCAAAGCCACCGCCGTAGAAAAGTCCTGTCAGCGTTTTGCCAGCCGCGTTTGCAATAGAATAGCCGGGAGCGGAATCGGTGGCAAACAGACCAACCGCGAGCGTGCCCCAGATACCATTTATCATATGCACCGCAACCGCGCCCACCGGGTCGTCGATATGCAGCTTGTAGTCGAGCAGCCACACGCCGAAGCAGACCAGCAGACCCGACACTGCGCCGATAGCAATGGCGCCGAAGGCGTCGGTGACGTCGCAGCCTGCGGTAATCGCGACCAAGCCCGCAAGTGAAGCGTTCAGGCACATGCTGACGTCGGGCTTGCCGTATTTCAGCCATGTAAAAATCATGCACACAACCGTTGCAATCGCGGGAGAAACGGTGGTTGTCAGGAAGATAGAACCGAGCTGATCAACAGAGGTTGCCGCCGCGCCGTTAAAGCCGTACCAGCCGAGCCACAGAATGAACACGCCCAGCGCACCCAGCGCGATATTATGACCGGGAAACGCACCGACCTTGACGCTGCCGTCCTTCTGCTTTTTGAATTTGCCGATACGCGCACCGAGAATCTTCGCGCCGATTAATGCCGAAATGCCGCCGACCATATGAATCGCGCAGGAACCGGCAAAATCGTGGAAGCCGAGCTGACTCAACCAGCCGCCGCCCCAAATCCAGTGCGCTTCAATAGGATAAATCACGGCGGAGATGATGCCGGAATACACGCAGTAGGACAGGAATTTAGTACGCTCCGCCATCGCGCCGGACACAATGGTGGCGGTGGTGGCGCAGAACACGAGGTTAAACACAAAGCTTGAAAAATCAAAATTGGCATAGGCGGTAAACAGGTCGAAACCGGGCTTTCCGATAAAGCCGATTAAGTCCTCGCCCATCAGCAAGCCGAAGCCAATGAGTATAAAGGTGACGGTGCCGATACAAAAGTCCATCAGGTTTTTCATGATGATGTTGCCGGTGTTTTTGGCGCGGGTAAAGCCTGCCTCTACCATGGCAAAGCCCGCCTGCATCCAGAACACCAGCGCCGCGCCGATTAAAAACCACACGGCAAAAAGCTGTTCGTTTGTCAGCTGTGTGACAAGTTCTTTAATTGTTTCATTCATACTGATTACTCCTTTAGGGAATTGTTAGAGGTTCCCTTTATATTGCGACAACGGCACGTTCCCCTTGGAAACGCGCCGTTGCGTTGTCATATGTTAGCCTATCGGGAGATAGCGTTTTGAGAGTTGAGAGTTAAAAGTTGAATTTCCTTTATCTCAACACTTAATCCCGCCGTTTCGGACGTTTGCCGAAAAACAGAACGTTTCAAAAGGCGGACTGGATGCAACGTCTCGTTGCCGCCGTTGCGTTATCAAATGTAAATATCGAACTCACACACCAAAAAGCAGGTCTGTGTAGCTGGGATAAGGCCAGTATTCCGCTGCGGTTTGCGCTTCCATACTGTCGGCAACCCCGCGCAAGGCTTCCATTTTGGCGAATACCCTGTTGCGGTAGACAAACGCCTTTTCCAGATTGTCCTCCATCGCGGCTGCCGCTGCGGTTTCCTGCTCCAATTCCGCTGTTAACGCAACAAACTGCTCCTGCTGTTCTGCAAGGCTTTGAATGAGATTTAACTCCACATTGACGGGAATATGCTCCGACAGCGCCTTCTTTGCAAGCGCCGCGTCGGTCAGCTCGCGGACATATGCCGATACCGCCGGGGTAATCTCCTTATTCGCCATATCCACCATCGTCAGCGCGTCAGCGCTTCAATGTTGAGCTGCTTGCTGTAGGTTTCAAGATCGATTTCATACCGTGCGCGCAGCTCCTGCTCGGTGCAGATATGGTGCTTGACAAACAGAGAAACGTTCTTTTCTTCCATAAAGTGCGAGAGCGCTTCGGGCAGCGATTTCAGGTTCAATAAGCCACGGCGTTCTGCTTCCGCAACCCATTCTTCGGAATAGTTGTCACCGTTGAAAATAATGCGTTGGTGCGCGGTCAGCGTGTCCTTGATTAACGCTCTGACAGCAGCTTCTATATCTTTTTCATCTTTCAAGGCATCATAAAACTGCGCCAGCTCCTCAGCTACCATTGTATTAAGCATATAGTTGGGGCAGGCGATATTCAGCGAAGAACCAAGCGCGCGGAATTCAAATTTGTTGCCGGTGAAAGCAAAGGGCGAGGTGCGGTTGCGGTCGGATTTATCCTTCTTGAAATCTGCCAGCACCTCAACGCCGGTCTGCATACGCGCCGCTTTATGGCTGTGATAATCTTCGCCGTTGATGATGGAATGTACCAGCGCGTCCAAATCGTCGCCGAGATACATGGAGATGATCGCCGGCGGCGCTTCGTTGGCGCCTAAACGATGGTCGTTGCCCGCGGAAGCAACCGTAATTCTCAGCAAATCCTGGTATTCGTCAACCGCCTTGACAATCGCCGCGAGGAACAGCAAAAACTGTGTGTTGCTTTCAGGGTGCTTGCCGGGAGAAAGCAGGTTTTCGCCGGTGTTGGTAGAAATCGACCAGTTGTTGTGCTTGCCGCTGCCGTTCACACCCTTAAAGGGCTTTTCGTGCAGCAGGCAAACCAGCTTGTGACGCTCGGCAACCTTCTGCATGATTTCCATGGTCAGCTCGTTGTGGTCGGTGGCGATGTTGGAGGTCGTAAAAATCGGCGCCAGCTCGTGCTGCGAGGGAGCCACCTCGTTGTGCTTTGTCTTGGCAAAAATGCCGAGCTTCCAAAGCTCCTCGTCCAAATCTTTCATATAAGCCGCAACACGCGTTTTAATGGAGCCGAAATAGTGGTCTTCCAACTCCTGACCTTTGGGCGCTTTGGCGCCGAACAACGTTCTGCCGGTCAGCTTGAGGTCAACGCGCTGCTCATATAAATCCTTGTCAATCAAAAAGTACTCCTGCTCGGGGCCTACGGTTGTCGCCACTCTGGTGACGTCGGTTTTGCCGAGAAGGTGAAGCACCTTGACCGCCTCGGCGCTGAGCCGCTCCATGGAGCGAAGCAGCGGCGTTTTCTTGTCGAGCACCTCACCGGTGTAGGAGCAAAAGGCAGTAGGAATATACAGCGTGCCTTCGCGCACAAAGGCAGGCGAGGTCGGATCCCATGTGGTGTAGCCGCGGGCTTCAAAGGTAGCGCGAATACCGCCGGACGGAAAGCTTGAAGCGTCGGGCTCGCCCTTAATCAGCTCCTTGCCGGAAAATTCCATAATCACACCATCGCCGCACGGCTGAATAAAGCTGTCGTGTTTTTCGGCGGTGACGCCGGTCATCGGCTGGAACCAGTGAGTAAAGTGCGTTGCACCCAGCTCCACCGCCCAATCCTTCATGGCGGCTGCAACTACATTGGCAATTCCTTCATCAAGCGGCTCTCCGTTTTCTGCGGTTTTCTTCAATGCGGTATAGGTCGCCTTGGGAAGGCGCTCACGCATTACCTTGTCGTTAAACACCATACTGCCAAACATTTCGGGAACCTTTGTCATATCCATCTCTCCTGTCATT
>CADCAD010000142.1 GCA_902799325.1 uncultured Ruminococcus sp. | reverse complement strand
CCATTCACCAGCAGATCTCCATCATATCGTAATGAAATCTCTGCGAAAACTCGGTACAGATAAGATTTCTGATCCCGTAGAATTTCCTGTATGATACGCGCAGCTTGCTCTGATTCTCAGCACCCATTGTCAGATCCTCCGTTTTTTGTTGTAATTATACCACGTCAAGCCTCGAAAGTCAACGGGTTTTACCGTTTTTTTGCTAACCGTCCCGTTTTTTCTTTTTATCTGCGTCTGAAATGCTGTCGTGGCGGGCAGTCAGCGTTCGTTACGCGCGGTTGAATATCGGACCGGATCTTTCTCAGCCCGCCGCCGCGCCGTTGCCGACGTATATGAACAGGTCCGTCCGGTTTCTTTCACCGTCCGTCGGCGACTGTTCGTCATGCCGGATCAAAGGTCCTCGAACATCTTTGTTCCGTATTTCAAAAGACACCTGTAACATACGGCGGAGCCCGCCGCGAGCATGGCCGCGACTATCCCGAGATATACTGCGGCGTCGATGAATATGCCGGCTATCAGAAACGGCAAGCCGACCGTCAGCGCGGCGCCCATCCCGGCGAACGTGCAAATCGTAACGCAGCGGCTCTGCTTTAAAGGTATCGCCTCGTTCGTCCAGTTCAGCTCCGGAAGCTTTAACCCTATGAGCAGGCCGCCGAACGTCGTCAGAACGTGGAACAGCACCGGCACCAGGGCTACGAGGACGCGGCAAACGGGTCCCGCGTCGACCGATACGGCGGCGCATACGCCGGCGAAGATCAGAGGGACGATGTAGACGGAAAAGTCAAGGCGGAGCTTTGCGTCACCAAGCCCGACGGCACCGAGGAGCGCAGCACCATTTTTGACTTCACCACCGACGGCGTGATTCAGGGCATGCACAACCTCGACAAGAGCATTTCGTCCTTTGCGCGCAGCTGCTTTAACTACGCGCTCGACCAAAAGCTCGACGTTTGGTTTGCCACCAAGGACACCATCAGCAAGATTTACGACCACCGCTTCAAGGATATTTTCCACGAGGTGTTTGAAAACGAATACAAGGAAAAGTTTGACGACGCAGGCATTGAGTTCTTCTACACCCTGATTGACGACGCCGTGGCGCGCGTCATCCGCAGCGAAGGCGGCTATATGTGGGCATGCAAGAACTACGACGGCGACGTGATGAGCGACATGATTGCCACCGCCTTCGGTTCGCTTGCCATGATGACCAGCGTGCTGGTGTCTCCCGACGGCATCTATGAATATGAAGCCGCGCACGGCACCGTGCAGCGCCACTACTACAAGTACCTCAAGGGCGAGGAGACCTCCACCAACTCGGTTGCCACCATCTTTGCATGGACAGGCGCGCTCAGAAAGCGCGGCGAGCTGGACAAGCTGCCTGAGCTGATGGCCTTTGCCGACAAGCTGGAGGCTGCCACCATCAAGACCATTGAGGACGGCGTTATGACCGGCGACCTCTATCTCATTTCCTCTCTGCCCGGCAAGCAGAAGGTCAACACCGAGGACTTTCTCAAGGCGATTGACGAGCGTTTGGCAGCTTCACTTTAAGACAAAGGAGCAAAGACGTTATGTCTAAAAACGACAGCATTTCCATGTCGGTTATCAGGCGCTTGCCGCGGTACTACCGCTTTTTGTCCGAGCTGGACGAGCAGCGCGTTGACCGCATTTCCTCCACCAAGCTCGCGGAGATTATGAACGTCACCGCCTCGCAGGTGCGCCAGGATTTGAATTGCTTCGGCGGCTTCGGTCAGCAGGGCTACGGCTACAGCGTCGGTCAGCTCCGCCTGGAGATTCAGCGGATTTTGGGGCTGAACAACAACTATCAGGCAATTTTAATCGGCGCAGGCAACTTCGGCTCCGCCGTGGCGCTGCACCTCAATTTCAGCAAGCTGGGCTTTTCGCTGGTGGGCTGTTTTGAAACCGACAAAAATAAAATCGGTACGCAGTTGGGCGAGCTTCTCATCCGCGACGAAGCGGAGCTGGAAAGCTTTTGTGCCGAGCACCGGGTGGACACCGCGATTCTGTGTATTCCCAAGCAGAACGTGGAGCCCATTTTGGAGCGGCTGTATCAGGCAGGCATTAAGAATTACTGGAACTTCAGCCACTACGACATCGCCGGCAAGTACAGTGATACGGTGGTGGAAAACGTCCATCTCAGCGACAACCTGATGACCTTGTGCTACCGCATGAACAACAGAAGCAACTGACAAAGAGCAGGCACAAACGCCTGCTCTTTTTACGCATGGAAAAGAATGATGTTGGTAA
>CADCAD010000141.1 GCA_902799325.1 uncultured Ruminococcus sp. | reverse complement strand
AAAATGACGGAAAATAAGCTTTTACCTATTGCACACCGTCTGCGACCTGTGCTATCATAAAAGAAAACACCCAAGGAGGCATTTTTATGCAGGAAGTTTACGAGTTTTTGAAGAAAGCGCAAACCTATTATCTCGCCACCGTGGAGGGCGATCAGCCGCGCGTGCGCCCGTTCGGAACGGTTGCAATTTTTGAAGGCAAGCTCTATATCCAGACCGGCAAAGCCAAGGACGTTTCCAAGCAGCTGCAAATCAATCCCAAGGCGGAAATCTGCGCCTTCATGGACGGCACCTGGCTGCGCGTGGCAGGCACCCTTGTGCGTGACGACCGCCGTGAGGCAAAGGCGCATATGCTCGACTGCTATCCCGAGCTCAAGGCCCGCCGTGAGGCAAAGGCGCATATGCTCGACTGCTATCCCGAGCTCAAGGCGATGTATTCCGCCGATGACGACAACACCGAGGTGCTCTTTTTCAAGGACGCCACCGCCACCTTTGCGTCCTTCACCGCCGCGCCGAAAACGGTAACTTTTTAAGTGCACACCGCATAAAACAAGTATAAAGAAAAAGGACGTGTTTTTTACGCACGTCCTTTATATCGTTGTTGGTATTATTTCGAATCGGTCAGCAGCTGCAGCTTTCTGTGCAGCAGCGCCACCGGCAGACCGACCACGTTGTTGTAGTCGCCCTTGATTTGCTTTACGAGCAGCGCGCCCTTGCCCTGAATACCGTAGGCGCCTGCCTTGTCAGCAGGCTCGCCCGTTTCGATATAGGCGCGGATTTCCTCGTCCGTCAGGGGATAGAACTCCACTTCCGTCACCTGCGAAAAAACAATTTCACGCTCGCCCCGATACAGCGCGCAGCCGGTGATGACGCGGTGCGTTTTTCCCGAAAGCAGCCGCAGCATTTCAAACGCCGAGCGGTCGGAGCCGGGCTTGCCGAGCATCATATTATTGATAAAAACACCTGTGTCGCAGCCGATAACAATGTCGTCGGGATGGCTTTGGCGGACGTGCGCCGCCTTCTTGCGCGCAAGGTGCGCCGGGATTTCCGGCAGCGGCAGGTTTTTGTCCACGGTTTCGACGATATTGGCAGGCTCAATGGCAAAGGTGGGGCAAATCAGCCGCAGCAGCTCCTTGCGGCGCGGCGAGTTGGAAGCCAAAATAATCATGACATCACATCCTTTCCTTTATCATACTCTTATTTGGGAAATTTGTAAAGTTGAAAATTAGGTATTGACAAAAGAAAAAAGTTGTGCTATGATAAACCTACAAAATCACTAGGATTAATAAACATTAATAGGAGAGAAGGTTTTTCCATGCGAAGGATGCGATGTTGTCACTGACGCTTATTCCGTTTGCTACTTCACTATATTATTCTAAAGGAGAAAATTAACATGAAAGTATACAACAAAATCACAGACCTTATCGGCGGCACACCCCTTTTGAAGCTCAGTAACCTGATTGCCAAGGAAAACCTTGAAGCGGACGTTTATGCCAAGCTGGAATACTTCAACCCGGCAGGCAGCGTCAAGGACAGAATCGCCCTTGCCATGATTGACGAAGCCGAAAAGAGCGGCAAAATTCAGCCCGGCGCGGTCATCATCGAGCCCACCAGCGGCAACACCGGCATCGGCTTGGCTTCGGTGGCGGCTTCTCGCGGCTACCGCGCCATCCTCACCATGCCCGAAACCATGAGTGTAGAGCGCCGGAACCTGCTCAAAGCCTACGGCGCGGAAATCGTCCTGACCGACGGCGCCAAGGGCATGAAGGGCGCCATCGCCAAGGCGCAGGAGCTCGCGCAGGAGATTCCCAACAGCTTCATTCCCGGTCAGTTTGTCAATCCTGCCAACCCGGCGGTGCATATCGCTACCACCGGTCCCGAAATCTGGAACGACACCGACGGCAAGGTGGACATCTTTGTGGCAGGCGTCGGCACCGGCGGCACGCTTTCGGGCGTCGGCGGCTATCTTAAGCAGCAAAACCCCGGCGTCAAGGTTGTGGCGGTGGAGCCGTCGGGCTCTCCCGTGCTGTCCAAGGGCACCGCGGGACCGCATAAAATCCAGGGCATCGGCGCAGGCTTTGTGCCCGACACACTGAACACCGAGATATACGACGAAATCATCACCGTGGAAAACGAGGACGCGTTTGCCACCGGCAGAGCGCTTGCCAGAACCGAGGGCGTGCTGGTCGGCATTTCCTCCGGCGCGGCTGTATGGGCGGCAAAGGAGCTTGCCAAGCGCCCCGAAAACAAGGGCAAGGTCATCGTAGCCCTGCTGCCCGACACCGGCGAGCGCTACCTTTCCACACCGATGTTCGCGGAATAAGTTGCATCCATTCAACAGCCGGACGGCGTTTTGCGCGTTGCCCCGGCTGTTGTTTATTCTGTTTTCAAATTCAACACTATCATTAAATATGTATAAGATATATTTTCAAAAAGCAATGTAAAAGCTTCCGTTACCCACGATGTTTTTATATTATATCTGTAGGGTAAGGGCTTGCCCTTACCGCAGGTTGGGAATAAAACGTTGCGGCATTACTGGCGGTAAGGGCAAGCCCTTACCCTACGATTACATCACTGACCACTTGCCGCAAACAAGCCTTTACACGGAAAATCAAAAAAATTTTTAAAAGTCACAAGAAAACTATTGACAGTCATATGAACCTGTGA
>CADCAD010000140.1 GCA_902799325.1 uncultured Ruminococcus sp. | reverse complement strand
GAGTTTGATTTTCTGATGTTCTTTATAACGCTTGCTGTTTTTATCGTTGTATATGAAGGCGTTATGTTTGCTTATGGTCAGTCAATGAAAAAAATACCGCTAAAACAAATTATGAGCGAATAAAAAGTTAATTGAGCGAAGATGAATAATTCACCTTCGCTCGATTTTATTATACATCAATCAACTCTGCATTAACGATTTCGGTTGCACGGTTGCGGATATTGTTCATACGCTGTCTCGCCTGTCGGCTCGGTCGGCGCTTCTGCCTGCGGCAGAGGTCTCCACCGGAGACCCGCGCCCCACAGCATTTGGTTTTCTGCTTTGAGTTGTTCGGTTGTGGATAATAAGAATAATAGCAGACAGCTTTAACACTGCCTGCTATTACAGATAATACATATTGAATTGCAGGTTATTCCCATTCCACGGTTCCGGGGGGCTTACTGGTGATATCATAGACAACGCGGTTGACGTGCTCGACCTCGTTGATGATACGGTTGGAGAGCCTGCCGAGAATGTCGTAGGGGATTTTTGCCCAGTCGGCAGTCATGAAATCGTCGGTGGTGACGGCGCGGATAGCGACAAGCTCGTCGTAGGTGCGCGCGTCGCCCATGACGCCGACGGTTTTGACACCGGGCAGCACGACAAAGAACTGGCTGAGCTCCTTGGCATAGCCGCACTTTTCCATTTCATCGCGCAAAATGGCGTCTGCCTCCTGCAGGGTTTTGACGCGCTCGGCGGTGATTTCGCCGATGACGCGCACGCCGAGTCCGGGGCCGGGGAACGGCTGGCGCCACACCAGCTCGTGCGGCAAGCCGAGCTTTTCGCCGACGGCGCGCACCTCGTCCTTGAACAAATCCTTGAGCGGCTCAATGATGCCCTCGAATTGAATATCCTTGGGAACGCCCACTTGGTTGTGGTGGGTTTTAATCTTCGCCGCATCGCCCTTGCCGCTTTCGATGCGGTCGGGATATATAGTGCCCTGCGCAAAGAAGCCGGAGCCGTACTCCTCGCGGATTTTGTTCCAGAACACGTTGTAAAATTCGGTGCCGATGACCTTGCGCTTGTCCTCGGGATCGGACACGCCCTTGAGCTTGGCGAGAAATTCGTTCTGACAATTGATGCGGACAAAGTTCATGTCAAACAGCTTGGTGAAGGTGTTCTCTACAAAATCGCCCTCGTCCTTGCGCATTAAGCCCTGATCAACAAATACGCAGGTGAGCTGCTTGCCCACGGCGCGGCTGAGCAGCGCCGCAGCGACAGAGGAATCCACGCCGCCGGAGAGTCCGAGCACAACGCCCTTGTCCCCTACCTGTTCCTTGATTTGCGCCACGGCGGTGTCGATAAAGCTGTCCATCTTCCACTCGCCCTTGCAGCCGCAGACGTCATAGAGGAACGCACGGAGCATGTCCTTGCCGTGCGCGGTGTGGTTGACCTCGGGGTGGAACTGCACGCCGTAGAGCTTTTTTTCTTCGTTTGCCATCGCCGCCACGGGACAGTGGGCGGTGGCGGCGGTGACGGTGAAGCCGTCCGGCACCTTGTTGATGTAGTCGCGGTGACTCATCCACGAAATGCCGCTTTGGGGTATCTTTTCAAATAACACACAATCAGTTTGGTATTCGGTTTCGGTTTTGCCGTACTCGCTGACGGAATTGTCCGTTGCCGAAACGACGTTGCCGCCGAGAGAATATGCCATGAGCTGACAGCCGTAGCAAATGCCTAAAACAGGGATACCCAACTCGAAAATTTCAGGCGTATAGTGCGGCGACGACGGGTCGTAGACGCTGTTGGGGCCGCCGGTAAAGATGACGCCCTTGGGACGGATGTCCTTGATTTTTTGAATATCAACAGTGTACGGCAGGATTTCGCAATAGACATTACATTCACGCACGCGGCGCGCAATCAGTTGGTTATACTGTCCGCCGAAATCCAGTACGATGACGGTTTCGTTCATGGTGTTCCCCTCTTTGCAAATAAAGTGAGGGCGCACACGCAGGTGCGCCCGAAGCGTCAGCGATAAATAATATCGTTTCTTGACGGACCGTTGGAGACCATCTTAATCGGCACGCCGATTTCCTTTTCGGCAAACTCGATATAGTCGCGGCACTCCTTGGGCAGCTCGTCATAGTTTTTGATGCCCTTGATGGAACATTTCCAGCCGGGCAGCTTTTTGAGAATGGGCTTGCAGCGCTTGAGCTTGGTGGTGGACGGGAAATAGTCGATGACCTCGCCGTCGAGCTCATAGCCGACGCAAACGGGGATTTCGTCGAGATAGCCGAGCACGTCGAGGACGGTAAAGGCTACCTGTGTGGCGCCCTGCACAATGCAGCCGTAGCGGGTGGCAACCAAATCGAGCC
>CADCAD010000139.1 GCA_902799325.1 uncultured Ruminococcus sp. | reverse complement strand
TTAATTTTCTTGCTCCCGTGGATGGCGGACGGCGGCGGCTTCTTTATCGGAAGCTACTTCGGCAAGCACAAGCTTTGTCCGAACATCAGCCCCAAAAAGACGGTCGAGGGCTTCCTCGGCGGCGTGGTTTTCTGCGTTATTTCGGCGATGATTATGGGACTTTTGTTCCAGTTTGTCTTCCTGAAGGACACCGCGCGCGTCAATTTTGTGCTGTTGGGTGTGATTGCCGTGCTGGATTCCATCCTCTCTGTGCTGGGAGATCTCAGCTTTTCGCTGATTAAACGCAACTTAAAAATCAAGGACTACGGTTCGATTTTCCCCGGTCACGGCGGCATGCTCGACAGGTGCGACAGCATCATCTTCACGGCGCCGCTGGTGGTGGTTATCAGCCAGGTGGTTCCTTTCCTGACGGTTTTGGAGTAAGCTATGACAACACTTTCCGTTCTCGGTTCAACGGGTTCCATCGGAACCCAAACGCTGGACGTCGCCGACAAGCTCGGCTTGCCGGTTGCGGCGCTGACAGCGGCAAAAAATATCACGCTATTGGAGCAGCAGGTGCGCAAATATCATCCCGCACTTGCTGTGGTTTTCGATGAGGAAAAGGCGCGGGAGCTCAGGCTGAATATCCGCGACACCGATACCCGGGTAGAAAGCGGCATGGACGGCTTAGTGGAAGCCGCGCAGCTGCCGCAGGCGGATTTGGTGCTCAATTCCGTTGTCGGCATGGTCGGACTAAAGCCCACCATCGCCGCCGCGCAGGCAAAGAAAAACATCGCGCTTGCCAACAAGGAAACGCTGGTGGCAGGCGGTGATTTGGTCACCGATGCTGTCCGTGACAACGGCGTCAAGCTGCTGCCGGTTGACAGCGAGCACTCGGCAATTTTTCAGTGCCTGCAGGGCATGCCCGACAAAAAAGTGCTGAAAAAGCTGATTTTAACCGCGTCCGGCGGTCCGTTTTTCGGCAAAACGACCGAGGAGCTCAGGAACGTCACGGTGGAGCAGGCGCTCAATCATCCCAACTGGAGCATGGGCGCAAAAATCACCATCGACTCCGCTACCATGATGAACAAGGGCTTGGAAATCATCGAGGCAGGCAGATTGTTTGAGGTCGGCGGCGAGGATATCGACGTGGTGGTGCACCGCGAAAGCATCATCCATTCGCTGGTGGAGTTTACCGACAATTCGGTGTTGGCGCAGCTGGGCGTGCCCGACATGCGTATTCCCATTCAGTACGCCATCACCTATCCCATGCGTTACGAGTCGCCGGTGCAGGAGCTGCATTTGGCGCAAATCGGCAAGCTCAGCTTTTATGAGCCGGACTACGAAACCTTTACCTGCCTGCGCGCCTGCAAAAAGGCGTTTGCCATGGGCGGCGCAGCGACGGCAATTGCCAACGGCGCCAACGAGGAAGCTAACTTATTGTTCCGTCAGGGAAAAATAAAATTCCTCGACATCGGCGAGCTGGTTATGGGCGCGGTGGATAACATCGCTAACTTTACGCCGAAGTGCGTGGAGGATATTTTGGAGGTTGACGCCAAGGCGCGTCAATACGTGAGGGAGAACCTCTGATGCAATCATTCATTATTTATTGCGGAATCTAGTTTTGGAGTTGATTTTTCCGAATGGAAATACTGACGAACATTGCGCTGGTGCTCATCGGCGTGCTGTTGTTTGAGTTTATCATTTTTGCGCACGAGTTCGGCCATTTTATCACAGCAAAAAAATCCGGCGTGCAGGTTAATGAATTTGCACTCGGCATGGGTCCCAAGCTGTTCAGCTTTACAAAAGGGGAGACCACCTATTCGCTGCGGCTGTTTCCCATCGGCGGCTATTGCGCCATGGAGGGCGAGGACGCGGACAGCGATAATCCGCGCGCGTTCAATAACGCCAAGGTATGGAAGCGGATGATTATCATCGTCGCCGGCGCGTTTATGAACATCGTTGTCGGCTTTATTCTGGTCTTCATCACCACCGTCAACACGGCGGTGTTTGTCGAGCCGGTTATCACGGGCTTTCAGCCCGACGCCTTCACCGCCGTTACCGGTTTGCAGGAGGGCGACAGAATCCTGTCCGTAGACGGCTACTCCGTCGCCAACTATCAGGACTTGGCGCTCGGCATTCAGCTTTTGCAGTGCAAGACGGTCGATCCCGATTCCTTGGAGATTTACAAGGAGGACTGCCTGTGGGATGCGCGCGTCGCCATTCAGCGGCTGTTCAACGACGGCAAGCTGGACGAGGAAAAGGCAAACGCGCTTTACGGCGAACATTTGCAGGCGCTGGCGCAGAGCATCCGCGCAGCGCAGGATAAGGCGAGCGTCAAAAAGCTGTATGAAGCGGCGATGGACGGCATTTATCAAACCGCCGGAGCGGAAAAGCCCAAAGCATACACGTTTGATGTGCCCGAGCAGCGGCAGC
>CADCAD010000138.1 GCA_902799325.1 uncultured Ruminococcus sp. | reverse complement strand
ACCGCTTCGGCTGTTATATATTGATAGAACTGATAAAAAGCGAGCTGCCCTACGATATGGACTTCGCCTTTGTCGTGCAGGAGGAGGTCGGGCTGCGCGGCGCAAAATGTGCCGCCTACACGCTGAATCCCGAATTTGCGCTGGTGATAGAAACCACCACCTCCGCCGAGATTCCCGAGGTGGACAAGACCAAGCAGGTCTGCAACCTCGGCGAGGGCGCGGTCATCTCCGTGATGGACAGACGCACGATTTATGACAAGGAAATGGTCGATTTGGCGCTGAAAACCGCCGCGGAAAACAACATCAAGGCGCAAATCAAGCGCGCTGTCGCAGGCGGCAACGACGCAGGCGTGATTCACCAAAGCCGCGCCGGCGTGCGCACCTTGGCGGTGTCGCTTGCGTGCCGCTATCTGCATGCGCCGTCAACGGTGGCTTCAAAGGCGGACTGTGAAAGCATGCTGCAGCTGATTGAGAAGCTGAGCGCCAAAATTGCCGGAGGGGAGTTGGCATAATGATACTGTCCTCTGCACAGGCGCCCGATTTTTTGAGCGCTGTCAGGCGGCTTTCGCCGGGCAATCCCTTTGCCTGCCGCATATTGTCGCTGTATAACAGCTATCATCCCGATTTGGCGTTTGTCGATTATTGGCTTGTGTGCGACAGCCACGGCGTTTGCAGCGGCGCCATCGCGCGCAACGGCTCCAATTTTATTTTGCTGCTCACCGATGAAACGGACTTGGAGGAGGTGTCCTCCTTCATGCGCGTGGCAGGAGCGACGGGGATTTTGCTCGACGGCAGCTACCGGCTCGATTTTCCCGGCGAGGAATCCAGCGGCGTCGTCATGCAGCTTAATAAGCCGATTGACGCGGCGGACGACTCGGCGGAGTTTGTGACGCCCGACATCAAAGCGGCATACGGGCTGCTTGTCCGATGTGCCGGAGAAGGCTTTGCGCCGCCGGTGTTTGAGGATTTTTATGTGGACGTGAACCATAAGCTGCGACACGGCGCCATGCGCCTAATCGGCATGGAGGAGGGCGGCATTCTTGCCGCTATCGCCATGACAGTCGCCGAAAGTGAGAGCGGCGCGGTGCTCGGCGCGGTTGCCTGTGCGCCGGAGTTTCGCCGCAAGGGATACGCTTCCGCTGTGGTGACGCACACTGTCAACGCTTTGCTGCGAGAAAACAAAACCGTATTTTTGCACCGTGCACGCCACGCCAACGCGGTGTTTTATGAAAAGCTCGGCTTCACGGACTGCGGAAGCTGGAGAGAATATAATACCAAAGGATGATTATTTGAAATTTTTTGATATAGACGCGCGCGTGTTGGACGCCGCCGACAAAGCGATGGCGCTTTGCGCGGACAAGCTCAGAGAAATCGACGCGATTCAGGAATACAATCAAATCAAAATGATAAAGGCGTTCCAAAATGCCGGTGTGCGCGAAAGCTATTTCAGTGCTTCCACCGGCTATGGCTATGACGATTTCGGACGCGACGCGCTCGACCGCGTATACGCCTATGTGTTTGACGCCGAGGACGCGCTGGTGCGGCATAATTTTGTCAGCGGTACCCATGCGCTGACCGTGGCGCTGTTCGGCGTGCTGCGTCCGGGCGATACCATGCTCAGCGTCACGGGCATGCCGTATGATACCATTCGCTCCGCCATCGGCATTGAGGGCGACTATCCCGGCTCGCTCAAGGATTTTGATATCCGCTTTGACATGACAGCGCTGCTGCCGGACGGTACACCCGATTACGCACGGATTGAAAACGACATCAAAGCTAAACAGCCCAAGATGGTCTATATCCAGCGCTCGCGCGGCTACAGCACGCGCCCGACGCTGACATGGCGCGAGATAAAAAAGCTGTGTGATATCGCCAAAAACTGTGCGCCGCAAGCCATTATCATGCTCGACAACTGCTACGGCGAGTTCATCGACACTGTGGAGCCGCTGACGGTCGGCGTTGATTTGATGGCAGGCTCGCTGATTAAAAACGCGGGCGGCGGCATCGCGCCCACCGGCGGCTATATTGCCGGCAAGCGGGAGCTGGTGGAGATGTGCGCCTACCGCCTGACGACGCCCGGCACGGGCAAGGAAATCGGCGCAACGCTAGGCAATAACCGTGAGTTGTTCATGGGCGCGTACCATGCGCCGCATGTGACGGGAGAAGCCCTGAAAACAGCGGTGTTTGCCTCTGCGTTGTTTGAAATTCTCGGATTTGAAACCGCTCCGCGTTACAACGAGAGCAGGGGAGATATCATCCAATTGATTATGCTCGGAAACGAGGAGCGCCTTTGCCGATTCTGTGAGGGCATCCAGTCCGGATCGGCGGTGGACAGCTTTGTGGTTCCCGTTCCTTCGGACATGCCCGGATATGAGAGTCAGGTCATTATGGCGGCAGGCGCTTTTACGCTCGGCAGCTCCATTGAGCTGTCTGCCGACGCGCCGCTGCGCGAGCCTTATGCCGTATGGATGCAGGGCAGTCTGAATTT
>CADCAD010000137.1 GCA_902799325.1 uncultured Ruminococcus sp. | reverse complement strand
CGCAGGGCGGCGCTGACGTTGGCGCGCTGGCGTTCGTTTGAGAGGATACCTTCGCTCGGGTTGAGCGCGTCGGTGCCGGCGAGAGAGGCGATCGCTTGGATCAGCTCCTCCTTGCCCTCTCCCGTCGCAGCGGATATAAATATTATATTGTCTATATATGATTTTATTTTGTTGATGTCCAGCTGACTCGGCAAATCGGTTTTGTTGATGATCGCAAGCGACGGGACAGTTTTTGCGGTTTCCAACAGCTGAAAATCAAAGTCCTCCAAGGCGCGGCTGTTGTCAAATACCGCGAGCAGCAAGCCGCATTGCTCCAAACGCTGCTTGGCGCGGTCAACGCCGATTTTCTCGACCGCGTCGTCGGTGTCGCGCAGACCTGCTGTGTCGCTCAGGCGCAGTATGACGTCGCCCGCTACGACGGTGTCCTCCACGATGTCGCGCGTCGTGCCGGGTATGGCGGTGACAATGCTCTTTTCGTAGCCGGAGAGCAGGTTCATCAGCGTGCTCTTGCCGACGTTCGGTCTGCCGGCAATCACGGTGTCGATGCCCTGCTTGACAGCCTGTCCGCTGTCGTAGGTGGCGAGCAGACGGGAGAGCGCTGCCTCGGCGCTTTTGCAGACCGTCAGGATCATCTCGTCCGTCACTTCGGCAATATCCTCCTCGGGATAATCCGCCCAGGCGGAGAGATGCGCCGCAAGCGCGAGCAGGTCGTCCTTGACCTGGGTGATGCGACGGCGCAGGGCGCCTTCCTTGACAGACAGAGCCGCCCTTGCCGCGCTGCGGTTTTTGGCGCTGATGATGTCGATGACCGCCTCGGCCTCGGTGAGGTCGATCTTGCCGTTGAGAAAGGCGCGCTTGGTGAACTCGCCTGCCTGTGCCGGCTTGGCGCCTGCTTCGAGGACGGCGCGCAAAACCTGCTGCGTGATGTAGATGCCGCCGTGACAGGAAAGCTCCACCACATCCTCGCCGGTGTAGCTGTGCGGTGCGCGAAACACCAAGGCGACTGCCTCGTCCAGCTCTTCGCCGTCCTTGATGATCTTTCCGAAGGCGGCGGTGTAGCCGCTCATGTCGGAGAGTTTGCGGTGACGTATATTCTGAAAAATTCTGTCGGCGACGGCGGTCGCATCCGTTCCCGAGATGCGGATGACGCCGATGCCGCCCTCGCCCTGTGCGGTGCTGATGGCGGCGATGGTGCTGTTGTCGTTCATGATCGACTCCTAAAAAACAGGAGCCGCCTCAGCTGAGGCAGCTCCATGGTATGAAATCTGCTTGTGTGACTCCTCCGGCGCTTACTTATCTATTCTGCCGTAAAGACCGGTCGCGCCGCCTTCGTTGAGCGGAACTCTGTCGGGATTGGGAGCCGTGTTTTGATTGCGGCGGTTGCCGTAGCCTTTCTTTCCGCCTCTGCGGTTGTTGTAGCCGCCTCTGCGATTGTTGTTGGGCTTTGCCTTGGGGTCGGGACCGATGACCACGTGACGCGCGGCGTTCTCGCCCTCACTCCAAGAGATGGCGCCGTTCACCTTTTGAACAGCGGTGTGAATGATCCTTCTCTCATAGGGATTCATCGGCTCAAGGCTTGTCTTTTTGCCTGTCTTGATCGCCTTGAACGCGAGCTTTCTGCCGAGGATCTCCAAGGTCTTTTCGCGCTTGTCTCTGTAGTTGCCGACATTGACGGATACCTTGATGTAGCCTTCGTGGTTGTGATTGGCAACCAGACTGGCGAGATATTGCAGGGCGTCGAGCGTTTCGCCGCGTCTGCCGATAACAAAGCCCTCTTCCTCACCGGAAAGATTAAAGTCAATGGATTCCTCGGTGAGCGAGGTTTCGATGGCGATGCTCTCCAAGCCCATTTTGTCGAGCACGTTGCGCAGGAAGGTCTCGGTTTTGTCCTCCGGCTTTTCGGGGATCACTACAAAAGCTCTGACCTTGGCAGGACGTCCGCCAGACAAGCCGAAGCGCTTTTTTTGCTCGCGCTGCAGCACTTCAAAATCATACTAGTCGGTATCGCCGATGTCAAGCGCAGCTTTTGCTTTTTCGAGGGCATCCTCTACGTCGATACCCTCGCAAATAGCTTCTCTGATCATGAATTAATCTCCTGTTTTTTCACGAAAATTTGATGGAATATCAAAAAATTATTTTTTCTTTTTCTTCTTGTTTGCGTTCTTGTTGGCGTTGTTGCCGGCTGGGGCAGCGTCCGCCTGTACGGGACGTTTCCGGGGAGCATATACGGCAGGGATCCTTGCCTCGTGCTCAAACATCAGCGCGGCATGGCGCGCCTCGGAATTGGCGATAACATGTGCGGGACTGAACAGCTTGCCGATAATGATGGATTGCACCAGCTGAATGAGCGCGGACATGATCCAGTAGAAGGACATAGCCGCCGGAACGCTGTAGGCGATCCATGCCGAAAAGAGCGGCAAGAGATAGATCATCGCCTTCATGCAGCCCTGTTGCTGCATAGCCTGATTCTGGCTGTTGATTTTCTGCATGATGAACGAGGAGCCCACGTTGGACACAAAGCAGAGCACCGGGAAGAGCAGATACCAAGACCAGAAGCCCAGCTGGTTGGGAACGATCAGCAGATCGACATTGCCGAAGATGGTGAAGCCGTTGGCAAACTCATTGATGCTGGCGATCTCAGCCGCGTTGAAAACGCCCTCGTTCAGTAAATAGCCCTGGATCTGC
>CADCAD010000136.1 GCA_902799325.1 uncultured Ruminococcus sp. | reverse complement strand
TCCCACGAAAAAACAAACTGGGAAGATTGTAAAAATGGCTTAAACAGTGGGTTTCTCTCAATCTTCCCATATTTCCGCGTACCCTTAGGGAATGTGGTACTATTGGACGCTGCCGCATAATTACCATTTTTCCCAAGGGTACGTGGTAATATGGAACTATTGGGAAAAATGGCTTAAACAGTGGGTTCTTACAATCTTCTCACATGATAATTATGTGATAATATTGGACGTTGAAAGCGAAGAAAATGATAATATTGGACGCTGCAACACGGTTTTGTCTGTTTGTGGGCAACGTTACAGGAAGATAATTCTCCAATCTTATCACGAAAAAACAAACTGAGAAGATTGTAAAAATGGCTTAAACAGTGGGTTTCTCTCAATCTTATCATATTATCACGTACCCTTAGAGAATGTGATAAGATTGGTGATAATCATGTGTCCGCCCGCAATTTTCCATTGAAAACAGGCTAACGCATTTTGCGTCAGCCTGTTCTTTATTGTTTGGAAAATGTTTTATCAGCGGCGGACAAGGCGTCCGCGCCGTATTATTGATAATCGAATACGCTTGCCCAGCTGAGCAGCAGCTCGCGCTCCTCGGGGTTGCCCTTGACGGACTGCGAGGCGGCGACAATCGGCATCCAGTTGTTGACATACTGGCGCGCGGTGTCGCTCTTGAAGCAATAGAGCTTGAGATATTTCTCCGCCAGCTCCTTCTGACCGTTGAGCATGAACAGCAGATAGGTTCTTGCGGCGTCGGCAGCGCCGTTGCCCTGCGTGGCGTGCGACCAGTCAATGACATAGGGCGTGCCGTCGGGCGTGATGATCACGTTGGAGGGGTTGAAGTCGCCGTGGCAGACCTTGTTGTGTTTTTTCATGCTCGCCAAACGGGTGTGCAGCTCGTAGCGCGTGGTGGCGTCCAAATCCGCCTGGCTGATTTTGTCCTGCATTTTGTCCTTCAGGCGCTTGAGCAGCGGACATTTTTTGCTTAAAATTTTGAGCTGGATATCCACGAACAGGTTCATGTATTCGTCGATTTTGTCGGGATTTTCGTCCATCAGCTCCTTGAGCGTTTTGCCCTCGATGTAGTCGGAGATAATCGCCCACTTGCCGTCGATTTTGGTGACCTCTTCAATTTTGGGAATATTCAAGCCGGTTTCTTCCACGCGCGCCTGGTTCAGCGCTTCGTTGAGAATGTCGGACTTGGGAAAAGACTCGTCAAACACCTTGGCAACAAGGTTGCCGTCGCGGTACAGTTTCTTGTGCTTTCTTTCGGCAATAATATTATCGAGTTTCATAAAGGAACTCCTTTCATGTGAATTTGCCTGCGGACATACTGCCGCACTGTAACTATTATACAATAAAACGGGCTTTTCGTATAGTAGTAATTTTGCATAAAAGCCAAAAAAATCTTTGTGCAATCTGATAACGCGCCCTGCCGTTGACAGGCGGCGGAATCCTCTTTATAATAAAAGTAAGCCGGAAGGACATGAAAAGACGACGGGAGGTACCTATGGAAAAGAAATCGTTTAACGGATTGGCGAAGGCTGTCGGCGTGACGGCGGTGATTCCGTCCGCTGTTTGGATAGTCTATTGGCTGGTGACGGCGGTGCGCGCGGTCATCGACTGGATGACGTTCCGCGGCGACATGGTGGATAAAATAGCCGGAAACGGCGCGGTTCCGCGCTTTTTGGCAGGGCAGACCGTACAGCTCGCCTCGGGCGTGTTTGTCGGCTTGTATATCGCCGCGCTGTTTGCGCTCGCGCTGCTCGGGCTGCCGCTGTTGCTGACGGGCGTTGCCAATCTCCGCGCCAAGGAGCCGCAGTTCGGCTTTGCCATGACGGTGATGGCAGGCTTTGCCGTGCTGTTTGCCGTTCTCACACTGGTGGCAGGCGATGTTTGGTGGCTCGGCGTCGCGCTGCTGGAGCTGGCGTCGCGTGCGGTGCTGATTATATTGCTGCTATATTACACCACGCAGAAGAAGAAACAGCAGTGATAGGTGAAACACGATTATGAAAGAGAAAAATTTACGTATCCTTGTCGCTGTGATTGCCGTTGCCACTGCTGTCACATGGGTGACTTATCTGTTTTTCCGTATCGGATTGGTTGATCCGTTAGGAAGGTTTTTCCCTAAAACACTGGAGGATCCGGGAACTTTTATGTTTTTAGGCGTTCCGGTTCTTGCCACCGGCTTGGCGATAGAGCTCTTCCTGATGTATTTTATGATGCTTGTCATTCCGGTGGAGCTGTATTTTGTTATCAGCGGCGTTTTGTTGGCGTGGAAAAATCATTTTATTTTTAAGAATATCATGTTGGCAATCAACATTATTTCGGTGCTGGCATTGCTGTTCATGCTTCCGCTAGCGCTGTCTAAGCCGTATTTCCCCGAGGATATGCTTTTTTGGATAAGCCTTGCCGGCAGAGCAGTGACACTTGTGCTGTTAATTTATTACACCGTGCGGACAAAGAAACAAAATAACAGAAGATGATAAAAGACGCCCCGTGAGTTTTTCACGGGGCGTCAGTTTGTCGAAAAACTAACTTTTCTATTTCAATGATGGCAAAATTTTATGCTGACGTTTGAAAGGCTCCCTCGCGGTGAGGGCGCTGTCGCCGTCAGGCGACTGAGGGTGGGTATTCCCAATCGCATAGCGATTGGGAATTTGCCTTTTGGCAAAGCCAAAAGGCACCCCTCCTCCGTCACG
>CADCAD010000135.1 GCA_902799325.1 uncultured Ruminococcus sp. | reverse complement strand
TCTATCTGTCTGCAAATTAACGCCCTCAGCGATGCGGCGACCACCGAGGCGGATCATTCCGTCGATTTCTCAGCGGCGGCGCCTGCTATGGCCACGGTCGGCTTGCGCATGACGATGACGGTTATTCCCATCATCGGTCTGCTGTTTGCCTTTTTCTGGTTCAAGAAAAAATTCATCCTGACGGACGAGAAGGTAGCGGAAATCGCCGAGCAGGTGAAGGAAATGAAGGGTGAGGACGAATGATTCGCAAGCTAAAGGGCGAACGCCCTGTGTTCGTGCTGGAAACTGAGGATACCTCCTACGTATTCGGCGTGACGGAAGCCGGGCATTTGGAGCACCTGTACTACGGCGCAGCCGTGCGGCCGGAGGACGCGCAGGACTGCGACGCCTTCCGCGAAAAGCGCGCGTTTGAGGTGGGCAACTGTATTGCCTACAGCAAGGACTATCCGCTCGAGCTGCTCGAGGACATGTGTCTGGAGGTTTCCACACCCGGTCACGGCGACGTGCGCGAGCCGTTTGCGGAAATCATCCGCAAGGACGGCAGCCGCAGCACCGATTTTGTCTTTCAAAGCTATGCCATGGACAAAAAGGAGCTGCCCTATCAAACCCTGCCCGTTTCCTATGCGGAGGAGGGCAAGGCGGAGCACTTGCGCGTTACGCTCACCGACGGCGCGCTGGCGCTGGAGCTGCACTACCGCGTGTATGCCGCGTGCAACGTCATTACGCGCAGCGCCGTTTTGGTGAATAACGGCACCGAGCCGGTGCGGGTGGAGCGCCTGCTCAGCACCCAGCTCGATTTGCCGGCGGACGGCTTGTGCGTCACCTCGTTCCACGGCGCATGGGCGCGTGAGATGAACAAAACCACCGTGGCGCTGCCGGCAGGCAAGTTTGTGGTGGAGTCGCGCGTCGGCTGTTCGTCTAACCGCGCCAACCCGTTCTTTATGGTGCACACGCCCAACGCCGACGAGCAGTCGGGCAGTGTGTATGGCTTTAATTTGATTTACAGCGGCAATCACTACGCCGCCGCCGAGGTCAACGCCTACGGCAAAACGCGCGTGGTGTCGGGCATACAGCCCGAGGGCTTTAGCTGGCTGCTGGGCGCAGGCAAGCGCTTGGAGGCGCCCGAGGCAGTCATGACCTATTCCGCGCAGGGCTTTTCCAAGCAGAGCGAAAACATGCACCGCTTTGTGCGCAGCCATATTGTGCGCGGCGCGTGGAAGGACAAGCCGCGCCCGGTGCTGCTCAACAGCTGGGAAGCGTGCTATTTCAATATTTCCGATAAAAATTTGCTCTCGCTTGCCAAAGCAGGCAAGGAGCTGGGTATAGAGCTGTTCGTCGTGGACGACGGCTGGTTCGGTGAGCGTGACAACGACCGGCGTTCGCTGGGCGACTGGGAGCCCAATCCCAAAAAGCTGCCCGACGGCTTGAAGGGGCTCAGCGAAAAAATCACCGCGCTGGGCATGGACTTCGGCATCTGGGTGGAGCCCGAGATGGTCAATGTTGACAGTAAGCTCTACAAGGCGCACCCCGATTGGGCGATGGCGATTGAGGGCAGGCTTCATTCCGAGGGGCGCTTCCAGCGCGTGCTCGATTTGGCAAATCCTGCGGTGCAGGACTTCCTGATTGACAAGATGGGCGAGGTGTTTTCCTCCGGCAGCATCAGCTATGTCAAGTGGGACATGAACCGCATTTTTTCCGACGTATTCTCGCCCTATCTGCCTGCCGAGCGGCAGGGCGAAACCGCGCACCGCTACATCATGGGCTTGTACCGCGTGATGAAGGCGCTGACAGAGCAATTTCCCGATATCCTCTTTGAGGGCTGTGCCTCCGGCGGCAACCGCTTTGATTTGGGAATCCTGTGTTATTTTCCGCAGATTTGGGGCAGCGACAACACCGACGCCATTTCCCGCGCGCACATTCAGGAGGGCTACAGCTACGGCTATCCGCTGTCCTGTGTCGGTGCGCATGTCAGCGCCAGCCCCAACCATCAAACTCTGCGCGAAACACCGCTCGAAACACGCTTTGCCGTGGCGGCGTTCGGCATGCTCGGGTATGAATATGACGTGCGCGATTTAAGCGCGGAGCAAAAGCAGAAAATCAAGGAGCAGATTGCGCTGTACAAGCGCTGGCGTAAGGTGCTGCAAAACGGGCAGTTCTACCGTTTGCAGGAGGGCAATCTGCACCAGTGGATGTGTGTGTCGCCGACGAAAAAATACGCGGTGGCGCTGCTGCTGCAGGAGCTGATTACGCCCAATACGCAGACGCAGCGACTGGTTGCGCGCGGACTCGACGCACAAACGAAATACAAGTTCTATAACCGCCCCGAGCACGTGAACGTCAAGTTGTTCGGCAGCCTGATTAACACGGTGGCGCCCATTCACATCAAGCAGGATTCGCTGCTGCATAATGTGATTGCCAAGCGCGTCAAAATGGACGGCGAAACCGATGCCTATACGGCTTCGGGCGAGCAGCTCATGCGCAGCGGCGTGGCGCTCAGCCCGATGTTCGGCGGCACCGGCTTTAACGACAAGGTGCGTGTGTTCCCGGATTTTGCGGCGCGGCTCTACTTTATGGAAGCGCTCGAAGAAGAAAATTAAAAAAGATACAGCAAAAGGAGCTGTGAAAAAACACTCCCCAAAAACAGACAGGCACATAACCGAAAGCATAGACGGTTATGTGCCTGTTGTGGTATAATAAGTTTGTGAACAATAATAC
>CADCAD010000134.1 GCA_902799325.1 uncultured Ruminococcus sp. | reverse complement strand
AGATGGCGCCGACTCTGGGTGTCTGGCCGTAATCATAGTAGCCGTAGGTGCGGTTATAATCATACCACATATAAGCGCTGCCCCAGGAGAGGTCAGGCTCATAACCGAGAATCTCATAGGCTCTGCCGTAGGCGTAGCAGGTGCAGTTGGGCATGCCGTAGCCTGCGGAATAGAAGATATTGTAATTGCCGTTATAATAATACTTGTTGTCGTAGGAAGGCGCCGTGAGTCTGGGCGTAAAGGTCGCCGCGGACACCTTTGTAACAATGGATAGCGAAAAAACAGTTGTAAACAAGACTGCAGTAGTAACGACAACCGCAGAGATCCTCTTGAATAGGTTGCGTTTCAAATAATCATCCTTTCCGAAGATTGGTTTATTTTCATCCCATAGATATTCATGCTATCTCACCGGTTACACTCATGTAACCGGTATTATTGTAACACTTTTGTAAAAAAAAGTCAAATCTTATTTTGCCGAACATTTATACACTATACAGGTCAATTTGTTACACATTTCACAATATATAGTGTTTTAGGGCGGATTTGGACGTTATTTTTCGGATAAAAAATTTTTTAAAGAAAATTTAACCGTTTTGTAACGCGAAAAATGCGCTTTTTTGCTTGATTTTTCACAAAGAAAAAACGTTATTTTTCCAATAAGGAAGATTATTTTGCCGCTGTGATGCTATAATCAAATCATACAAAAACACGGAGGTTTTAGGATGAAAAAGGGTTTATTTGCTGTTGCAGCCTGCTTGGCGGCTGTAACCTCTTTGATAACTTTAGGCGGTTGCGCACAAAATTTGCAGGACACCGGTAACAAAATTGTAAGTAACGCAAAGAGCTATCTTGAGAGCGAATTCAACTATGACGGCGACCTCAGCAAGCTCAAGGACGGCGCCGTGAGCTACTTCAACGAGGAGCTCGGTTTGAACAACAACGCCAACAGCTCCATTGAGGGCACCTGGAAGTCGGCGCAGGGCGCCAACGACTGGCGCTGGACGTTTGACGGCAAGAACAAATGCCTGCTGGCGAGCAAGTCCGAGAACAGCAGCTCCGAGGGCACCTACTCGGTGGACGAGGCAAAAAAGACGGTGGACATCTGCCTGAACTCCTGGCAAAGCACCATCACCTTCTCCTACAAGCTGCGCCAAACGCTGTCCGACCAGTATCTTGAGCTCGATTCGGATTCACAGGGCTACAGCCTTATCAGAGAAAAAACAGAATGATTTCAATTGCAAAACGGTCAGCTCGCTGTGAGCTGACCGTCCTTTATTTTTTATATAACAGTAAAACGAATTCAATATCCGTTTCCAGCGCTTTTAGCGCCTCCAGCCGCTGCATGCCGCTTGTCGGCGTGTGATAGCAGTATGGCGTCATTTGGAACAGCGCACGGATCTCCTCCGGCGTGTTCAAACTGATATGGCTCTTGACGCGGATGGTGTCCGTCAGCGTCAGCCCCTCTGCCTGCGGCGGCTGTTCGTCGTTGCGATACGGCGTGTCATAGAGCGCCTGCTTCAAGCCGTAGAGATGGTCTTTGCCCGGTATGGCAGTGAGCAGCACGCCGTCCTGTTGCAGTACGCGCCCGAATTCCGCCGCATGGAACGGCGCAAACAGGTGGAACGCGAACCTGACCGATGCGTCTTTGACGGGAATAGACGCGATATTAGCCACAAAAAAGGTGGCGCAGCGCCGTTTTGCGGCAAGGCGCACCATATTCTTGGAAATGTCAAAGCCGTAGTACGCACGCGGCAAACGCGCGGAGAGGTAGTTGGTGTAATAGCCCTCGCCGCAGCAGATGTCGAGCACGCTGTCGCCGTCGGCGGTGTATGCCTCCGCACAGTCGGCGACCGCCCTTGCCAGCGGTTCGTAGTAGCCCTTGTTCAAAAAATCTCTGCGCGAACGCGCCATTTCCTTATTGTCGCCCTTGCTGTCGCCCGGCTTGCCCGAGAGCAGCAGGTTGGCGTAGCCCTCCTTGGCTATGTCAAAGCTGTGGCCGCGTTCACAGCGCAGCGTGCGGCCTTCGGCGTGCAGCGAACAGGCACAGACCGGACAACGCAGCAGTTCAGTCAACATCATCACCGCTCCCCTACCCGTTATTTTGGAGCACATTGCGGCGCTCGAGCCATTCATTGTAGGTCATCAGCACGTCGCGCGGCTTGCTGCCCTGGTGAGGTCCCACAATGCCGAGCTGCTCCATATCGTCTATCATTCTGCCGGCACGCGCGTAGCCGACCTTCAGGCGCCTTTGCAGCATGGAGGTGGACGCCTGTCCCGATTCAATGACAAACTGGATCGCTTCCTCCATCTTGCTGTCCAGACGGATGTCGTCGGTGTCGCCTGTGTCGGCGCCCTTCTTGCCGTTGCCGATGCCCTCGGCTTCGATCCGCTTGATATTCTCCTCGATCTCAGCGTTATACTCGGCTCTGGCGGATTTTTTGATGTAGGCGGTCACGCCCTCGATCTCTTCCTCGGAGGCGTAGCAGCCCTGTACGCGGATCGGCTTGGGTGCGCCGACCGGTGAAAAGAGCATATCGCCGCGTCCTATCAGCTTTTCGCCGCCGCCGACGTCGAGGATCGTGCGCGAATCCATGTTGGAGCTGACCTTGAGAGAGATACGGCTCGGCACATTCGCCTTGATCAAGCCCGTAATGACGTTGACGGTCGGGCGCTGTGTGGCGAGGATCAGGTGCATGCCGGCGGCACGCGCCATCTGCGCCAAG
>CADCAD010000133.1 GCA_902799325.1 uncultured Ruminococcus sp. | reverse complement strand
GGTGGTCATCAGCAGCATGCCTGCCGTGACAAAGCAAATGGAAACGCCGAGCAGCACCTTGGGATCGTAAGCGCGTGCGCCGTCGAGGTGCTTGCGGCACACCCAGCGCATGCACACATAGTGCCCGAAGGCGTACAGCATATAGCAAATCAGCGTGGTGTAGCCTGCCGCCATATAGCCGAGGTTGAGCCACTGCGGACTGATGAAAAAGTAGTTCAGCACAATGTTGAGCGCAGCGCCGATGACGCTTGCCAGCATGATGAACCACGATTTTTCAAAGTAGAACTGGAACGCCGCAAACATGTCGTACATAAACATGAAGAACATGCCCATCGCAACGGGCGGCACCACCCAGATTGCCTCGCTGTATTCGGGCGGCGCAAAGATGGCAATTGCCTCGGGCGCCAGCATAATTAGCAGGATGTTGGCGGCGGCGATAATCAGCATGGCGGAGTACTCCACGCCGGCGATCTCCTTCACCTTGCGCTCCTTGATTTTGCGGTACACCCACGGTCCAAGCGTCTGGTTGAGCGAAGCGTTCACCATCGTCATCAGCACCGCCACGGAGTAGGCAAGGCTGTAGATGCCTGCCTTGCTTTCGCTGATGTAGCGGCTGATCATGATGCGGTCGGCGTTGTACAGCACGGTCTGCGACAGATAGTGCGGCACCAGCGGCAGGTTGAACTTCAGCGCGTAAATCCAGTATTTCTTGGAAAAGAATTTTTTGCCGCGCTTCATCTGAATAAAGAAGCACCAGCTGTAGGCGGCGAGATTGGCAATCACGATGCCCAAAATACGGGCGGTAGCCTTGTAGTCGGCGTCGGAAAAAATGACCAGCACCACGCCTAGCGCCGGCTGCGCAAAGGCGACAATGGCAATAATGCCCACCATCAGGCGGTATTGGTACTGGACGCGCTGTTCGGTTGACCAGAAATAGAACGCCGCCGTCGTCCAAATGATAATCAGCATATAGAGCATTTGCGGCGTGTTCAGGTTGAGCAGCGGATTAAAGAAGCCGCGGAAGATGAAATAGATGACCGTCCAGGCGGTGCAGAGCGCGAGCGTCAGTCCCTGCATGGTGGAGGCGTAGACGTCCGCGTCTTTTTCATATTTGACCATGCCCTGCAGGAAAAATCCGGCGCTGATATTCAGCGTGACAATGACGGTGATAATGCCCAGCCATGACTGAAAGACGTTGTATTCACCGTACTGCTCGGTGGTGAGCAGACGGGTGAAAATCGGTGTGGAAATCACCGAAATCGCCTTCTGCATAAAGGTGCAAACCAAAAACCACAGGGACGCTCTCACCTGAACCGGGAGAGAGGTATATTTAGTTTTGAGCTTTGAAATCATAGGGGTTCCTTCTTAATCGTATCGGTTAGCGGTACATCCTTGTGTAGGAAGCTTTCGTCCCTTACCGCCGAAACAGCCTGACCGCAAGCGGCGGACAGACGGCAATCAGCAGTCCGTATGCCTTGCTTGTCAGCTTGTAGGGTGTCAACAGATAGGGGAGAATTCCCTTGCGTATATATCGGACGAGCGTTTTTCCGGCGGCGGTTTTGCCGCCTGCCTGCGCCCATTGCTTGTAAAAGGAAATCGCGTAGCGCGTGCGGCGCGTACGTGCGAATTGTATCAAATCGGGATACTTTTCCGATAAAAAGGCTTCGATGGTGTCGGAAACGGTAAAATATTCCAGCCGCCGGTCGGAAAAGGCGGCGCGCATAATGCTGTCCGCGTTTTCGTCGCGGTAATGGTAAAGCCGTTCGCCGGTGTGGGCGATTTTTTTCGCCCTGTCAAACAGCAGGGGAACGGTGGCGTAGTCCTCAAACCATATGCCTTCGGGAAAACGGAGCTGCTCGAACAGCTCTTTCCTGAACAGCTTGCCACAGGCAGAGGTGCTCAGCGACGTGTTTTCCCGCAGAAGATATGCCAGCGCCTTTTGCGGCGTCATAGCCGGTTCCGTTGGCTTTCCGTCCGCCATGGCGGCGGACGAAATATCGGCGCCGGTTTCTTCCGCCAGGCAGTACAGCCGTTCCGACATCTGCGGACTGACGGTGTCGTCGCTGTCCACAAAGGTAAGCCAATCGCCTTTTGCGGCGTCGATGCCGGCGTTGCGTGCGCCGGACAAGCCCTTGTTTTGCTGGTGAATCACGCGGACATTGGCATACTTCTTTGCGTATTCGTCGCAGATTGCCGGACAGCTGTCGGTTGAGCCGTCGTCAATCAGTATAATTTCAACCTCAGGATACGTTTGCGCCGTGAGCGACGCCATGCACGTTGAAATGAAATTTTCTACGTTGTAAACGGGAACGATGCAGGATATAAGCGGTTTCATCGGAGTACAGTCCTTCCAAGGGCAGCAGCGCCGCGCAGATAATCCACCAGAACATGGTGGCGCTTAAACAGCTCAGCGCAAAGAAGGTTACGCCGGTTACTATCATCGGCAGAAAATGATTGACGGTGAGCCGCTCGAGGCGGTTTTTGTTCATCATTTTCACTATTCTGAAAAAGACCGCAAACAGAATCACCACGCCGACCAGTCCCCATGACAAAATAACGTCCAAATAGGTGTTGTGCGCAATATGCTGAAAACCCTTGTAAATGTCGGTTTCGTTATATTGCAGACCATAGCCGAACAGGAGCAGCATCGGGTGGGTGAAAATCTCGTTCGTATAGAAGGACTGAATCAAGCGTGTTGTTGATGGAGTCCACAATGCGTCCGCTGAATATCGCACCCAAGGCGGCGCCGATGAGCACCACGCGGCGCGCAAAGCGGTTGCTGGCGGAGAGAATACCGTACAGGGAGCGGATCACAAAGTAAATCAGGATAATCAGAATCGTGACCAGCGACATTTTGGAAGCGGTCAGCAGCGTAATGCCTATCATCGTAAACAGATAGATATAGTCGCGTATTTTGTGCTTTTCGGCGATGATGAACAGCATGGCGATGGCAACGCATACATACAGCGAGTAGTAGTTGGGATCGCCTGCAAAGCCCGACAGACGCCAAAGCGAAATATAGGTAAACAGCGGCATGGAGCCATACAGCGCCATATACAGCATGAACACCAAGCCGGAATACAAACAGCCGAAGGAAAACTTTCGGGCAATTTCGGAGTAGTTCAGCTTGACCGCGCTGTCGGTCAGCACACATTCCACATAATACAGGATAATCACCGTACTGAAATTAGCCAAAATCTGATTTGCCTGATTGAACGCCAGCGCGTGCATCAAATCCCATGTTCCTATAATTAATACGTGCATCAACGCCGTAAAATTGATGCGCTTCGTTTCCAGAATATAGGCGAATACCGGCAGCGCAATCAGCACATTGATGATAAAGCTGATTTGCAGACCGTCAAACACACGGATATTCGGCACCAGCATCAGGCACGTGCCCACCCGGAAATTGTTGTCGCCCAGGCAAATAGCAACGAATGCACAGATAATGGCAGGGTAGAAAAGCACAAGACCGATTCTCAGTATCTTTCCGAAGAAAATCAATACCAGAAAGGCAATCAGAAGCACATTTGCCGCTTTGTCTTTGTTGAATTTTAATACCAAAGCGTTATCGCTCCTTTAATAAATCTTGATAATGCGCTATTGCGGTTTGGGCAGCGCTGTCCCAGTTATATTCTTTGCCGACGCGCAGGGCGTTGTCGGAAATGGCTGCATAGCGTTCGCGGTCGCTGACAGCACGGCGCAGCGCCTTGGCGATGGTTGCCGCCGTGGTGCCGCCGTCCCAGCCGGCGTTTTCCGCGCTGATTTTTTTTGCCAGCGTGGTGCCCTCCGTCACAAGGCAGGGCAGACCGCAGCTCAGCGCCTCCAGCACGCCCATCGGCATGCCGTCGCTGCGCGAGGTTTGGATAAAGACGTCCGTGTCCAGCAGCACACGTAGCTTTTCTTCGCCGAAAACCGCGTCGTGCAGTGTAATCAACTCCTGCGCGCCCGACTGCTCTGTCAGGGTGCGCATTTCGGATGCATGGGAATAGCCGCGGTCATCGGTGGTGCCGTAGATGTGCAGCGAACAATGGTGCGCTGCCAAAAAATCCTTTTCCAGCCCAAACGCCTGCACCATCAAATCCAGTCCCTTGATGTAGGG
>CADCAD010000132.1 GCA_902799325.1 uncultured Ruminococcus sp. | reverse complement strand
TAGATGAAATCCTGCCGCTACTGCCGGACAGCCGCAAGGGCTGTCCCTACAATTTGTTCTCGTAAGTATCTGCGAATTTGAAGTGGGAAAGTTGAGTTAATAACAAAAAAAGAAAAAATGTTTTTTTCTTGCAACAAAACCTGCCGGAATCCGCACTATATAATTGAACGATATCGTTGGAGGCTACTATGAACGGAACAGACATCATCACAAAAGCCCGGGCAGGGGACAAGCAGGCGTTTGCGCAGCTCTACCTGACCTATAAAGACAAGCTGTTTCGCTATGCCTATTTCAAGCTCGGCAACGTGCAGGACGCGCAGGACGCGGTCGGCAACTGCGTGACCGAAGCCTACACCGGCGTGGCGCTGCTGCAAAACGAAAAGGCGTTTTCGGCATGGCTGTTCAAAATTCTCTACCGCGAGTGCTGCCGGATACTGACGCAAAACAGCGTCCGCAGCATAGAGCAGAGCATAGAAGGCACCGAGGTTCCGGCGGACAATCCAATCCACCTCGCCCCGGAGCTGGAGGAGGCGCTTGCCATCCTTTCGCCCGAGGACAGGGATATCGTGCTGCTGTCGGTGGTGTCGGGCTACAAAACCCGTGAAATCGCCGACCTGCTCGGCATCAAGCACGCGACGGTGCGTTCAAAGCTGTCGCGCGCACTGGCAAAAATGAAAACATTTTTGGAGTGACGGATATGAAAGATACTAATTTTGATTCTATAAAAGAAAAATTCGACAACAGCGGCGTCAACGCGCCCGACGCCCTCAACGAGGAGCTGCTCCTCGAAAAGCTCAACAATGCCGCGCCTGTGGAAATGCTGCCGCCTAAAAAGAGCAAAAAGCGTATCGCCGCAGGCGTTTCGGCAGCCGCAGCGGTGGCGCTGGTGACAGCAGGGGCGTTCACCTTTACCAACGTGTTCGGCAACCAACCGCAGCCGGAGGAGCTGACCGCCTACCATACGGCGGCAGGACTGCGCGGCTTTAAAAATGTGGATGAACTCAAGGCGCTCATGCGCGACGCGCTGACCGCACAAGAAAACAACAACAGCTTTGGCGATGTATATGCAGGCGAGTTTGACAGCTATTCCGCAGGCGCCGGCGGTGTTGCGATGGAAATCGGCGGCAGCGGATTTAAGCATAACAGCACGTATGTGCAGCATGTCGGCGTGGACGAAGCCGATACGGTCAAAACCGACGGCACATTCATTTACAGCAGAGGGGGTTACAGCGATACAATTTTTATCTTTACCGCCGACGGGGAAAATGCCAAGAAGGTCGGCACGATTTCCATTGACAGTGACAATGAAAATGAAAATGCGGAGAGCTATATCGACAACTTTTATCTCTACGGCGACAAGCTGGTCGTGCTGGGCGAAACAGTCAAATCATCCATGGATGACAACTATACTTCTGATACCGCAGCGTATGTGTATGACGTGTCCGACAAGGCGAATATCCGCTTGCTCGACAGCTTTTCACAGAGCGGCTTTTATGTGGACTCGCGCATGATTGACGGCACATTGTACCTTGTTTCCAATCAGGGCTTCCGTGATGAAAACGATGTGCCCGTCGTCTATGACGGCAGCGCGGCAACCGCTGATTCCGCTGTGGCGCAGCAGGTGCCCGTGGACTGCGTGTATTCCGTGGAATGTCCGGCAGACTGCAGCTTTTTGCTGGTCAGCAGGTTCGACACCGACAAGGGCGATCACACCACCAAGGCGATTCTCGGTTCCGCCGGCACCGTCTACTGCAACCGCGACAACCTCTATATCACCGCGCCGGAGTATACGCAGGAAGCCTACGATACCCTGACCGATGCGTCCTTTAACCGCGCGTCCGCCGATTATGTCACCGCCTTTTTGCCCTTCTTCTATTCTCCCAGCGATACCCATATCATCAAGCTCAGCCTGGAAAAGGATATCGACTTTGCGGCTGACGGCAGGGTGAAGGGCATGATCAGCAACCAGTACGCGCTTGACGAATACGAGGGCAACCTCCGTGTTGCCACCACCACGATTGCCACCGGCAACGGCAGAGAAACCGCCAACCATCTGTTTGTACTCGACAAGGATTTGCAGCAAATCGGCGAGGTCGCCGGCATTGCTCCGGGCGAAATGATTCAGGCGGTGCGCTACATCGAGGATACCGCCTATGTGATCACCTATCAGCAGACCGATCCGCTGTTCGTGATCGACCTGAAAAATCCCGAAAAGCCCACTGTTTTGGGCGAGCTGAAAATCGACGGCTTCTCCACGATGCTGATTCCCGTAGATGACAACACCTTGCTCGGTATCGGCTACAACACGTCATCCATTGCCGATCTTTACGGCGATGAGGACCCGGCTGTTGCTGATATGCAGATGACCGACGGCTTGAAGCTGGTGCTCTTTGACGTGTCCGACAAGGCGAACCCCAAGGCGCTGGACGAGAAAATCTTTAAGAACTATGACTCCGTGGTGCAGTATAATCCGCGCGCGCTGGTGGTGAATAACGAGCGGGGCGATTACACATTGCCTTACCACAAATGGAATGATGAAACAGAATCGGTAGGCTTGCTCAATTTCCGCGTGGAAAACGGAAAAATCATTGTTGTTGACGACTACAGCTTCCCGAAGGCGTCGTGGGACGCGCGCTGCGTTTATGTCGGTGATAACCAGTATTTGCTGGGTACTGATTCGTCGTTTTACGACGATGAAAATCATGGCGATGCTTTCTTTATTAAGTGGTACAAATAAGGCGTCGCGGACGGCGTCGCGGACGGCGTCGCGGACGGCGTCGCGGACGGCGTCGCGGACGCTCTTGTCCGCCTTTGGAACAATACATCTTGTCGATGTGTTTCATGAACGGCGGGACGGAAAAGTTTCCTATATAGAAAAAAGGCTGACGCAAAGCTCAAAATGAGTTTGTGTCAGCTTTTTGCTGTGTGTATACCTTATAATTTGAAATCGTCCGCTGTAAAGTTGCCGCTGATGGAAACGGACACGGGCACGCGCAGGAGCGGATCATAGCTAAAGCTGCGGCACTTGCCGTCCTTTAGCTCCTTGGATTTTTGACAGCCGGTGCCGCCCTGCCCGTTGGCGGAAAAGGCGCAGTAGCGGCAGTCGGGCTTAATATTTTTTCCGAAAAGCTTGTTTTTCATGCCATCACCTCGTATAATAATACTATACCACATTTGCGGCGGTCTTTCAATACCAAACAGGAGGGTAATATGAAATTTCAATCCAAAACCATGACCTTGCACCATGCGGACACGGTGCCGTATCTCACTTATAATTCTCTTTCGGAAATATCATTCATCAACCATGCCTTTTCCACCCGGCTCGGCGGCGTTTCACAGGGCGAGTTTACGTCCATGAACACGGCGTTCAACCGCGGCGACAACCCCGAACATGTCACCGAAAACTACAAGCGCTTTTGCCGCAGCGCAGGCTTTGACTTCGACAGCCTTGTCGCCTCCGCGCAGGATCACCACACCTTTGTGCGCGCCGTGACGGCGGCAGACCGCGGCGTGGGCATTTATAAGCCGCGCGACATGGAAAGCGTGGACGCGCTGGTGACAAACGATCCGGCGGTGACGCTCGTGACCTACTATGCCGACTGTACGCCGCTGTTTTTTGTCGATTGCAAAAACAAGGCGGTCGGCTTGGCGCATGCCGGCTGGCGCGGCACGGTCGGCAGAATAGGAGAAAGGGTGCTGCAAAAAATGCAGGCGTGCTACGGCACCGCGCCAAAGGATGTGCGCTGCGCCGTGGGACCTGCCATCTCCGTGTGCTGCTATGAGGTAGACGAGCCGTGTGCGTCGCAGTTTTTGGCGCTGACGGATTTGCCGACGGAGACGTTTGTCTTTGAAAAGGGCGGCGGCAAGTTTATGCTCAACCTGCTCGAAGCCAACCGCCGCATTTTGATGGCGGCAGGCGTGCCGGAGGAAAATATCACGCTGTCCGACTTGTGCACCAACTGCAACAGCGACCTGCTGTGGAGCCACCGCGCAACCAAGGGCAGGCGCGGCACCATGTCGGCGTTTATCGCGCTTATTTGACGATTAATACTATCATTCCGCTTTCCGCGTTTGCCGCAGAGCGGCAAAATGACAGCCGCGAGGGCTGTCACTACAATGTTATGGAGAGGTTGAGTTTTGCCGAAAGGTTGGATTTATCTGCAAGGTTTCAATATATAACCTGTAGGGTAAGGGCTTGCCCTTACCGGTAGT
>CADCAD010000131.1 GCA_902799325.1 uncultured Ruminococcus sp. | reverse complement strand
CCGCGTTGCGGCGCGCCACCTCCTCCACCACGGAGGAGGCTTTCACTTTGTCAAATGTTGTTCTGAAAAAATCACATACGGACTTTTTCTACAGCCTGAAGAGATGTGCTGCGGCACATCTCTTTTTGCTGTTTAGGAAATTTCTCCACCGACCGTGTTATACTAATTTTATAAAATGAACTTTTCCAAAGGCTGGTAAAATATTTAGTGTTTTTTCTTTACTTTGCCGTCAAGATATAGTATAATATTAAATAACTATAGATAATGAGGTGTTATGTATGCAACCGAAATATAAGAGAATTTTGTTGAAGCTTTCCGGCGAGTCCCTCGCAGGCGAGGCAAAGCACGGAATTGACTTTGACACCGTCGTGAAAATTTGTGAACCGATCAAAAAATGTGTGGACGCAGGCGTGCAGGTTGCCATCGTTGTCGGCGGCGGCAATTTTTGGCGCGGCAGAAGCTCGGGAGAGATGGACAGAACCCGTGCCGATCACATGGGCATGCTCGCCACCACCATCAACGCGCTCGGCGTTTGTGACGCTTTGGAGCAGCTCGGACTGGACGTGCGCGTGCAGACCGCTATCGCCATGCACCAGGTCGCGGAGCCGTATATCCGCAACAAGGCGGTGTCACATTTGGAAAAGGGCAAGGTGGTCATCTTCGGCTGCGGCACCGGCAACCCGTTCTTCAGCACCGACACGGCGGCTGCGCTGCGCGCGGTGGAAATTGATGCCGACATCATCATGAAGGCGACGATGGTAGACGGCGTGTATGACAGCGATCCCAAAACCAATCCCAACGCGAAGAAGTACGACAGCATTTCCTATCATGAGGTGCTCAGCAAGGATTTGGCAGTGATGGACAGCACCGCGTCCGCGCTGTGCAAGGACAACAACCTGCCGATTCTCGTGTTCAGCATTGAAGATCCCGAGAACATTTACCGCGCTGTCTGCGGTGAAAACATCGGCACCGTTGTTTCAAGTGAAGCAGAATAATTTTTTAACATTATTGATTTAGGAGGCGTTTATTATGCAGGAACAACTGAAAAAAGCAGAGGAAAGAATGGGCAGAAGATATGACCATATGTGTCAGGAATTTTCCGAAATCAGAGCAGGCAGAGCGAATCCTGCCGTGCTGGATAAGGTAAAGGTGGATTATTATGGTGCGCCCACACCCGTTAACCAGCTGGCGGCGGTTTCCGTCACCGAGGCAAGAACCCTGACCATCCAGCCGTGGGACGCTTCGATACTCAGACAGATTGAGAAGGCGATTCAGAAGTCCGACATCGGCATCAATCCCATGAACGACGGCAAGCTGATTCGTCTGGTGTTTCCGCCTCTCACCGAGGACAGACGTAAGGAAATCGTCAAGGATGTACAGAAAATTGCCGAGGACACCAAGGTGCAGGTGCGCAATGTCCGCCGCGACACCATTGAAAAGCTCAAGGCAATGAAAAAGAGCGGCGAAATCACTGAGGACGACCTCAAGACCGCCGAGAAGAAAACACAGGATTTGACCGATAAGTTTACCAAGAAAATCGACAAGACCTCCGCTGACAAGCAAAAAGAGCTGCTGGAGCTGTAAGATGGGCTTGCCGTTCTTTACAAAAAAACGAAAAATAGATTTGCCGTCGGAGCAGCCGGTGCTGCCGAAGCATGTCGGTATCATTATGGACGGCAACGGCAGATGGGCAAAAAAGCGCGGCTTGCCGCGCAAGGCTGGTCACCGCGAGGGCGCGCAGACCTTCCGCACCATCACGCGCTACTGCTCCGAAATAGGTATTCAATACCTCACTGTCTATGCGTTTTCCACCGAAAACTGGAAGCGCCCGGAGGATGAGGTGGGCTCGCTGATGAAGCTGTTCAAGTCGTATTTGGAGGAGGCGCTGTCCGACTTCAAGGACGACGATATTGTCGTGCGCTTCATTGGCGACAAAAGCGGCTTTTCGCCCGAGCTGCAGGCGCTGATGCGCGAAAACGAGGAGAGCTCCAAAAGCCGCGACGGCATGGTGCTGAATATTGCGATGAACTACGGCAGCCGCGATGAAATTGTGCGCGCCGTCAAAAACCTTTGCGCCGACGTCAAAAGCGGCAGGGTGGAGGAGAGCGCCATCGACGAGACGCTGTTCTCGGATTATCTGTATACGGCGGGACAGCCCGATCCGGATTTGATTATTCGCCCCAGCGGAGAGTACCGTATCTCCAATTTCATGCTGTGGCAGGCGGCGTATACGGAATTTGTGATTATGAACAAGCTTTGGCCGGACTTCCAAAAATCGGATTTGGATGAGGCATTGAGAATTTATGCGCAGCGCAACAGGCGCTACGGCGGGGTGTAACCCCGGTGACGCCGCCCTTTTGGAGAGTGGGGCGGACAGAAAGGTGATGGAGTTATTATGAAGTCGTTGAAGCCGCGTTTGTTGACAGCGGCTATCGGAATTCCGGCGGTGGCAGCCATTATGCTGCTGTCCGAAATTTGGAATCCCCTGATGGGTATTGTGGTTGGTTTGGCGTCCATGCTGATGGTGGGTGAGTATTTGTATGCAAGGCGGCTGCTCAGCTGTGTTCCGCTGGCGCTCGTCTGCATGATTTACGCGGTGCTGATGCCGAATCTTGTCACGCACGGCAGCTTTGCGTATGTTTTGACCTACCTCTTTTTGATGGCGGCGTTTGCCGTCAGCCTGCTGTACTATCAAAAGCTGCATTTTATGAATCTTGCCTATGCGCTGTTCGGCACGCTGCTGATCACCTTCGGCATGACGGCGGTGGTCATCGCCTGCTGCACCAACGGCTTCAGCGTCAGCTTTTACTTTGTATTAATTTTCTTGCTCCCGTGGATGGCGGACGGCGGCGG
>CADCAD010000130.1 GCA_902799325.1 uncultured Ruminococcus sp. | reverse complement strand
GAGGCAGGCTCCACCGTCTATGATTTCAGCAGCGACGGCACCTACACCATGGAAGCCAGAACCGCCGGCAACAACGGCGTGCCCGGCAGCATCAATAAAATCAGCGGTATCTACAACTGCAAGGACGGCGTGCTGTCAACCAGCACCATCTATATGAGCCGCATTGACAATTCGCTCAAATACAAGGTGGACGGCGACGAGCTGCATTTATATGTGCAGGCGCTCGACCCGGCAACCGGTCAGTTGGTGGAAAACGATACGGTATTCAAAAAGAACTAAGGTTAGCAGGCTGTTTTGCGCAGCCTGCTATTTGTTATCATCCGAAAGATTACAGAGTTGTAACCCTTATTTACACCAAATTCGCCTTGTGCTATACTAAATAAGATAAACAGGAAAAGGAATGATACTATGTCAGGACATAACAAATGGAGTACCATCAAGCAGAAAAAGGGTAAAAACGACGCGGCGCGCGCCAAGGTTTTCACCAAAATCGGCAGAGAGCTGATTGTTGCCATCAAAACCGGCGGCAGTGCGGATCCGTCCGTCAACTCCAAGCTGAAGGACACCATCGCCAAGGCAAAGGCGGCAAACGTGCCCAATGACAACATTGAGCGCATCATCAAAAAAGCAGCCAACGACAGCGATTCCACCAACTATGAAGCGGTCACCTATGAGGGCTACGGCCCCAACGGCGTCGCCGTTATCGTAGAGGCGCTGACCGACAACCGCAACCGCACCGCAGGCGAGGTCAGACATTACTTTGATAAATTCGGCGGCAACATGGGCACGCAGGGCTGCGTCAGCTTTATGTTCTCGCAAAAGGGCGTTATCGTCATCGAGCGCGAGGAGCTGGATAAGGACGAGGACACCGTGATGAGCGACGCGCTCGAGGTCGGCGCATCCGACTTTGAGGCGGACGAGGATATCTTTACCATCTACACCGAGCCCGAGGATTTCAGCGCCGTGCGCGACGATTTGGAAAAGCTGGGCTACACCTTCGCTTCGGCGGAGCTGGAGATGGTTCCCTCCACCTACACCAAGATCGAGGACGATGAAACCGCCGTTAAAATGCAGAAAATGCTCGACATGTTCGAGGACAACGACGACATCCAAAACGTCTGGCACAACTGGGATTTTTGATGGCGCCTTTGGCAACGTTTAAGTTAATAGAAAAATAGTGCAACGGCGCGTCAAGCCTTAGCGATATGCTTTGGTTTGGCTCGCCGTTTTTCAGCGTTTTGTTGAATCGCTCAATTCTCCAAAGGCGGACTGAGTGCAGCGTCACGCTGCCGGCGCGTCAAACTTTAGATTTTTACTAAGGCTTGACCCACCGTTTTTCTGCGTTTTGTTGTATTTCCAAGTATCTAACGTCAGCGGTCACATTCATCACAATAGAAAAGTGAGTTTTCAACAAGCTGAGGGACATGCTCGTGGCATGCCCCTCGTTTTATTGCTATGAAAGAATAATAATCGGTTTTCCGAAGCACTGCATGCCGCCGCGGAATACCTCAACCGTGCCGTCCGTCAGCGCGTCGGTATACACGCCGTCGGGCAAATCGACCGGCACAAACGCGGTCTGCCCCTGCAGCGGGAATACGCCGACGGCTTTTTTGCCGTCCTTTTCATGGTAGGCTGCCAAGGCGTTTTCGCCGACCGCTTCGACATGATAGGTGCTGTCGGTAAAGACGGGGTTCTTTTTCAAGGCGGAAAGCTGCGCAATAAAGCCGCTGAGGTCAACGGTTTCCGCGCCGTCCCAGCACACGTCGTCCTTGTCAAATAGGCTCGGCAGGTGAGACACCGCCTTTTCCTGACCGGCGTACACCAGCGCCGTGCCCTTTTGGAAGAAGCAAAACGCCGTCCAGCTTTGCAGCGCGGCAATATCGGGAATGAAAAATCGTGCGCGCGTGACGTCGTGATTCTCCAAAAAGCGGAGCTTGACATAGTTGCCGGGGTAGGTGGTTTCCTGCCGGTTGACCGCCTGCGCGTAGCTTTGCAGGCTGCCCTTGCCGTAGAAATAGCTTTTGAACGCGTCATAGCAGTCGTAGTCGTAGCTCAAATCAAACGCGCGGTAGATTTCGCCGTCCGAATGTGCCGTCAAGCCCTGCGCGCGCATGTAGAGGATAAAGCCCGGCTCAACCGATTCGCTCAGCCATATCGCGCCGGGGCGCACCTGCTCCACCTCGCGGCGCGCCTGCTCCCAGAAGGTGATGGGAATCAGCGGCGCAACGTCACAGCGGAAGCCGTCCACCCACTGCGCCCAGTATTTCAGGGTGTCGATTTGATAGCGCCATAATTCCTTATTCGAATAATCTAAGTCGATGATGTCCGTCCAGTCGCCCACGCGGTTGCCAAACGAGCCGTCGCTCTTGTGGAAGAACCAGTCGGGATGTTCCTCTCTCAGCACCGAGTCGGGCGAGGTGTGGTTGTACACAACGTCGATGATGCATTTCATGCCCATTTCGTGAATGGCGGCGACGAGCGACTGAAAGTCCTCCAAGGTGCCGAATTCCGGGTTGACGGCGCGGTAGTCGCTGATGGCGTAGGGCGAGCCGAGGCTGCCCTTGCGCTGTGCCCTGCCGATGGGGTGAATGGGCATCAGCCAGATGATGTCGGCGCCGAGCGCCTTAATGCGCGGCAAATCCTTTTCCACCTGTGCAAAGGTGCCTTCCTTGCTGTAGTTGCGCACGAAGATTTGGTACATCATTTGATTGCGCAGGGTTTTGGGGGTGTTGTCAGCCATAAAAGCCTCCTTATTTTCTCACGAACAAAACGCCCAGCGTGCCGGGACCGCAGTGGCTTGTCACCGTGCAGCCGGCGGTGGTTTCGAGGATTTCCTCAAAGCCGGGGGAGAGCTCGTTGATTT
>CADCAD010000129.1:3002-7586 GCA_902799325.1 uncultured Ruminococcus sp. | reverse complement strand
GCGGCAGCCGGCGGCCACCGTATGTTCAATTTCCGCCACATTCTCATGATGATCCAGATGGAAAGACATGGGCACATCATACTTTTCCATAGCCGTTCCCGTAAGCGCCACCAGATAATCTTTATCCGCATAACGCACCGTAGATGGCGTAGCGGCAATAATTACCGGCGAACGCATTTCATTGGCTGTATCGACCACCACCTGAAATGTTTCCAGATTGTGAATATTGAAGGCCGGCACCGCATAATGGTTCTTTTGGGCATCCCGCAGCATATCATTGGTATTGTGTAATTTCATTTTTATCGCTCCTCTTTTTATTCAGTTTAAAACCTTGATTTCATTATAAGAAAATGCCCTCTCCCTTTGTTTTCGCCTTTTGGAAAGGTTTTCAGGGAGAGGGCTGCACTATTTATTGCTGCAAATAAAACTCAAAGTTATCCATAGAACCCCAGTTTCCGGCATTGGCCTGCATTTCCACGCCGATAGTGGCTTTGCCATTTTTTACAATCACATCTTTGATTTCCACCGTCTGCCATTTATTCCAGCCATTGTCTGTAATCGGTGCTGTTTTCTTTTCGCCGTTATCGCCAATGATGAACAGTTCGTATTTGCTCTGTCCGCCACCGCCCTGCGTGCTCACGGCCACCGTGTACTTGCCATCCTTCAAGCCTTTGACTTCCTGCTGCACCACAAAGGCAAAATCCGCGTCATATTCCAAATCGCTCTTGATCAATTCTATCATCACATAACAGCCGAAGCGGTCGTCAATCGCCTTGGCGTTCAAGCTGTATTCATTTTGCAAAAACGGTGCGTCATAGCACACGCTGTCGCCGTAGCCGACAACCTCCGTCGCCTGCTCCTGACTGTCGGCGCCGATGTCGATATACATCTCGCTGTAGGCAGGAATCGACTGCGCCTCCTCCCCCTTGCACAGGTGAATCGGCTTGACGCCGATAACGCCGGGGATGTGGTTTTTGCCGACTGTGACAGCCTTGCCGGGCAGCACGCGCCTGTCGATGCCGCCCACCTCATCAAATTTCAAGAAGCCGTCAGCGGTGATGTCCGTCACCATCAGACCGACCTCATCCATGTGCGCGGAGAGCATCAACCGCGCCTTGGCAGGGCTTTTTCCCTTTTTATGCACCAATATATTGCCAAGCGCGTCCACGCGCCAGTCGGCATAATCTTTGATTTCATTGAGTATCAGGGAACGCACGGCGGTTTCGTCGCCGGAGATTCCCTTAGCTGTGCAGAGTGCATGCACCAATTCATAATTAATCACGGAAAGCACCTCCGCAGTTGATATAGGCGGCAAGCAGCCGCGCGGTGTTTTCTACATCGGCAAAGCTAATCACCTCGCACGGCGTGTGCATATAGCGCTGCGGCACCGACACCACCGCTGCTTTTACGCCGCTTTTGCTGACGGCAATATGGTCGCCGTTGGTGCCGGTGGCGCCTGCAATCGGCTCAAGCTGATATGGAATATTCTTTTCCTTGGCAACTTCTGTCAGCTTTTGCGACATTCTCCTGTCCATCACAGAGGAAAAGCAAATCATCGGTCCCTTGCCCAGCTCGATTTTGCCGTACTGTCCCGAAACATCCGGCTGCGACGCAAAGCTGACGTCCACTGCGACAGCTTCATCCAAATCAAACGCAAACGCGCCCGTTTTGGCGCCGGTGCCGTAGGTTTCCTCCTGCGCGCTGAACAGCAAAATGACCTTGTATGCCTCCGTGTCAATCAGCTCCGCCGCGCGCAGCAGCGCCGCAACGCCGCAGCGGTCATCGAGCGCCGGAGAGGTGATTTTGTCACCGAGCAGCTTTTGCGGCTTGGCGGCAAAGGTCAGCGTGTCGCCAAGCCTAAGCTGACGCTTTACTTCCTCCGCAGGCAAGCCGAAATCCACCCATGTTTTGGCAAGCGGCGTCGCCTTGTCCTCGTTGCCGTCGGTCAGGTGCGGCGGCAGGCAGCACACCGTGCCGTATAAGCCGTTTTCCGACACCAACACCGTGTCCTGCAAAACGCGCGCGTCAACGCCGCCGACCTTGTCGATTTTGACAAAGCCCTCGTCGTTGATGCCCGTAATCATAAAGCCGATGCGGTCAGGCTGCTGCCGGTGACGTGCGTTTCGGTTTTGAGGTGCTTTTTGACCACCTCAAACACCGCGGACTCGCTGCCCGAAACACCGTGAGCGGAGCACAATTCAAAAAGTACGGATTCCAAATTCATGCTGTTTACTCCAAACCGTTGACAATGGCTTTAAAATGATTGCCGCGTTCCTCAAAATTACGGTACAAGCCAAAGCTCGCGCTTGCCGGGGACAGCGAAACGATATCGCCCTCCTTCGCGTTTTCCGCAGCGGCAGCAACCGCGTCTTCCATGTTGGTGACATTGATAATGGTTATCGCGTCGGCGCTGTAGTTCTCCGCGCCCTTGACCGCCGCTTCAATCTTGGGAGCGGTGGCGCCGAGGAGAATCAGCACCTTGACCTTATCGTTAATCACAGGACCGAGCGGCTCATACGGAATGTGCTTGTCATAGCCGCCGGCGATGATGATAATTTTTTCCTGATACAGCGAAAGCGTGCCGAGCGCCGTTCTGGTGGGGCTGGACGCGATGGAGTCGTTGTAGTATTTAACGCCCTTAAACTCGCGCACAAACTCGGCGCGGTGCGCAACGCCGCCGAAGGTTTTGGCAACGCTGACGATGGTATCCACGTCTACAATGCCCCACACCGCAGAAATAGCGGCGAGGTAGTTTTCCACATTGTGCATACCGGGAATCTTTATGTCGCGGTAGTCCATCACCTCGGTCGTCTTGCCGAAGTCGCTGTAAATAATCTTAGTGCCGTCGAGGTACGCGCCGTTAAAGAGCGTTTCCCTGACGGTAAACTTGGCAAGCTGACCGCGCACGCTCTCCGAAAAGCTGTCGGCAATTTCGTTGTCGAGGTTGAGAACCGCCTTGGAAAAGGCGTTCTGGTGCAGGACAATGTTCTTCTTGGCGTCGATATATTCCTGCATATCCTTGTGGATATCCAGATGGTTGGGCGCGAGATTCGTCACAACGGCAATATCCGGGCTTTTGCGCATGGAAATCAGCTGGAAGCTGGAAAGCTCCACCACCGCCCAGTCGTCAGGCTGAATGTTTTCAATTTCGGGCAGGAGCGGTTTGCCGATGTTGCCGCCGAGGTGCACGGTTTTGCCTGCCGCCTTGAGCATTTCGGAAATGATGGTGGTGGTCGTCGTTTTGCCGTCGGAGCCTGTCACCGCGATGGTGTTGCACGGACAGAGGTCAAAGAACACCTCCATCTCAGAGGTCAGCACCGTGCCGTTTTCGCGCAGGCGGCACAGCTCCTCCTTATAAAACGGCGTTCCGGGGCTGCGAAACACAATGTCCGCCTGAATATTTTGCAGATAGTCGTCACCCAAAATCAGCTCTGCGCCATACTCCTTTGCCTTGACGCCGTTGTCGCCCAGCGACGCAAAATCCTTGCGGTCGCAGGCGAGCACCTTGGCGCCCTTGTCGGCAAACTGCTTAATCAGCGGCAGATTGCTGGTGCCGATGCCGATAAAGGCAACGGTTTTCCCTTTCATGGAATCAAAAAAAGCTTTCGTGGTTGTATTCATAGTCATCCCTCTTATACCAGAATTTCACATACATCATTATTATACTAATAAATAGAAAAAATTTCAACCATATTGCAATAAGTTTTGCATTGAAGTATAATTATCCTGAGGTGATACTATGCTCTACGACTTTATACAGGCGAATAAAAGCGAAAAAAAGCCAATGTACCGCCAAATTTACCTGTCTATTCGGCAGGCAATTGAAAGCGGCAGCCTAAAGCAGGGCAGCAAGCTGCCCTCCATCCGCAAGCTCAGCGCCGACAAGAACATATCCAAAACAACCGTCAGCGCCGCCTATGAACAGCTTTGCGCCGAGGGCTACATTCTCAACAAGCCGCAGAGCGGCTACTATGTCGCCGCAAAATTTGAGCGGCAGCCAAAGCCCGGAGACACGCTGTCCGCGCCTGCACCGCAGAGCCGCTTTTACCGTTATGATTTCAGCGGCAAAAGCATTGATGAGAGCATTGTAGACCTTGCCGAATGGAAAAAATGTATCAAAGACGTGATTAACCGCACCTATCTCTTGACCTCCTACGGCGACTCCCAAGGCGAGGAACCGCTGCGGCTGGCGCTGCAAAAATACGCGCTCGGCACGCGCAGCGCCAATGCGCGCGCGGACAGCATTGTTGTGGGCGCGGGCACGCAGGCAATTTTATATTTGCTGTGTTCGCTGCTTGGCTACGGCAAGACCGTGGTGATGGAGGAAGGCAGCTTTGTGCAGTCGGAGCTGATTTTCAAAAGCTTTAACTATCGCATTGCTTATGCCGAAACCGATGCAAACGGCATGACGGTTCATTCTTTAAAAGAATATTCCCCCGATGTCATTCTAATCAATCCCAACGCCGCCGGTATATACGGCGAAAATATGCCCGTCACGCGCCGCTTGGAGCTGATTGAATGGGCTCAAAAAAATAACGCCCTCATCTTTGAGGACGATTACAACGGCGAACTGCGCTACAGCAC
>CADCAD010000129.1:0-2934 GCA_902799325.1 uncultured Ruminococcus sp. | reverse complement strand
AAGGTGCTGCTGCCGTCGGTGCGCCTGAGCTACACCGTGTTGCCGCCGCAGCTGCTGACGCGCTACAACAGCGTCAAACGGCTGATGAACCAAACCGCTTCCAAAACCGAACAGCTCGCGCTGGCGCAGTACATCAACAACGGCAAAATCGACGTGCACCTGCGCAAGGCGCGGCGCATTTATCTGCAAAAAAGCAAGCGCATGCTCAAAAGCATCAACGCCTGCCTTCCCGGCGCAAAAACCGCGTTTAACGAAACCTCGCTCTACTTGACCGTCACACCGCCGTTTGCAGTTGACCGCGAAAAAGTCTTGGCACTGCTTGCGGAAAAATCGGTGCGGCTGATGATTTCCAACAGCCGCGCAGCATCCTTTGCCCTGAGCTTTTCGGGCATAGAAACACAGCGCATTGACGAGGGCGTCCGCCTGTTTTGTGAAGCACTGAAGCAAAGCCGTATCTAAGCCTGCCGCCTGCGCATGCGCCGCCAGCTGAAAAAGGCGTAAATGTCGTTGATAAAAAACACGCAAAAGCAGACCAAAACCGACGCATACGCGCTGTTTTGCGCCAACGCCAGCGACCACAGCACAATCAGCACGACATCATTGGCGGCATAGGCAAGCGAAAACCATTCGCTGCGCCGCGCGGTGAGATAGACTGCCAAAAAGCTCGTGAAAACCGACAAGGTGCTCGGCAATAAATTCGCCGTATTAAAATGCTTTAAAGGAAAATAAAACACCACTGTCACCATCGCGCTCAGCAGCAACGCCAGCACCATCTCCCCTGCTTTGATATGGTTGACGGCTACCTCCGCGCGGTTGCCTCGGTAAGGGTTCCGCAGCCACGCAATCAGCGCCCACAGCGCCATCGGCGCCGTCATGCCGAGATAGGTCAGCATTTCGCCGTAATAGCCGAAACCGTAGGAAATAAAGCCGTAGCAAAGGCTGAAAACCAGACCGAGCGCCTGTCCGAGCGGATTGCCCTTGGCGTTGAGAATAATATAGCTCACGCCGATAACCGCCGCCGACGGATACAGCCAGTTGGCGCGGTCAAACAGTAAAAACACAATCAAAACAGCCGCAACGGAAACGCTCCAAATGAGCCGCTCCGTCATGCTGAAATAACGGATAAATCGCATCAAATTCTCCTCACAAAAAACCAAACAAAAAAGCATTCGCTTCACAGCTTCAAAGACCTAACGCTGTGAACGAATGCTTTTCATTTTTGCATTCCTACCCGGTGGCAGTAAATTAATGATATCAAATTGTATGCTTTTGTCAATATGCCATTTTGGCTTTCAGCAATCCGTAATACGGCTTGCCGTCATCCTCATAGGTGCCGTAGGTGCCGCACACCGTAATCGGTGCGCCGGTCGCCGGGAAATCATCGGGGTAGTTTACATCCTCCTCACAGACAAATTCCAAGCCCTGCGCACAGCAGGCAGTAGCATCGGCTACGACACAGAAATAATACATCTTGCCGGTTTTCGGATCGGTGGTCACATCAAATGTGCCGCCTGCCTTGACGGTTTTGTTTTCATACTCCTCAGGCGACTGCATCATGCTGAACACCGTGGAATATACCATATTGCTGTTCAGCGTTGTCAAGTCCACGTCCGCTGAAATGTCAAGAGCAGGATAGTCCTTGACCTCCTCGGGCGCGGAGCTTTGCTGCGCCTTTGACTCGGCAAGAATTTGGTCAATCGTTTTCTTGCTCTGTTGCACATCACGGTTCGCGGCTTTGTCATCGCCGCCGGAAGCGGCACAGCCGGCAGACAGTGTAAACAGAACCGCCAACAGCAAGCAAGACAGCTTTTTGAACAATCTCATTTTTTAAATCCTCCCTTTACCGCGCCGAACAGTGAGAACAGCGCAAATACCAGGATATTAACGGCGACAATCGTTGCGCCGACGGGTGTTCCCCATAATATAGAAATCAAAATACCCAGCGCCGCGCAGAACACCGACAGGCATGCCGAACAAACAGTGACCGCCTTAAAACTTTTGAGCAGCCGCATAGCCGACAGCGCCGGGAAAATAATCAGCGCCGAAATCAGCAGCGATCCGACCAGGTTCATCGAGATAACAATAATCACGGCGATAATTATCGCAATCAAAAGATTATAAACACTCGCCTTGGTGCCCGTCGCTGTGGCAAAGTCCTCGTCGAAGGTGACGGAGAAAATCTTGTTGTAAAACAAAATGAACACCAGCACAACGGCAATCGAAATCACAATGCATAAGTTGACATCGGTGCTGCTGAGTGTGAGAATATTCATCGCGCCGAACAGCGTGGAGCACACGTCGCCGGAAACGTTGGTGGACTTGGGATACACGTCCAAATTCATCAGCAGATAGCCAATGGCGAGCGCGCCCACGGAAATCATCGCCAGCGCCGCGTCGCCCCTAACCTTGGCTTTTGTGCCGGTGCGCAAGAGCAGCACCGCGCTGATAATCGTGATGGGCATGACGATTATCATGTCATTGGAGGCGTCAATATACGGCTGCAAGGGCGCCGCCAACACGCCCGTGATGGAGGACACCGCCATCGCGCCGAACGCCACATGGGACAAGCCGTCGCCGATGAAGGAAAAGCGCTTGAGCACCAGCGTTACGCCCAAAAGCGAAGCGCAAAGCGCCACCAGCACGCCGACAATCAGCGCATAGCGCACCTGCGGAAACTGAAAATAATAGGAAAGCGTATCAAAAATATCCATGAACACCCTCCTCACTGAGCTTTTTGGCGCGCTGAATATAGGCGGCGGTGGTGCCGAAAAAGATATCCTTGCCGATATGCAAAATCTTGTCGGCGTATTGCAGCGCCGCGTCAATATCGTGAGAAATCATGACAATGGTAATGCCGTGCTCCTTGTTGAGCGTTTGAATCAAACGGTACATATCATCCGTCACTTTAGGATCCAGTCCGGCAACAGGCTCGTC
>CADCAD010000128.1 GCA_902799325.1 uncultured Ruminococcus sp. | reverse complement strand
CCACCGTTTGGCGGTTCTTTTCCAGCGTGACAACCACAAAAGCTTCGGCGTCATCGGAAAAGAGCTTTTTGAATTTTGCGAGCTTTTTTTCCACCCGCTCCTTGAAATTATCTCTCAGCGTCACTTTTCTTGCTGTGTAAGTAATCTTCATGATGAACCTCCTTTGAGTATAAGGCAAGCCGAAATATAAAGGTGTGCGGCATTGCCCCTATTTCAATGCGCCGCAGCCGGCGCGTCAATTCATACTATTCTCTGATAGACAGTGCGGCTCAGCGTCTGCCGTTGCCGTTGCCGCGACGGCTGTAGCCGCGGCTTTCTCCGCGCTTGAGATCGGAAATCTTATCCTCGCTTGTCTGCTTAAAGCGCGACATCATGTCTTCAAAGGTGGTGGGCGACGCCTTGCGCGAGCTTTGCCATTCGTAGTCCCCCGGGGATGTAACCGGCGGCGCCGGCTTGTAGGGCTGGCGGTTGGCTTGGCGCTGCTGCTGCTTAGGCTGGCGCTTTTGCTGCTGCTCCTTGGGCAGCGCCTGCTTCATGGACAGGCTGATTTTGCCGTCGTTGACAGCGAGCACCTTGACCTTGACGGTCTGACCGACCTTGACATAATCGCTGATTTCCGAAATAAAGGTAGGCGCAACCTCCGAAATGTGCACCATGCCTGTTTTGTTGTCGGGCAAGTCCACAAACGCGCCAAACTTGGTGATTCCCGAAACCTTGCCTTCTAAAATAACTCCGACCTCAATTGCCATAAAAAACACTTACCCCTTGCGCCCGTTCGGGCTGTTCCTTTCGCCGTATAAAATTAGTCGCCCGCGACATTGATGAAGATACGTTCACCCTCGCTGACATAGCCAAGATCCTCCTTGGCGATTTTCTCCATATACTCGGCAAGCTCGTCACCCTTGTAGTTACGAACCTTTTCGAGATAATTGGATTCTATTTCAACAACATTGATATGCTGCTGCAATTCGCTTAGCTCCGCCCGTTTTTCAGCGATTTTCACATTCTGGTTGATGATGGTGATAACGGCATAAAAAACAAATCCGATTGCCGCAAGGTAAAGCAGCACATAACGCAGCGTGTGCTTTTTGCGTGGCTTTTCAAGCTCGCGGGGACCGTCCTCGGCGGTTTCCCGTGTTTCGGCGGTTTCCCGCTTGGTTTTTGGCTTTCTTAGTTTCATGCTTTCTCCCTTTTTTCAGGTACTTCTTTCTTTCGGTCTTAAAACATTCTTTTTTACTGACTATATTATACAATACTTTGTGTGCAATTTTCAATAGGTAATTTGCAAATATTTTAAGTTTTCTGCAAATTTTATGCAGCATTTTCTTGGCGTAACGCACCAACGGACTGTATAAGGCATAAAAAAGCCGCCCAAGCGTGAGCCTGACTGCCAAAAACGCCGCAAAGCTGCCCAAAAAGACATAAAAGCGGATATAACCGTACAAAAACGCGAGCGAAAAGAAAAACGCCGACAGCGCCCACAGCAGCATGAAGGCGATATCCGCTGCCATCACGGCGGCTTTTCCCCATGAAAAAGCAAAGCGGAAAAATTTAATGATTCCATACACCGCGGCAAGCATGGCGCCGAGCACAAAGGAATATAAAAACGCAGCGGACTGCTGCGCAAAGCTGAGCTCCATCGCTTCCTCCTCAGCGGAACAGCTTGGAAAACCGTGACTTTGCTTCGCCGCTGCCGAGGTATTGCAGGGAATTGACGGTGCCCTCCACCGTGATGCTCTGGTAAACCAGCGTCAGCGGGTCCCCCAGGGCAATGCCGTTGGCCCTGCCGTGGTTTTGACGGAGACGGTTTCCTCGTTAAAGCCGCTGACATCCTGCGCACCGGTGATGGACAGCCGTCTCCTGTTCTCGAGCACCAGCGTATGCTTTTTGCCCATGGGTGTTTCGTTCATAAAAAATTCCTCCGTATGTTTTATACTAAAATATACGGAGAAATCGGATAAAATATGAGTATTAAACGACCGCCTCATACATGGTCGCCGCTTCTTCCTTGCGGACAACCTCCCTGACGGTGGTGACGCGCACCTTGACCGAGCGCGCGCCGAGGGTGATTTCCAGCACGTCGCCCTCCTTGACGTCGTAGGACGCACGGGCGATTTTGCCGTTGACGGTCACCTTGCCGGCGTCGCACGCTTCGTTGGCGACGGTGCGGCGCTTGATTAAACGAGATACCTTGAGGTATTTATCCAGTCGCATGGAATCGCTCCTTTCCGATATAACTATTTCAAATAACGAAAAAGAGCCGCAAAACGGCTCTTTTCTCTATCGGCAAATTACTTGTTTACGATATCCTTGAACGCCTTGCCTGCCTTGAAAGCGGGAACCTTGGAAGCGGGGATGTCGATGGAATTACCGGTTCTGGGATCCACGCCGGTTCTTGCGTTTCTCTGACGCTGCTCGAAGGTACCGAAGCCGGTCAGCTGAATCTTATCGCCTGCCGCAACAGCCTCGATGATGGTGTCGAGTGCAGCGTTGAGAGCCTTTTCTGCGTCCTTCTTGGAAAGACCGCTTTTTTCTTTGATTGCATCAATTAAATCTGTCTTTTTCATGTTGAAAAAACCTCCATAATTATTTTTCCTTTTGTTTTATCTTAACTTCCTCCCAAAGGGAATCAAGCTGGGATAACGTTGCTTCTTTCATGTCGATGCCGCGCTCGTTGGCGAGCTGCTCGACCATAGAAAAACGATGGATGTACTTGTCGGTAGCGTCACACAGCGCCTTTTCGCAGTCGATGCCGAGAAAACGGGAAACGTTGACCGCGGAGAAGAGCAGGTCGCCGAGTTCCTCGGTTTGGTTTTCCACACTGCCGTGATCGATGGCGACGGTCAGCTCGTTGCACTCCTCATAGAGCTTGTCGAGCGCGCCGTGGACATTGTCCCAGTCAAAGCCGACCTTGGCGGATTTGCGCTGCACCTTTTCGCTGCGCATCAGCGAGGGCAGTGCGCGCGAAACGCTCTGCATGGCTTCGGTCTGGCTTTTTTGCTGTTTGGTCTGCATTTTGACAGCGTCCCAGTTTTGCAGCGCCTGCTTTTCGTTGTCGGCGCTCTTGTCGCCGAACACATGCGGATGACGGATAATCAGCTTTTTGCAGATGCCGTCGCAGATGTCGTTCATATCAAACGTACCTGCCTCACGCTCCATTTCCGCGTGCAGGGCTACCTGCAACAGCACGTCGCCGAGCTCCTCCTTGAGCAAGTCCTTGTCGTCGTTGTCAATGGCTTCAATCGCCTCGTAGGTTTCCTCGATAAAATTGGCACGGATAGACTTGTGCGTCTGCGCCATGTCCCACGGACAGCCGCCCGGGGCGCGCAGGATTTTGACGATTTCAACGAGGTCGTTAAAGTCATACTGTTCCTTATGCGGATATTCCATGATATTCTTCCTTTGCTGTAGGGTATCCCGCATCGGGCAGATTTGCTCCCGAATGAAACAGGCTGCCGATAATGCGCTACCAGTACTCTATTTTACCCAATTAAATGCAATTTTTCAAGTGTTTTTGCGATTTTTTCGCCTTTTGGAAGAAATTTGATTTCTTCTGCATTAAAGGTGCGAATTATTAGTAAAACTGCCATATAAACAACCACCGCAACGAGGATGGCGGCGATGGTTGCCGCCCTTCCGGGGATGAACATCTCAAACAGACGGTGCGAAAAGAACGCCGCCGCCGAGCTGCACACCGCGCCGATCAGGGGCTTGACAGTGGTGCCGAAGAAGTCGGGAACGATGCCGCTGTACTTAACGAGCAGGTACATACCGATGACGCAAATCAGCGCGTAGGATATCATCGAGCCTGCCGTGGCGCCCTGAATGTTGATGGACGGAATACTGACGAAGATCCACGAGGTGCCGATTTTGACAATCATGCAGACGATATAGAGAATCATCGGAATTTTCACCTTGCCGATACCGTTGATCATCGAGCAAATCGGCGTGATGATGGCGGTGAAGATGGTGGTGATGCCCATGACGCTGAGCACGTTGCCGCCGATTTCAAAGATGGCAGGACTTCGTCCGTAGACGAGTCCCATAATCGGGTGCGCCAGCACCACGAGTCCGAGCGCCATCGGCAGGGTGAACATCATGGTCATCTTGAGCACGGTGTTGATGGACTGCCGCAGCTCGCGCTTGTCGCCCTTTGTCCACGCGCTGGTGACGTTGGGCATCGCGGACGAGCCGAACACCTGCGTCACCGCCGTGACAAGCTGCATCAGCGTCAGCGCGTTGGAATAGCAGCCCCACAGGTTGGTGTGAATCGTGATGACGTCGCCGTGGAAAGCTTCGGGCGAGAAAAAGCGGTGGTACTGCTCCATCAGCTCATGCTCGTGGTTGTGCGCAAGATTTATCAGCACGTTTTGAATGATGATGGAATCAATCCATGAACCGAGGCTCATAACCAGCGCGCCGCCGGCAATCGGCAGGGCGGTTTTGATAATCATCATAAAGGTTTCGCGCTTTTCGCGGGCGTCGATGGAGCTTTCATAGTATTGCTTGGGAATGCCGTCGCCCTGAATACGGAATTTCAGGAAATAATACAGCCACGAGAGCATGCTGCTCAGCGAGATGCCGATGATGGCGCCCGAAACGGACAGCGCTAAAATGGAGTGCTGGGCTTCCTTTTCGTTGTGGAACTGCATCCATAAAAAGGAGTGGGTTGCCGCATTGGACCGTAAGCCCCACCACAGAATGAAGTAAGCCAGCGCGGAGCCGACAACGAGCATGTTGCGCTGCCCTTCATAGTAGCCGCGGTAGGCGGACGCCAGACAGCCGAAAAAGACCGTCGGCGCAAGGCACATCATGCCGTAGGCGGTGTAGGGAGAGTGGATGACATAGTTGGTGTATGGAATGGCGGCGCCGAAAACGATGGCAAAGCACACCAAGCCCATAATGGTAAAGAACGGAACGGAAATGCGGTGGATCAGGCGCACATCCTTATAGCGCTTTTGCGTCATGTTCTGCGACACAAGGCGCGAAATGGCAATCGGCAAGCCGCCCGTTGCGACGGTAAAGATAACGACAAACAGCTCGTAGGCATTGGCGTACAGTCCCATGCCGAAGGACGCCATGTCCTCCTCTACCCCACATTCGGTAAAGATGCCCGTCAGCACGATTTTGTTGAGCAAGCCGAACACCTTGACAATCACCATGCTGATGGTGAGGATGGCAGCGCCCTTGACAAAGGACGACGAGGCGTTTTGTTCAAAGTTTTTTACCGCGTTGTATTTTTTTATCAAATGCAATCACCCGTTAAACATTACTGTAGGGGCGCCAAAACTGCCGCCCCTACGGAAAAATCTGATATAAATAGCTTATTTTGCTTCCTCGGTGAGCTCCTCAACCGCTTCCTCGGCAGCTTCGGCGATATCGTCTGCCTTTTCGGCGATGACGATGTTCTCCTCGGCAGCTTCCGCAGTCACTTCCTCGGCAACTTCCTCGGCAGGTTCTTCCGCTGCTGCCTCCACGGGCTCCTCAAACTTGTGACCGCAAACGTTACAGAAGGCGCTCTGCTTGGTCACCTTGTTTTCGCACTCGGGGCAAATCTTCTGGTTTTTGAGGTCAGCGATGTGCTCGTTGACGATGGCGAGGTTCTGCTTGAGCTCGGTGATTTCCTCCACCACCTTGGCAATATCCTCGGCGAGGTCAACGTCCTGAGTGGTAGCCTTGTAGGTCAGCTTGCCCAGCTCGATGAGCTTTTTGCCGATGGCGCGCTTGATGGTTTCCGCGGAAATTCTGTGCTTGGAAGCGTCGTAAATCTGCGCCGCCTTCTGAGAAACAACGGTAGCCGCCGCAATGGCGTTTTCTTTTACGTCGCCGATGATGTTATCAAAATTCTTCATGGGTAATCAAACCTTTCTTAAAAAAAATTAGCGTTCACGCCGTTTGTATAGCTAGTATTATATCACGGATTTGCCGAATAATCAACTGTTTTTGCGCCGTAAAAATCACGGATTTCGCGTTTTCTGTTGAGCATTTCGTCAAATCTGTCTATATATTCATAGGGATACTTGAAATTGAACACACGCTTGAGAAAATCGGTGTGCGGATTCTTCAGCTTGGTCACGCCGCCGCAGCCGCACGCGAGTATGGTGTGGGTTTCGTCCATGACAAAAACGTTGTACAGGCTTTCGTAGCCGCGCTTTGACCAGCCGACATTTTCCAGATTGCCCACCATGCGCGTCTGGCGATAGAGGTAGTAAGGGATATAATCCAGCCCGGTCAGCGTGTCCTGCGCATAGCGGAGCATTTGCCGCGCGGTGAGCGCTTCTTCCCTGTTGAGGGTTTTGCCCTCGGTGGTGAGGTTGGCGGCGCGCTTCATGCAGAGCGTGTGCACTGTGACACATTCTGCACCCAAGGCAAGCACCGTGTCGAGGGAATGCTTGAAGCCTTCAAACGTGTCCGTGGGCAGCCCGGCAATTAAATCGGTGTTGATATTGTCAAAGCCGCATTGACGTGCCAAGGCAAAGGCGTCCGAAAACTGCGCGGCGGTGTGGCGCCTGCCGATTGTATGCAGCACGCTGTCGCTGAGCGTTTGAGGATTGATGCTGATACGGTCAACGTTATTTTCTTTTAAAGCAAAAAGACGTTCGCTGTCGATGGTGTCCGGTCTGCCGGCTTCGACGGTAAATTCGCGGCAGTGCGACAAACCAAAGTATTGATTCACCGTGCCGAGCACGCGGTTAAGTTGTTCGGCGCTGAGCGTGGTGGGTGTGCCGCCGCCGAAATAGACGCTCTCGAGCCGCAGCCTGAGGTCGGACGCGATTTGCGCCGTTGCCTTCAATTCCTCGCAGAGCAGGTTGACATACGGCTCCATCAGCTTTTTGGCGCGCTCCACCGAGGACATCACAAACGAGCAGTAGCTGCACCGCGACGGGCAAAACGGAATCCCCACATACAGGCTGAAGGAGTCGGGCTTTGACAGCGAGATGATGCGCTGTTCGTGCGCTTCCGTTTGCAGGGCGAGGTCGATTTTTTCGTCGCTGACAAAGTATTCCCCTGCAAAGCGGCGGCGCGCCTCCTCCTGTCCGACATCGGCGCAGAGCTTGCGCATGAGCTTGATGGGGCGCACGCCTGTCAAAAGCCCCCACGCCTGGTGCACGCCGCTGCATTTGACGAGCGACTGATAGAGAAGCTGCGCGGCGGCAAGCTCATTTCGGGCGTTGTCCTGTGCAAGCGGCGCCGTGGCTTCATCGGCAAAATCGCCGATTTTGACGCGGACGGTGATGACGCTTGACAGCTCGGTATAAATATACGGCTCGGCGATATCGGAAAATGACTTGTGCACGGTGATTTTTTCATTCGGAAAAAACAGGCGCGTCAGATTTTCCAGCTCGAACCAAAAGGTGTTGTTTTTGATGTATAAGTTCATATTATAACATTCCCATCAGCGGGTTGTATTTTCTTTCGTAATCCAGCTCGGTCAGCGGACCGTGACCGGGGATGATGACGTAGTTGCCGTCAAGCGCCTTGACGCGCTTAAGCGACGCCGCCATCTGTTCGTCGCTGCCGGTGGGCAAATCGGTTCT
>CADCAD010000127.1 GCA_902799325.1 uncultured Ruminococcus sp. | reverse complement strand
ACGCGGGTGCGCCCCTACGGAGTTAAGGTCAGGTTCGGTTTATTCGCAAGGTTGCAGGTACGCAGAACGGTTTGGATTAACCGCATTTTTCAGTGTGACCGTAGGGGCGGCGCTCGCCGCCGCCCGTTTGCCGCAAAGCGGCAAAATGACAGCCGCGGCTCCGCATGGGTGTTGTTACCCAAATCAAAGATTTGGACAACACCTCAAGGGCTGTCACTACAATGTTAAGGAGAGGATGCTATGATAAAGCAAAGGCTCCCGAACGCCGGGAGCCTTTATCATTACGCATTAAGAATTACGAATTATACATCCAGCGTGGCGAAATAGTCCTCCGGGGTTTCCGCGCGGCGGATGAGCCTGTGAGAGCCGTCCTCGCAGAGCAGCACCTCGGCGCTGCGGAGCTTGCCGTTGTAGTTATAGCCCATGGAAAAGCCGTGCGCGCCCGTGTCGTGGATATAGATGATATCGCCGATATCAATTTTCGGCAGCATGCGGTCAACGGCGAACTTGTCGTTGTTTTCGCACAAGCCGCCCGTGACGTCATACTGATGGTCGCAGGGCGCGTTTTCCTTGCCGAGCACCGTGATATGATGGTAGGAGCCGTACATCGCAGGGCGCATGAGATTTGCCGCGCAGGCGTCCAAACCGATGTACTCCTTATAGATATGCTTCTCGTGAATGGCGGTCGCCACCAGCGCGCCGTAGGGCGCAAGCATGTATCTGCCCAGCTCGGTGTAGATTTCTACGTCGCCCATGCCGGCAGGCACCAGGATTTCGTCAAACGCCTTGTGCACGCCCTCGCCTATCACGGCGATATCGTTGCGGCTGTCTGTGGGCTTATAATCGACGCCTACGCCGCCGGAAAGGTTGACGAACTTGATATGTACCCCGGTCTTTTCATGCAGCCTGACGGCTAATTTGAAGAGAATAGCGGCAAGTGCCGGGTAGTAGTCATTGGAAACCGTGTTGGACGCGAGGAACGCGTGGATACCGAACTCCTCGGCGCCGGCTGCCTTGAGCTCGAGAAAAGCCTTTTCCATCTGCTCCTCCGTCATGCCGTACTTGCTTTCGCCGGGATTGTCCATGACCTGCACCTTGTCCTTGCTGTCCCCCAGCTTGAACACACCGCCGGGATTGTAGCGGCAGCAGATGGTCTTGGGCACGCCGCAGACCTTTTTGATGAACTCCACGTGCGTGTAGTCATCCAGATTGATGTTGGCGCCCATGGCGTACGCCTTCTGCATGTCCTGCACGGGTGTGACGTTGGAGCTGAACATGATGTCGGAGCCCGAAATGCCGCAGCGTTCACAGAGCAGCAGCTCGGTGTAGGACGAGCAGTCCATGCCGCAGCCTTCCTCCTTGAGAATCTGCATCAGCGCAGGGTTCGGGGTTGCCTTGACGGCGAAATACTCCTTGTAGCCCTTGTTCCACGCAAACGCCTTGTTGAGCGCGCGCGCGTTCTCCCTGATTCCCTTTTCGTCATACACATGGAACGGCGTGGGGATATCCTTGATGATATCCTGCGCCTGTGCAAGCGTCAAAAACGGCTTCTTTTCCACTGTTATTCCTCCTCTGAAAGATATTCCTCTATAACCTCTTTGATGTCCTCTGCGCCGCTTCCGTCAACGGCAGAGAACGGAATGAGCTGCACCCCTTCGAAATCCTGCAGCTCGTCGAGCACCTCGTCCAGCCGCTTTTCGTAAGCGGTTTTTTTGAGCTTGTCCTTTTTGGTGAGGACAATGACGAAGGGCGCGTTGCTCTCGTACAAAAAGTGCAACATATCATAATCGTCCTTGGTGGGCTTGTGACGGATGTCAATGATTTGCACAATCAGGCGAATGTTGCGCTGCGCAGACAGATAGCCCTCCACCAGCTGCGCCCAGCGCTCCTTTTCCGCCTTGGAAACCTTGGCGTAGCCGTAGCCCGGCAAATCGACCAGCCGGAACTCGCGCAGGCGATAAAAGTTAATCGTGGCGGTCTTGCCCGGCTGGGCACTGACGCGCGCCAGCGCCTTGCGCTGCACGAGCTTGTTGATAAGTGATGATTTGCCGACGTTGGAGTGCCCGGAAAAAACGATTTCGGGCAAATCGGACGGCGGCAGCTGCGCCACCGTTCCGGCGGCAAATTCAAAATTGACTTCATTAAAATTCATAGTTTTATTCCTTTTGAAAGTGAAAAGCGGAAAGTGGAAAGCGGAATGAAGGAAAGCCTTCGGTTTTCAAAGCCGCTCCCCCACCGTTCAACTCTCAACTCTCAACTCTAAACGCTCGTTATCTGAAAGAACGGTTGATAACCTCCGTAAAATTCTCTACGGGAATAAAGTTTACCTTTTCCTTGATGGTTTCGTCAAAATCGGTGATGTCACGCTCGTTCTGCTTGGGGATGAACACGGTGCCGATGCCGTTTTTGTACGCCGCCATGCTCTTTTCCTTCAAGCCGCCGATGGCGAGCACCTTGCCGTGCAGGGTGATTTCGCCGGTCATGGCGACGTCGTGGCGCACAGGCTTGGACGACAGCGCGGAATAGATGGCGGTTGCCATGGTGATGCCTGCCGACGGTCCGTCCTTCGGCACAGCGCCCTCGGGCGCGTGGATATGGATATCCTTGGTCTTGTAGAAGTCGGCGTCAATGCCCAGCGCCGCGGCGTGGCTGCGGATACAGGTTATCGCCGCCTTGGCGGACTCCTGCATAACGTCGCCCAGCGAGCCGGTGAGCACCACCTTGCCGGTGCCGTCCATCACGGCGACTTCAATCGGCAGCAGCTCGCCGCCGACAGACGTCCACGCCAAGCCGTTGACAACGCCGATTTCGTCCTTTTGGCTGCGCTGATCGGGCAAATACTTCTTCTGCCCCAGCAGCTCCTCGGCGAATTTGTCGTCGATTTTAAAGGTATCCGCCTCGCCGTCCAGCTTTTTGACGGCGCATTTTCGCAGGAGCGACGCGATGACGCGCTCCAAATTGCGCACGCCGGCCTCGCGCGTGTAGTAATCTATCAGGCTGTAAATCGCCTTTTGGGTGAATTTGACGTCGGCTTTGGAGAACCCGTTCATCTCGAGCTGCTTCGGAATCAAATGCTTTTTGGCGATGTGGAACTTTTCCTCGCGTGTGTA
>CADCAD010000126.1 GCA_902799325.1 uncultured Ruminococcus sp. | reverse complement strand
TTTACGAAATCCTTATGCCGGGATTTCGAGCGGCAGGCTGACCTGCTTGCCGCGTTTTTGGTTTTTGATTTCCGTGGGGCTCGCGCCGTAGTACTTCCGGCAGGCTTTGGTGAAGTGGTTGTAATGGCAAAAGCCGTTCTTCAAAGCCGCCTCGCCGACGGGAATATCATGCGTAAGATAATCCTCCAGCGCGTGGCGCGTGCGCACCTCCTGCACATAGTCGGTAAAGCGCTTGCCGGTCAGCTTTTTGAAATACGGTGTGAAGCCGTTGGGCTTACAGCCGGTCAGCTCGGCAAGCTCCGCAATCATGATTTTGCGGCGGTAGTTTACTTCAATATAATTCTTGACCGCCCTTGCGTCACCCTGCACGCTGTGCCCTGTGCCGTACACGCTCAGCTGCTTTTCCCTGCGACAGCGCGTCAACAGCAGCCGCAGCGTTTTCAGCAGCAGAGAATACTTGAAGAGCGCGTTGTATTCGTCAAAGGGATTTTGCTCCACCGCCAACAGCTTTTGCATCAGAAACACCATCTCGCGGCGCTCCTGCGTGCCGTCCTCCAAAACGTAACAAAAATCATCGGCTGCGTCGAAGAAGGACTTCACAAACACATGGGAAACATGCACGCTGAGATATCGCGCGCTGCCGTCCGCCGCATGGATTTCGGCGGAATTGATGCACAGCACATCGCCTGCGCCAAGCGTATACTCCCGATTGCCTGCCGTCACCGCCAGCTTGCCGCTGTCAACATAAAGCAGCTCAAGCTCCTCGTGCCAATGCGGTTTGCCGCGACACTTTTCGTCGGGGCCGTCCCGAAGCCTGATGCGGGCAGGCAGGTTTTTGTCATATGCAATTGTTTGATGATTGACCATCATTTCACCCCCTGCCTTGTTTTTGCATTTGAAACGGACTGATGTTATAGGCGCGTTTACACTTTGCGACAAATGTCCGCTTGCTCGGAAATCCGCCTGCCTTGGCGGCGTCCTCCACGGACATATGCTTGTTCAGCAGCGCGTCCATCGCGTGCTCCAAGCGGATAGCAAGGAGATACTCACCGAACGTTGTGGCAAGTGTTTTCCGAAACAGCGCACACAGATAAGCCGGATGAACGCCCAGCTTTTCCGCCAGCTCGGTCTCCGTGATTTCCTCCCGGAAATGCTGCCCGATATACTCTGTTGCCAGCTTGATATGCCGCGAATTGACCTGCGCGTCGGAAGCGGCAGGCTCCTCTCTTTCGCGGCGGCACTGGACAAGCAGCACATGCAGCAGCTCGGTGATGATGGCATATTGCCTCAACGCCGGCAGCTCGTCATCCTCCGCGCTGCGCGACAGCTGCCAAAGCAGGCTGCGAATTTCGTCCTCCGCGCCGCTGCCCTTCCCTATCTCGAATACGATATGATAGAGCGAAGCGTCGTAGCGGTGGATGAACTCATAGGAAATATCAAGAAGCATACATGCCGCGTTTTCAGCGGAGATACAGTGGTTTTCCGCCGAGTTAATCAGCAGCATATCGTCTTTGCCGACACGGCAAGGATTGCCGTTGACGCTGACCTGCACGGCTCCGTCCAAAACATAAACCAGCTCGATTTCCTTGTGCCAGTGGTTCGGAACGTCGATTTTGCCTTGCTTTCTCTCTATTTTCGCCGGAAGATTGCCGTTGTAACGAATCAACTCAAATTCACTGTTCACAACGGGGCTCCCCTTTCTATGCACAAAAGTAATCATAGAGTGTAAACCTATACGATTAGATTATAGCACAAAAAGCAGGCATTTGCAACATAAATTCAAATATTTCTTTATTTTTATTTAGAATTATAATGAAATAACTGCACTGACTTTGCGCGCAGCATTTTATTTATTGCGGTAAAAAAGCCCCCGGGCTTTCACAAAATATTTTATAGCAGTCAAATTTGCAGTCAGTATTTATTTTTTAGGAGGGACATTATGTCAAAAAAGGGAGAAAACATTTTCAAACGAAAAGACGGTCGATGGGAAGCCCGCTACAAAAAGGGCGTCGGCGAGGACGGCAAGCTGCGCTACGGCTACTGCTACGGCAGTACATACCGTGACGCCAAGGAGAAGGTGGAGGTGAAAAAGCAGCTTTTGTATTTAGGACAGCCGGAAGCCTTCAGCAGGAACAAGAAAACCCTTGCGCAATATTGCGACGAATGGCTCATTGTCAGCAAAAACAAAGTGAAGGAATCGACCATGGTGAAATATGAAGCGGCTATTCGCAATCATATCAAGCCGTATTTCGGAGGATATCTTCCGCAGACAATCACAACAGAGATGACGGCAGATTTTGCCAATCGACTCATCATCGGCAAAAAGCTGGCTGCCAAAACCGTCAACGATGTGACGGTGATTTTGAAATCCGTTTTGAAATATATCGCGCGCACCCAAAAGCGCTTTGACATGATTGAGGTAGCTGTTCCGAAATACAGCGCCAAGGAAATCCGCGTGTTGTCCATAGAGGAACAACAGCGGCTTGTTCGCTACCTCTTAACGGACATGGACGCCTGCAAATTCGGTGTTTTGTTTGCGCTGATGACAGGGCTGAGACTCGGCGAGGTATGCGCGCTGCGCGCCAAGGATATTTCTTTGAAAAAAAAACTGTTTCTGTCCGCGAAACGGTTCAGCGCATCAAAAATCTCGAACCGAACGGCGCAAAAACCAAAATTGTTTTTACAAAGCCAAAAAGCGACACGTCCGCCAGAGTCGTTCCCTTAACCAATACGGCGTTTGCGTTATGCCAAGAAAAAGTGCGCTGCTTTTCGCCTGACGCGTTTTTGCTGACGGGAAGCGAAGCGAAGTGTATCGAGCCGCGCACCATGCAGTTCAGGATAAAGAAATTCAGCAAGGATTGCGGCATTGAAAACATGCATTTTCACGTCCTGCGCCATACCTTCGCCACACGGTGCGTCGAGGTCGGGTTTGAAATAAAGTCCCTCAGCGAGGTGTTGGGACATTCTACGCCGCGCATAACGCTGGAGCGGTACGTACATTCCTCTATCGAGTTTAAACGCAAAAATATGGAAAAGCTGGAAACAGTCGGCTGGTAGCGCGCGCCTTTTTTGCGCCGTCAGCTTTCTCGTCTGCGGCGGGTGCCTTGTGGCTTAGACACCGGAAAACCTTCGCTTTTTCCGAGAGGTTTACACTCTGTGAAA
>CADCAD010000125.1 GCA_902799325.1 uncultured Ruminococcus sp. | reverse complement strand
TTCCGGCTTCACCGACACCTATCCGCGCTTCTCGCCCGACGGCACGAAGGTCTCCTTCTCGCGCTCGACCGAGCCCTGGGTCTCGCAGCGCAACTTCGACAAGTGGGACACGTGGGTCCTCGATCTCGCCACCGGCGAGGAGCAGCTCGTCGGCTCGGTCAACCTGCTGCCTGCCGAGGCGGTTGACCGCAGCGTTGCCAAAACCATCATTGATGTATTCGGCACGATTTTGAAGTCCTACTGGTTCCTGTTCCTCATCGGCGCCATTGTGCTGGTGGTTGTGATTTATCTCATCGCCGCCAAAATCCACCGCAACCGCAAAAGGAAAAGACGCGACGTCAAGCACTATCGCAACTTCTAAGCAGAACAGTGGTTAATTCGATAAAGCCTGCGCTCCCCGGTTTTGGAGAGCTCAGGCTTTATCCAACTTTTCCTCTCCGCCCGTTTGCCGCTCTGCGGCAAAATGACAGGGGCAAGCCCTGTCACTACAATGCTGAGGATAGGTTGGAATTAACAGCATACCTCTCCTTAACTTCGTAGGGGAGACCCTTGCGGTCTCCCATTCCACGTCGTTTACGACGTGGAACTGACAGGGGCAAGCCCTGTCACTACAATGCTGAGGATAGGTTAAGTTTAGACGATAGGTTAGATTTAACTTCAACCTTTCAGTATATAATCTGTAGGGTAAGGGCTTGCCCTTACCGTTAGTAATGCCGCTACGTTTTATTCCCAACCTGCGGTAAGGACAGCACAGCATGGGTGTTGTTACCCAAATCAAAGATTTGGACAACACCTCAAAGCCCTTACCCTACAATTTAATGTGTCTATGTATATTACAAGGAGAATCCCATGGCTTCGCAGTCTAACCCAACCAACACGCTGCCGATTGCGGCGTTTTTCAGCAGCCTGTTCCACAGCTTTCCGCGGCTGCTGCTCACCAATTTCATCTTCGCGCTGCCGCTGGCGGCGTCGGTCGCGCTGTTCCAGCTGCTCGGCTATTGGCTGCAGCCCACGGGCGCGGCGTCGGTGCTGTTGTCGCTGCTGGCGATTGTCACCGCCTTTCCGTTTTACGCAGGCGTGGTGCGCGTCACCGCAAAGCTTGTGTCGGGCGAGGAAGACGTCAGGGTGTTCAGCGTCTTTGTCAAAGCGGTAAAAGATAATTTCTTGCGCTTTTTAGTGCACGGATTGGTGTTTTATGCCGCGACCGTGCTCAGCTATTTTTCCATCGCACTCTACATCAACCTGATCCGGAAGAATTCGCTGTTCATCGGCACGCTGATTGTCAGCCTGCTGGTGGTGATTTTCTTCCTCTTTATGTTCTTCTACATTCCCACCATGACCGTCACGTTTGACCTGCCCATGCGCTACCTCTACAAAAACAGCCTGCTGATGAGCTACGGCGAGCTCAAGCGCAACTTTCTCGGGCTGTTCGGGCTGATTGTCCTGCTGGCGGTGGCGACCACCTGCCTGCTCGCCTGCAACGCGAGCGCCGTGGCGGTCATCATCTGCACGGCGGTGCTCGGCGGCGCGCTGGTGCCGAGCGTGGCGGCGTTTATCATCAACTATGCGGTCTACCGCCAAATGGTCGTCATGCTGACCTCCAAGGAGGACAGCGCCCGTGCGATAGACAGCAAAATCCGCGAAGCCGAAAGCAAGCGGCAAAAGCAGGAGGCGCTCGACGACTTCAAGGAGCGCCTGAAAAGCTTTGAAATTGACGAAAGCCTGTCCGACGACGAGTATATCTACTTTGAGGGCAGGATGATGAAAAAAAGCGTTTTGGCAAAGCTGAAACAAGAAGCATTGGAAAGCGAGGGTATTTCTCATGACAGGTAAGCACGCAGCACCCGGCGGCAGCAAAAAGCCGCTGGTCATCATTCTCATCATCGTTCTGGCAGCCGCGCTGTTCGGCGCGGGCGTATTTGTGGCGCTGAACTTCTTCAACAAGGACAAGCCCGGCGACACCGGCTCCACACAGCCGACCGCTGCAACCGCTCCGGCAACCACAGCGCCCTTGGCAACCACCGCCACAGCGCCCTCTGTTGCGCCCACAAGCGAGGCGCCGATGGGCACCGAGGCAACCCCGACCATCGGCGAGCCCATTCAAATTCCCACGCACGGCGGCGCGCTGAGCACCTTTAACGCGACCTATGTGCCCGGCAGCGCCGAGGACATGGCGACCGGCAACGCCGTCACGCTGCGCGACGCGCTCGGCAGCGACTTCCGCAGCGCCACCCTGACCTTCAACGAGGACGGCACCTATGTGTGCAACCTCGGCGGCTTGGGCACCACCACGGGCATGTACGTGGTGGAGGACGGCGTGCTGACCGCCACCGACACCACCGACCGCAATATGAACATCACCGTCACCGAATGGAACGAATCCACCGGCGCACCGGCAAGCTTCTACGTGATTATCGGCGAGGAAACCGCCGGCGTAAAGCTGACCTTTGCGGAGAGCTAACATGGCAAAGCGCAGCAAAACCAGCCGTAAAAAGCCCTCACAGCCGCGCAGAAAGCCGTTTCCGCTCGCCAAGGTGATAACCGCCGCCGTCATTTTGGCGGCGGCAGCGGCGCTTACCGTCTTTCTGGTGATACAGACCAACGCCGACAACGCGCGCTTTGCGCTGAAAAACACGCGCTGGATTTCGCAGTCCGCGCGCACGGCAAGCGGCGACGAGGCGGACATCCGCGACGTCGCGGGCGTGCGCTACAGCAACTATCAGGCGCGGCTGAGCTTTGACAACGACAGCCGCTTTGAGCTCTGGATTGCCCCCGGCGACGCCGACGACGGCACCCACAAGGGCACCTACACCCTCGGCGGCGACGGCATTGAAGCCGCCTTTGACAACGGCACCAAGGCGCATTTTGACGTCATCCGCAGCGGCGGCACCATCACGCGCATTGACGTGGCGTATGATACGTACATCGTTTCGTTCACGGCAGAGCGGACGGAAAGTTGAAAATGGAAAATGGAAAATGGAAAATTGTGGGCGGACGCTGTCCGCACCTGATTGATATCAGCATACCTCTCCTTAACTCCGTAGGGGCGCACCCGCGTGTGCGCCCGGGCGACATAACTGCTGTTCTGAGGGCGCACACATGGGTGCGCCCCTACGTATTTTAAGAAGCATGGCTTAGCCCAACAGTGTATGTAGTGTATGTAA
>CADCAD010000124.1 GCA_902799325.1 uncultured Ruminococcus sp. | reverse complement strand
GGCTGACAACGGCGTTGAAGATGCTTTCCGCGATATCGCTTTTGCGCGCGCCCTGGTTGAGCAGCGGCTGGATGTCGGTTTTGGCAAACACGCCGCAGCGCGAAGCGATGGTGTAGGTTTTTTCATATTGCTTGGCGAGTTCGTCCAGCTCCTCGAGCGGAACGTTGAGCAGCGTTGCCATCTGGTCGATAAACGCGCCGGTGCCGCCTGCACAGGTGCCGTTCATGCGCACCTCAAGACCGTTGGTGAGGAACAGAATCTTTGCGTCCTCGCCGCCCAGCTCAATCACCACGTCGGTGCCGGGAATAAAGGTGTTTGCCGCAACGCGGGTGGCGTACACCTCCTGCACAAAGTCGATGCCGCAGTCCTGCGCCACGCCCATGCCTGCCGAGCCGGAAAGCGCCAGCGGCGCCTTTTCCACACCGGGGATTTCCCTGCGCACGCGGTCGAGGATTTCCGCGATTTTGTCGGTAATCTGCGACAGATGGCGCTCATATGTACTGTAAATCAGCTTGTTTTCGTCGTCCAGCACAACACACTTAATCGTGGTTGAGCCGATGTCAAGTCCTACCTTCAAAATACAGCCTCCAAATTCCAAACATTCCCATAGCCACGGGAGATGATAAACGGTAACGGTTTGCGGAAAAATGTCCGAAACAGACGCCTCTCCAAAATACACATATCAATTAATTATAGTCCTTTTACAATGGTTTGTCAATTGTTTAATATTGTTTAATATTCTTCTTAGGAACTAAAAGCATTTTGTTAGAATTTTAACATTTTTTGAAGGAAAAAGCAATATACACTTATGGATTATTGTATGCCTGATATCGAAAAAACAGCGCAAAGCCCGCCGTGAGCTTTGCGCTGTCATTTGTTGGATTAACCGATAATGTGGCCCTTTGCGCGGATAACGTCAATCACCTGATCTACGTACTTCTCGCACTCCTCATCGGAGCCTGCTTCCACCATGACGCGGATAACGGGCTCGGTGCCGGACTCTCTGAGCAGGATTCTGCCGTTGTCGCCCAGTGCCTCGGCAACCTTGGCAACCTCTGCCTGCACGTCGGGATCATTCTTCGCGTCGGGCTTGGAATGAACGCGGACGTTCTTGAGCACCTGCGGATACATCACCATGGGAGCCGCCAGCTCGCTCATGGGCTTCTCTTTGGCAAGCATTACCTCCATCAGCTTGAGGGAGGTCAAAATGCCGTCGCCGGTGGTGGCGTACTTGGAGAAGATGATGTGACCGGATTCCTCGCCGCCGATACGGTTGCCGGTCTGCACCATGTTTTCATAGACATACTTGTCGCCGACGTTGACCTTGTCGTACTCAATGCCGACCTTGTCAAGCGCCTTGAACAGACCGAAGTTGCTCATGATGGTGGCGACAACCTTATTGTTGAGGAGCTTGCCTCTTTCCTTCATATAGCAGCCGTACATATAGATGATGTGGTCGCCGGTAATCAGGTTGCCCTTTTCGTCAACCGCCAGGCAGCGGTCGGCGTCGCCGTCGTAGGCAAAGCCGACGTCCAGACCTTTTTCCACCACGAACTTCTGCAAATGCTCGATGTGGGTGGAGCCGCAGTCGGTGTTGATGTTGTAGCCGTCGGGATTGTCATTCATGACATAGGTCTTGGCGCCCAGCGCGTCAAACACGCCCTTGGCAATCTGCCAGGAAGCGCCGTTGGCAACGTCCAGACCGACCTTGATGCCCTTGAAGCTGTATTTGCTCATGGAAATCAGATAGCCGATGTAGCGGTTTCTGCCGGCTACATAGTCAACGGTTCTGCCGATAGCGTCTCTTTGCGCCACGGGAATTTCAATCTTATCGTCGATATACTCCTCGACCTTCAGCAGGGTTTCCTCCTCCATCTTCTCACCCTTGCCGTTGAGCAGCTTGATGCCGTTGTCGTAGTAGGGGTTGTGGGAAGCGGAAATCATGATGCCGCAGTCGAAGTCGTCAATACGGGTAATGTAAGCGACCGAGGGTGTGGTGGTGACGTGCATGATATACGCGTCGGCGCCGCTTGCCATCAAGCCGGTGCACAGCGCATACTCAAACATATAGGAGGAACGGCGGGTATCCTTGCCGATGACAATCTTTGCCTTCTTGCCCATGTTCTCGCCGAAATACCAGCCCAAGAATCTGCCGATTTTTACCGCGTGCTCAAAGGTCAGGTTTTTGTTAGCCTCGCCTCTGAAGCCGTCGGTGCCGAAATATTTGCCCATCAGTCAGCCTTCCTTTCTACAATGTCGCCGCTGTTTTTGAAAATGCAGTTTGCGGGAACAACGCCGCGCACACAGGAGGTGGGATAGACGCTGGCGTGTCTGCCGAGCACGGTGCCCGGGTTGCAGACCGCGTTGCAGCCGACCTCTACATAGTCGCCCAGCATTGCGCCGAACTTTTTGATGCCTGTTTCAATGCTCTCGGTGCCGTTGTGCACGACAACGAGCTTTTTGTCGGATTTGACGTTAGAGGTGATGGAGCCTGCGCCCATGTGGGAGAAATAGCCCAGAATGGAGTCGCCGACATAGTTGTAGTGCGGCGTCTGCACATGGTCAAACAGAATGACATTCTTCAGCTCTACGGAGTTGCCGACAACGCAGTTGGCGCCGACCAGCGCCGAGCCGCGGATAAACGCGCCGTGACGCACCTCGGTTTCGGGACCGATGATGCAGGGAGCGCCCAGATAAGCGGAGGGGAACACGGTTGCGGTCTTGTGCACCCAAACGTTTTCGGAAACCTCCTCATAATCCTCACCCAGCGTGGGACCGAGCGCGAGAATCATATCCTTGATGCCCTTGAGGGCTTCCCAGGGATAGGTAAACTGCGCAAGGTAATCCTTGGCAAGGGTATGGTCAAGATCATAAAGGTCTTTGATGGTATACATTAAAGTCTCTCCTTTTGTTCGATATCCAGGAAATATTTGTAGGTATCAACGGTCAGCTCGCCGCAGGCAGCCTCGTCGCAGGCGATGATGGCGCCGTTGTGCATCTGCAGCGCGGAGCAGGTCCACTTGTGGCTGACGCTGCCCTCGACGGTATGGGCAAGCGCGCGGGCCTTGTTGTGGCCGTTGATCAGAATCAGCACTTCCTTGGAATCGGTAACGGTGCCACCGCCGACAGACAGCGCCTGCGCAGGGACCGCCTCGGGATCGTTGCCGAAGAAACGGGAGTTCAC
>CADCAD010000123.1 GCA_902799325.1 uncultured Ruminococcus sp. | reverse complement strand
GATCCGTTCCTCTAAGCAAACACAGCGAGGAACCTTGCAGCCTCTCAGCTTACCTCCGTAGTGTTCGCACAACCGGCAGTCGCACATGTCTGCGGTATATTCAAATCTGCCGGTCACGACGATTCCCGAACCTCTCGGGTAAAAGTTCGGTATGCCCTTCATCATGCTTTCGATGCTTCGGTCATACCGGTTTTCTGTAAAATACATTGATTATCAACTCCTTCAAAATTTTTTGAAAATAAAAAAAGAGCCAACCGCTTATTTCTAAACGATTGGCTCTGAAAGTGAGATTTTTTTCAATTGTAAGTAGTATTCCTTAAGTTGAATTGCCTAAGAAAAAGTTAATTTTGTAGACTGGTTTTCTGTTCTTCGGGGGTTCATTTCCCTGAAAAACGGTAAAATAGCCGTTTTACATCTACGTTTTTGTACGCTCGCGGACATGCCTCTGAGACGTGAAAAAGCCCGATAAAATCGGGCTTTTCGGGGCGAATATCTTTTTTATTCGCATAGGATGGTGCGCCATCAGGGACTCGAACCCCGGACCAACCGGTTATGAGCCGGTAGCTCTGACCAACTGAGCTAATGGCGCGTTTGCCTAACTATTATAGCAGAATTTATCGGCGGTGTCAATTCTCTGCCATAAATTTCAAAGTCATTATTGCACTTTCCGCTGTTTTTTGCTATACTGTAGTAGAATGAAAAAAAGAGAAAGGTTGAGATATATGGCAGTTATCAAACCGTTTAGGGGCATGAGATTTGACACCGAAAAGGCAGGCGAGCTGAAAACCCTTTGCTGTCCGCCTTATGACATCATCAGCGAGGAGCAGCGCCGCGCGTTTATCGCGGAAAACGAGTACAACGTTATCCGTCTGGAGCTTCCCCGAGAGGGCGAGGATGTCTATGCGCGCGCAGGCGAGGTGCTCGATTTGTGGCGCAGCAAGGGGATTTTGATCCACGAGGATAGGCCTGCTGTTTATATCTACGAGATGGAGTTCAACGCCTATAACAAACGCAAGGCGGTCAAGGGCATTATCGCGCGCGTCAAGGTGGAGGAGTTTTCCAAGGGCGTCATTTTGCCGCATGAATTTACGCTTTCCAAGGCAAAAACCGACCGCCTGAACCTGATGAAGGCGACCAACTGCAACTTCAGCCAGATTTATGCGCTGTATATGGACGAAGCCCACACCACGCTTGACACGATCGACGCGCTGTCCAAGGGCGACGCCGACTATGCGTTTACCGACGACGACCACATCACGCACCGCCTGTGGGTGATTACCGACGAAGCGGTTCTTGCCAAGCTCACGGCGGATTTTGCCGACCGCAAGCTCTACATCGCCGACGGTCACCACCGCTATGAAACCGCGCTCAACTACCGCGACTACTGCCGCGCCAACGGCATTTCCAAGGAGGGCGACGCGCAGGATTACCAGATGATGTATCTGGTTGACATGGAGCACCCCGGATTGGTGGTGTTCCCGACGCACCGCCTTGTGCGCGATTTGAAAAATTTTGACAAGCATAAAGTTCTCGACGGCTGCGAAGAATATTTTGAGATTGAAAAATTCAGCAGCGCCGGCAACATCAACGCCGTGCTCGGTGAAAAATACCGCGCCGGCAAAAAAGCCTTTGCGTTCTACTGCGGCAAGGGAGAGTGGTATCTGCTGACCTTAAAGGATATCGAGGTCATGGCAAAGGTGCTGCCCGACGTCAGCGAAGCCTCGCAGCAGCTTGACGTCAGCGTGCTGCACAGCCTGATTCTTGAAAAGACAATGGGAATCGACAGGGAGAACATGGCGAACCAAATCAACCTCACCTACACCAAGTTCTTTGAGGAAGCAATTATGGGCGTTGACAAGGGCGACTTCCAGTGCTCCTTTATTCTCAATCCCACACGCGTGACCGAAATCCGCGACGTGGCGGCGGCAGGCGAAAAAATGCCGCAGAAATCCACCTATTTCTACCCCAAGATGATTACGGGCATGGTTATGAACGATATCGGAGTGGACTAAATGACCGTTTACACCGTTTTCACGGGCGGCACCATCAGCTGCTCGGCAAAGGGCGGCGTGCTGTCGCCCGACAACAAAAACGGATATCTCCTGCTTGATTTGGCAAAACAGGCAGGCGTTAAGGCTGCGTTTGTCACGGCGCAGCCTTATACTATCCTCAGCGAAAACCTCGGTGCAGCGCACCTGCAAGCCCTGCGGAAGTGCCTGCAGGCGGCGATAGACAGCGGCTATGACCGTATCATCGTCACCCACGGCACCGACACGCTGGCATATACAGCGGCGTATCTTGACCTGACGCTCGGCAATTCCGGCGCGGCAATTGTGTTGGTGTCAGCCAACTATCCGCTCGCGGATGAGCGCTCCAACGGCTTGCCGAACTTCCTTGCGGCGGCACAGTTCTTGACCACAGGGGAGCGCGGTGTATTCGTCGCCTACCGCAACGCCGGAGAAGCCGCTGCCGCCATTCACCGCGGCAGCCGCGTGCTGCCGCATACGCCGTATGACGACCGCGTTTTCAGCTTGTTTGACATGCCGTTCGGCACGGTTTGCGACGGCGTGTTTACAAGGAATCCCGGGTACAGCGAGGGCAACCGGGAGGATTTTTCCGACTGCGAGCTGAACGGCACGGTGCTGTTTGTCAGACCGTATGTCGGCGTTGTCTACCCGGTGCTGACCGAAAGCGTGAAGGCGGTGCTGCTGGAGGGCTGGCACTCGGGCACCCTGCCCGTTGAAAGCGAAGCGCTGCGGCAATTCTGCCGCGCAGCCGCGGAAAAGCAAATCTCCGTTTTCCTCACCGGGCATCAGGAGGGCTTTGCCTACGAAAGCAAAAACGCGTTTGCGGCGCTCGGAATCAAGCCTCTGCCGCCGATGTCGCCCGTCGCGGCGTATATGCGGCTGTGGTTAACACGGCTTTAATTTGAAATTATTGATAGGGCACCGGCTCTCCTGCGCGGGGAGCCGTTGTTATTTTGTAGGGTAAGGGCTTGCCCTTACCGGTAGTAATGCCGCAACGTTTTATTCCCAACCTGCGGTAAGGGCAAGCCCTTACCCTACGGTTTACATGAATGGCGGCTTTACCGCATAATTACCATTTTCCCTAAGGGTACGTGGTAATATGGGAATATTGGGAAAAATGGCTTAAACAGTGGGTTTTTACAATATTCCCACATGGTAATTATGTGGGAATATTGG
>CADCAD010000122.1 GCA_902799325.1 uncultured Ruminococcus sp. | reverse complement strand
CCTTGCAGACGTCCAGCGCTGCCTTGGCGGCGGCAAGCGGCGGCGCGGTTGTTTCTTCGGCGGCGGCTTCTGTTGCTGCTGCGGCGGCGGAGGCTGTGCTTTCTTTTTCGGAGGAAACGTTTTTTTGCGGTGTGCAGGCGGCAGACAGCGCGAGCGTCAGCGCCAGCACGGATAGAATTATTTTTTTCATGATGACATCTCCTTTGTTTTTATGCCTTTACTTTTATGCCTTTAGTATACGCCGGACGGGCGGTTTATGCAATCAAATGATTTTTGACGGATTCAACCCTGAGTTGATAAACGGAGCCAAAGAAAATGACGGTTGGGGGATAGACAGCTTTTGCCGAATGTGGTACAATATAGTTATAGACAACGAGAGGTTGATAGTATGAGTGTCATCGGCGCCAATATCAAAAAATACCGCAGCCGCAAGGGGCTGACGCAAACGGACGCGCGCGATTTTCTGATGGGCTTTTTCAGAACCAAGCCCATTTTTTCAACCAAAGGTTGAACACCGACATCATCAACGAAACGGAGGCTTTTATGGAAGAATTCAGCTTGCTCTATCCGCAAAACAGGGAATTTACGCTTCACAAACTGACCGATGAGGCGATTAACGATTTGTCGATTGACTTCCTGCTCGACAATCTCACCGAAATCAAAAACGAGCGCGAGCACATCCGCAGCCTGATGACGCAAATCACGGACGATCCCGTGGTGATACAATACCGCTGCGACGTGTTCGAGGACTTCTTGCGCTTTCCGAAGCTGCGCGCGGTGATGGAGGAGCTTGTCAAGCGCCTGGCGGACTTAAAGGACGTGGCGCGGTTTCAGAAGGATCAGGAGGGACCGTCGCTGTGGTCGCTGATCAACCGCCTGCGCGAAATCGACGAATATGTCAGCTGCATCACCATGATAAAAACAACGCTCGAGGAGCTGGACGTGCAGTCGGAGGGCATGCGCACCCTGCGGCAGATAGTGACGGATATCGACCGCGAGTCGGGCTTTCCGCTGCTCAAGGCGGACATCGACGAAACCATGGAGCAGGCGCGCCGGCTCAAAAGCATTACCATCGGCGTCAATCTCGACAGCATGCTGCGCCCGAAAACTGCGGGCGTGCTCTCGCTGAACGACACCTATTTTACCGACGCCGGCTTGATGAAGCGCTTCATGCACTTCACCAACAAGCAGGACGGCTTGCACGAGGGCACCGACGTCAGCGGCATGAAGCACTTCCACGCCGCCAATCCCTCGACCTCCGAAATCAAGCTCGTGTCCTATCAAAAGAGCGCGGTGTCCAATGATGTGCAGATTACGGAGAGCGCCGCCACCGGCAACGACGCGCTGTCCAACGCCATCACCAAGCCCGTCACGAATATCATGAAAAAAACCTGCGACGACATCAAGTCGACGCTGAAAAAATATGTCAACGTCAGCGGCTACATGCTGATTAACCTGATGCCCGAAATCATTTTTTACGTGCGCTGGTCGGAGCTGATTGACAAGATTATCGCCAAGGGCATGCCCGTTTGCAAGGCGGAGATTTTGCCGCCGGACGACAGAAAATGTTCTTTTAAAGAAATATATAACCTCAAGCTCGCCATCAACAATGTCAACGGTGACCGGATCAACATCATCACCAACGACATCGACTTTGACGACAACAGCCGCATTTTTATCCTCACCGGTCCCAACCGCGGCGGCAAGACTATCTTTACGCAGGCGGTTGGCTTGGCGATGCTGCTGGCGCAATGGGGAATCTATGTGCCTGCCGCCGGTGCAAGGCTCAGCCCGTGCGACAATGTGTTCACGCACTTCCCGGCGGATGAAAACGACACGGTGGATTTGGGCAGACTGGGCGAGGAAAGCAAGCGCCTGTCCGAAATTTTTGAAATCGCCACAAGCCGCAGCTTTATGCTGCTCAACGAAAGCCTTGCCACCACCAGCGTTGCCGAGGGCTTGTTTATCGCCAAGGACGTGGTGAAGGCGATGCGCTTTTTGGGCGTGCGCTGCATTTTTAACACCCACATGCACGAGCTGGCGCGCAGCCTTGACGAGCTGAACAACGGCGTGGAGGGCGGCAGCCGCGTGGAAAGCCTTGTCACGGGCGTGCATCAGGGCGAGCGCAGCTTCAAGGTGACGGTGTCGCCGCCGCAGGGCGTCAGCTACGCAAAGGATATCGCCAAAAAATACGGCGTGACCTTTGACCAAATTAAAACGCACTTGGAACAGCGCGAAGATAATAAAACTGAGTAAAGAGATGATACCTATGATGAATCCTCAGACGGGGCTTGTCCTCGAAGGCGGCGCCATGCGCGGCATTTTTACCGCCGGCGTCATTGACGTGATGATGGAAAACGGCATTGACTTTCCCGTTGTCACGGGCGTTTCCGCAGGCGCGGCGTTCGGCTGCAACTATAAGTCCAAGCAGCCCGGGCGCGTGCTGCGCTATAATTTGAAATACTGCCGCGAGCCGAAGTATTGTTCCTACCGCTCGCTGCTGAAAACAGGCGACATGTTCGGCGCCGAGTTTTGCTACCACACCATTCCCGACAAGCTCGATCCCTTTGACCGCGCGGCATTTGCCGACAATCCCATGCGCTTTTTTGTGGTTTGCACCGATGTGGAAACCGGCAAGCCGCACTATCAGGAGCTGACAGAAGTGGACGACGAATGCCTTGACTGGATTCGCGCGTCGGCTTCCATGCCGCTCGTGTCGCGCATAGTGCCGCTCGGCGGCAGACAATATCTCGACGGCGGCGTGTCGGATTCCATTCCGCTGCGCTTCGCCGAGGGGCTTTGTCCGCGCAATATCGTGGTGCTCACCCAGCCGCGCGACTATGTCAAAAAGCCCGCTTCGCTGATGTTCGCGTTCCGCCGCAGCCTGAAGAAAAATAACCATAATCCAGAGAAATTACCTTTCTGATACACGGAAAAGCATCTGCCCTTCTCACTGCCATCGCAGGAGGGAGCAGATGCTTTCCGTTTTTTCATATGAGCTTACGCATATATTGTCGTAATCTACGAAGCCCTCGCTGCACGGAATACTGCTGTGGAATCTGAAGCCAAGCTTTTCAATCCCGGTTATTGAGCTGTCTGAGAGTTCCATCGGTTCTTCATTGATTTTGACTCCGTTACAGTAGCAGTCATATGTTTTTGCATCTGCATCAAATACGGCTTCCATGCGAAAAAAGTTACCCTTTTTAACAGTATAGGTTCCTATTATTTGGGTTGTTGCGGGATTATAAAAACGTATAGTTAACATACCATTTTCTGCCTCGAGGCAATCAGCCTGTATAAA
>CADCAD010000121.1 GCA_902799325.1 uncultured Ruminococcus sp. | reverse complement strand
TGTATAAGACGGCAATTGCGCTTTTGCGCAATTGGAAAACGCGCCAAGCGTTTTCTCTCTGATAGAAAGTTGTCTACTTTCTATCAGAGAATAGTATTAGTGTTCGCTTGCCGCTGAATTAAACGCAATCATAAAGTTGTACACTTTTGGTTATACGTAAGCGTCAAATGAGGTAAAGAAACATCCGCCACAGATACCGGTTGGTACTGTGACGGATGAGATTTTTTGCACACCTGAGATTGTGAAAAAGAAAAGGAGCAGGATCACTCCTACTCCTTAAAAGCAGATTCATTCCGCAGAAGCCGTGTGCTATTTTGTTTTATCGTGGCATATTATATCATTTACTTCACAATCGAGGATAAAGCATAAAACATCCAGTGTTTTGGTTGTGATTGGCAGCCCCTTTTTCATCCTGTGAAGCGTATTGGCAGAGATTCCTTCTTTAAAGATAAGATGGTATTCCGTGATATTCTTTTTTAGCAATGTATCATAAAAAGGCTTATAAGAAATCAATTTTATCACCATTTTTAGAATATCATATTCAACCCCTTGACAATACTCAACAAATTGAGTATACTTAGTATTAGTTGATTATCACTAAAGAAAAGGAGGAATCAAAATGAGTGATAATTTTACAGAAGGCGCAGTTTCAACGGAAATGCCCAATACAAAGGTTTGTAAAAAATGTGGAGAAAGAATCCACGCAGATGCAGTTGTTTGTCCAAAATGCGGTTGTCAGGTTGAACAAATGGCGAATAATCAACCCAATATCGTTATAAACAATACCAATGAAAACATTAATTCCAATACAAACGTCAACGCTATTGCGGGCGTGCGTATGGTAAACAAATGGGTGGCGTTTTTCCTCTGCCTGTTTTTAGGATTTTTGGGTGCGCATAAGTTTTATGAAGGAAAAATCGGTATGGGTATATTGTATCTATTTACCTGTGGATTATTCGGAATTGGTTGGTTCGTCAGCTTAATTTCGATTCTAACAAAACCAAATCCCTATGCGGTGTTTTGATAATTTCAACATAAAAAAGGTTGGTAGAAAAACTCGAAAGAGTTTTCTCCCGACCTTTTTTTCTTTTGACTATTTCTAAAAAATGTTGGTAAAAATGAAGTTGTACACTTTTGGTTGTACACTTTGTATGTTCCATTTTGAATAGTAAAAAAGTAAAAGTACACTTTTTGTACACCTGAGATTGTGAAAAAAGAAAAGGAGCAGGATCACTCCTACTCCTTAGCAAATCAATTAAGCATTACGCATTACGAATTACGCATTAACCAAAGTATCTCTTAAGCAGTCCCTTAAAGCCTGCGCCGTGTCTTGCTTCGTCCTTTGCCATCTCATGAACGGTGTCGTGGATAGCGTCAAGACCTAACGCCTTTGCCTGCTTTGCCAGGGCAAACTTGCCTTCGCAAGCGCCTGCCTCGGCGTCAGCGCGCATTTTCAGGTTCTTTTCGGTGCTGTCGGTCAAAACCTCGCCCAGCAGCTCCGCAAAACGGGAAGCGTGGTCGGCTTCTTCAAAAGCATATCTCTTGAACGCCTCGGCAACCTCGGGATAGCCCTCTCTGTCGGCAACTCTTGCCATGGCAAGATACATGCCAACCTCGCTGCACTCACCTTCAAAGTTAGCTCTCAGCTCCTGAATCATATCCTCGGGTGTGTCGTGCATTTTGCCTTCGCCGAGCTTATGTACGGTGGCGTATTCCGCGTCCTCCTCCATCTTCTTAAATTTGGAAGCAGGCTGCTTGCAAACAGGGCACTGCTCGGGGGGCTCTGCGCCTTCATGAACGTAGCCGCATACAGTACAATACCATTTCATAATTCATTACTCCTTCTATAAAATTTATAGAAATTTTATAATAATTTCTATATTTCATTCATTTTAACATACAGATTGTGCACAATAATTGCGCAGAAGAATTAAAAATAATTTAGCACGCGCTAATCACAGATTCTTTTTCCGCACATAGCCTGTATAGAAACAAAAGGAGGATTTGCTATGCCTAAAATTTATCTCAGCCCGTCTGTACAGGAATACAACCATTACATCGACGGCGGCAACGAGGAATATTACATGTATCTTATCGCCGACGCCATGGAGCCGTATCTGCGCGCCAACGGTATCGACTTTGACCGCAACCAGCCCGAAATGACGCTTGCGCAGGTCATCGCCGACGCCAACGCGCAGGACTATGACCTGCACCTCGCCGTTCACAGCAACGCTTCTCCCGAGGCGTCCGCAGGGCAGAACACGGGCGTGGAAATCTATCATTTTCCGACAAGCCAAAACGGCAAGCGCTTTGCCGATATCCTCAAAAATAATTACAAAAGCATCTACCGCGAGCCGGGCGACATCCGCGTCATTCCCACGCGCAGCCTTGCCGAGCTGCGGCGCACCAAGGCGCCTGCGGTGCTGATTGAGGTAGGCTATCACGACAACAGGGAGGAGGCGCAGTGGATCCGCGACAACATCGACACCATCGCGCGCACGCTGGCAAAGTCGGTAGCCGAGTATTTTAACCGCGAATTTGTGGAGCCGTAGCCTTGCGTTTCGCGGCATTTTATACTATAATAAAGGCAAAGGATGTGATAACATGACAGATGAAATGAAAACACGTATAGAAACCGCGATGAAAAATCTCAAGCGCAACAACATGGACGCTTATCTCGTCAACGATAAGGAGGAAGCTGTGGCGCTGATTAAGACCTTGGTGCCGCAGGGCGCCACCGTCACCTGCGGCGGCTCGGTCACACTGAAGGAAACCGGCGTTTATGACCTCATCAGCAGCGATTACTACCGCTTCCTTGACCGATCCGCCTGCAAAACACAGGACGAGGTGGAGGAGATTTATCGCAAGGGATTTTCCGCCGACGCGTTCTTCACCAGTTCCAACGCCGTCACCGAAAACGGCGAGCTGTATAACGTTGACGGCAACTCCAACCGCGTGGCGATGATTTTGTACGGCCCCAAAAGCGTCATCTGCGTCTGCGGCGTCAACAAGCTCGTCAAAAATATCGACGAAGCCGTCCGCCGCGTCAAGACCAAGGCGGCGCCGCCCAACACCGTGCGCCTCCACTGCGAGACGCCCTGCGCCAAAACAGGCGAATGTATTTCCCTGCGCCGGGAAAATCCCGAGCTGTGCGAGGGCTGCCGCAGCAGCGCGAGAATTTGCTGCAACTATGTTGTCTGCGCCCAGCAGCGCCACATCAACCGCATCAAGGTCATTTTCATAGACGAAGAACTCGGCTACTGAGCAGGCAAACGGCGACATAGCAGCAGGTGCTGCATCCCGTCCCGCCTATTGAGAAAAGGCACATTCGGAAAAATCCATCAACGGCGGGGTTAAGACTACCTGCAAACGGCGACATAGCAGCAGGTGCTGCACCCCGTCCCGCCTATTGAGGAAAGGCATATTTGGAGAAATCTATCAACGGCGGGGTTAAGACTTCCTGCAAACGGCAACATAGCAGCAGGTGCTGCATCCCGTCCCGCCTATTGAGAAAAGGCACATTCGGAAAAATCCATCAACGGCGGGGTTAAGACTTCCTGCAAACGGCAACATAGCAGCAGGTGCTGCACCCCGTCCCGCAACAACAAAGAAAAGAGTTGAGGGTTAAAAAACTCTCAACTCTCAACTCTCAATGCAAGTGTTAGTCCTGCGCGGACTGTTCTTTTTTGTTCTGTCCGTTTTTGGTATTCTTGCAGTCCTGTGTGCTCTTGTTGGAATTCTGATTCTTGTTGCCCATGAAACCACCTCCGTTCCGTTACTGCTATTATTGACATTGTTTCCTGTTTTATACATATGGATCTTTTTTTAAACCGCATGAAAGCCCTGCTCGGCGACGAGTACGAGGCGTTTTTACAATTTTATAACGGGGATAACTTCCGCGGACTGCGCGTCAACACGCTCAAATGCACGGCGGACAAGCTGCGCGCCAACCTGCCGTTTTCCTTAAAGCCGACGCCGTTTTGCCCGGACGGATTCTATCTTCCGCTGGATGTACAGTCCCCGGGCAATCATCCGCTGCACCACGCAGGCGCATTTTATATCCAGGAGCCGTCGGCGACCTCGGCGGTGGAGATGCTCGGCGTGCAGCCGGGCGAGGTCGTGCTTGACCTCTGCGCCGCGCCGGGTGGCAAAAGCACCCAAATCGGCGCAAAATTACAGGGCAAGGGCTTGCTGTGGAGCAACGAAATTGTCAAGAGCCGCGCCAATATTCTTTTATCGAATATTGAACGCATGGGCATCGCCAACGCCGTGGTGTCCAACTGCCATCCCGAAACGCTCTGCGAACGGCTTTCCGCGCAGTTTGACCGTGTGCTGGTGGACGCGCCGTGCAGCGGCGAGGGCATGTTTCGCAAAAACGCGGCGGCGCAAACCGAGTGGAGCGAGGAGCACGTCAAGAGCTGTGCCGCGCGCCAGCTGCATATTTTGAACAGTGCCAAGCTGGCGCTCAAGCCCGGCGGCGTGCTGGTCTATTCCACCTGCACCTTCTCGCCCGAGGAAAACGAGGGCGTCATCACACGCTTTTTGGCGGAAAACCCCGACTTCTGTTTGGAGGACGCCGGCGTCGGCTTCGGCAGACCTGCCATGCAGCACGCGCGCCGCATTTTTCCGATGGACGGCGGCGAAGGGCATTTTGCCGCGCGCCTGCGCAAAGAGGGGGAGCGGCTTTTGAGCGCCGCACCTGCGGCGGCTGCTGACAAACAATATTTGGATTTCTATGATTCGCTATTCATCAATCGTCCCTTCGGCGAACGACTGGCGGTGATGAACAATAAAATTATGATTCTCCCTGAGAATTATACGGCTGTCAAAGGACTGCCTGTTCTGCGCGCCGGGCTGATTCTGGGCGAGATAGTCAAAAACCGTGTAGAGCCGCACCACAGCGCCTTTATGGCGGCGGCGCCCGGGCAGTGTGTGCAGCATGTCGATTTTGCTGCCGACAGCGCCGAAATCCGCGCCTTTTTGCACGGCGAGGAAATCGCCGTACCGGCTGCGCTCAGGGGCTATACGGCGGTCAGCGTTTGCGGCGTAACCGTCGGCTTTGGCAAGGCGAGCGGCGGCAGACTGAAAAACAAGTACCCGAAGGGGTTGAGGACGTTAAAATGAACAGATTATCGGATATCGGCACCATCCGCGACATTTTGTCGCGCCACGGCTTTACCTTTTCCAAAGCGCTGGGACAAAACTTTCTGGTGAATCCCTCGGTGTGTCCGCGCATGGCGGCGCTTTCCGGCGCGGCGGAGGGCGTCGGCGTACTCGAAATCGGCCCCGGCATCGGCGTGCTGACCAACGAGCTGTGCCAACGCGCGGACAAGGTGGTCGCCGTGGAGCTGGACAAGCGCCTGCTGCCGGTGCTCAGCGAAACGCTGGCGGAATATGACAATTGCAAGGTCGTCAACGCCGACGTGCTCGAGCTCAATTTAAATCAATTAATCGCGGAGGAATTCAGCGGCTTGGACGTTGTCGTCTGCGCCAACCTGCCTTATTACATCACCTCGCCCGTGATTATGAAGCTGCTCGAGGACAGGATCCCGGTCAAGGCGATCACGGTCATGGTGCAAAAGGAAGCCGCGCAGCGCATCTGCGCGCCCGTCGGCTCACGCGAAAGCGGCGCCGTCACCGTGTCGGTCAACTATTACGCCGTGCCGGAGCTGCTGTTCCACGTCAGCGCAGGCTCGTTTATGCCTGCGCCCAAGGTAGACTCGGCGGTCATACGCCTGAATGTGCGCTCCCAGCCGCCTGTGCAGGTGGAGGAGGCACAGTTTTTCCGCGTTGTCAAGGCGGCGTTTTCCCAGCGCCGCAAGGTAATCGCCAACTCCCTCAGCGCCGGGCTCGGCATGGACAAGGCGGCTGTCAGCGAGCTGCTCGACCGCGCCGAAATTCCTGCCAACGCCCGTGCCGAAAAGCTCTCGCTCGATGACTTTGCGGCAATCGCCAATGAACTTGCAGGAGGTGCGCCATGAATAAGGCTCCCAAAATGAACGTGCTGTATAAAATTGCATTTATTCTGATGTTTGTCTGCATCGCGCTGTTTGCGGCGGCAATGGTATCCATGCTGCTGCTGGAACAGCGAACCCTCGGCGTGCTGATTGCCGTTGCAGGCGTGGTGCTGTGCATGGTGGCAATTGTGCTTTCGTTGTTTTCAAAACCAAAGAAACCAAAAAAGCCAAATGAAAATAATTCCGAATACGAATTAAATGAAACGGAATCATAATATCATTGGGCTGCAGTTCCCAAAAATCAGACAGGCACATAACCGAAATCGGACGGCTATGTGCCTGTTGCGGTATGTAACGAATTTGCGGAATCGATTTGACAAAAAAATAATTGACAAAACAATCGCGCGGCGGTATACTGACTATCATCGACTATCAAAAAGGGGGTATGAAAATGATAACGGTTGACAAGCTTCGAAAAGAATTTAAGAAAACAGTGAA
>CADCAD010000120.1 GCA_902799325.1 uncultured Ruminococcus sp. | reverse complement strand
GGCGGCGACGGCGCGGTGGCGTTCCACCGTGAAAAATACGTCGCGGCAGGCGCTCCCGACGGCGGCGACGGCGGCAAGGGCGGCGACATTGTGTTCGTCGCGGATTCCAACCTTTCCACGCTCGCTGACTTCCGCTATAAAAGAAAATACACCGCGCCGCGCGGCGAAAACGGACGCGGCGGCAGGTGCAACGGCAAAAACGCCCAAAACCTCGTCATCAAGGTGCCGGTGGGCACGGTTATCAAGGAGAAGGAGAGCGGCAGAATTTTAGCCGATATCGCCGATAAGGAGCCGCATGTGGTCGCCAAGGGCGGCAAGGGCGGCTGGGGCAATCCGCATTTTGCCACACCCGTGCGGCAGGTGCCGCGCTTTGCAAAGCCCGGTCTGCCCGGCGAGGAATTTGACATCGTGCTCGAGCTCAAGCTCCTTGCAGACGTCGGACTGGTCGGCTTCCCGAACGTCGGCAAAAGCACGCTGGTGTCGGTTGTTTCGCAGGCAAAGCCCGAAATCGCCAACTATCACTTTACTACCATCACGCCCGTTTTGGGCGTGGTGTCCATGGGCGAGGGCTCGTCCTTTGTTATGGCGGATATCCCCGGCTTGATCGAGGGCGCGTGGCAGGGAACAGGTCTCGGCCATCAGTTCCTGCGCCATGTAGAGCGCTGCCGTATGCTCGTGCATATTGTAGATGTGTCGGGCAGCGAGGGACGCGATCCCAAGGAGGATTTTGAAACCATCAACGCCGAGCTGAAAAAGTTCAACCCGGAGCTTGCCGAGCGCCCGATGGTCGTCGCAGGCAACAAGTGCGACATGGCAACTGATGAGCAAATCGAGGAATTCAAGCAATACGTCAATGCGCAGGGCTACGACTTTTTCCCGATTATGGCGGCAATCCGCTACGACGTTGATCCGCTGCTGAAAAAGATTCAGGAAATGCTCTCCAAGCTGCCGCCGATTGCGCATTTCGAGCCCGAGCCTGCGCCGGTTGTCAGCGTGGAGGACTTTGACGATCACAGCGTCACGATTAAGAACATCGACGGTGTGTATGTCGTCGAGGCGGATTGGCTGCTGCAGGTCATGCGCGGCATCAATTTTGACGACTACGAAAGCCTCAACTACTTCCAGCGTGTGCTCGAGAACGGCGGCGTCATTGACGCGCTGCGCGAAAAGGGCGTTGAGGACGGCGACACCGTGTCGATTTACGACATCGAATTTGACTTTATGGAGTAAGGCTATGCACAATCCGACAGACGATTTTTCTCCCTTGACGCTCGCGTTTGTGGGCGACGGCGTGTATGATTTGCTGGTGCGCGAATATCTGGTGCGTCAGGCGAACCGTCCGGTGGGGGAGCTGAACAAAATCAAGGTGGCGATGGTCAACTGCAAAAGCCAGGCGCAGTTCGCCGCCAAGCTCCTGCCGTACCTCACGGAAAAGGAAACGGCAGTCTATAAGCGCGGCAGGAACGCAGCGCCCAAATCCACCGCCAAAAACGGCACCATAGCCGAGTATCACAGCGCCACAGGGCTGGAGTGCCTGTTCGGCTATCTCCACCTCAACGGCGAAAATCAGCGCATTGCGGAGTTGTTTGAAAGGATAAAAGACCTGTTTTCAAATGCGTAAGGCGTAATGGCGCAGACGGCGATGTTAAGATGAATTTATCATAACATGTGCAGTGACAGCTTTTTAATGAAGATTGGTATAAAAAACTTGCGATAAAACTAATCTGTCCGCTCTAAAAATTCAAAAAACGCTTGACAATCCAAAAATGACATTGTATAATATTCTGGTGAATTTCACACGCTGATGTTGCCGGAAAGGTGACGGGTTTCCGTTTTTCACCGGTAAAAACAAAACACAGCGGAGGTAAAACCTAAGGAGGAAATAAAAATGGCAGTAGTTTCTATGAAACAGCTCCTGGAGGCCGGCGTTCACTTCGGTCACCAGACCAGAAGATGGAACCCCAAGATGGCGGAATACATCTTCACCGAAAGAAACGGTATCTACATCATCGACCTGCAGAAGAGCGTTAAAAAGCTCGAGGAGGCTTACAACTTTGTTCGTGAGCTGTCCGCCGAGGGCAAGAACATTCTGTTTGTCGGCACCAAAAAGCAGGCGCAGGATTCTATTAAGGAAGAAGCTGAGCGCGCAGGCGCTTACTATGTCAACGCAAGATGGCTGGGCGGCATGCTCACCAACTTCTCCACCATTCGCAGAAGAATTGCCCGCTTGAAGCAGCTTCGCGCTATGCAGGAGGACGGCACCTTTGATTTGCTTCCCAAGAAAGAAGTTATCAAGCTCAACCTCGAAATCGAGAAGCTCGAGAAGTTCATGGGCGGCATCAAGGATATGACCGAAATGCCCGGCGCACTGTTCATTGTTGACCCCAGAAAAGAAAGAATCGCCGTTTCCGAAGCGAAGAAGCTCAACATTCCGATTGTTGCTATCGTTGACACCAACTGCGATCCCGACGAAATCGACTACGTTATCCCCGGCAACGACGACGCTATCCGCGCTGTTAAGCTGATTGCAGGTGCTATGGCAAACGCAGTCATCGAGGGTAAGGAAGGTCAGATGGGCGCCGCTGCTGCGGAGGAGCCCGCCGAGGAGACCGCTGCTGAGGCGTAATCTTTATTAAAATACTACAATCGAAAGGATGTTATCATAATGGCAGCATTTACAGCTCAGGATGTAAAAGCACTCAGAGAAAAAACCGGCTGCGGCATGATGGACTGCAAAAAGGCACTCACTCAGGCTGACGGCGACATGGACAAGGCTATCGACTTTTTGAGAGAGCAAGGTCTTGCAAAGCAGGCAAAGAAAGCCAGCAGAATCGCTGCTGAGGGCGTTGCTTACGCTGTTACCAACGACGACCACTCCGTCGGCGTTGTTATCGAAGTCAATGCGGAAACCGACTTTGTTGCAAAGAACGATTCCTTTATGGACTTTGTTAAGGCTTGTGCCGCTACTGTTATGGCGCAGAACCCTGCTGACGTAGAGGCGCTGCTTGCGCTGAAGGCAGAGGGCAGCGACCAGACCGTTGCCGAAATGCTTCAGGAGAAGGTTCTCACCATCGGCGAAAACATTCAGATTCGCCGTTTTGAGCGCATGGAAGGCACTTGTGTGGCTTATGTGCACGCAGGCGGCAAAATCGGCGTTCTGGTTAACTTTGACACCGACCTCGCTGCAAAGCCCGAATTCATCGCTTACGGCAAGGACGTTGCCATGCAGATTGCCGCTCTCAACACCGCTTACCTCACCAAGGACGACGTTCCTGCCGAGGTTATCGAGCATGAGAAGGAAGTTATGCGTCAGCAGGTTATCAACGAAGGCAAGCCTGCCGCTATCGCCGACAAGATTGTCATGGGCAAAATCAACAAGTACTACAAGGAAAACTGTCTGGTTGACCAGGAGTTCGTTAAGGACAACAAGCTGACCGTTTCCCAGTACACCAAGAAC
>CADCAD010000119.1 GCA_902799325.1 uncultured Ruminococcus sp. | reverse complement strand
TCGTCCACCGGCACCTTATGCATAATATAGTCGAGCTTGTTCAGGCTGAAGGGCAGGTTGTCAAAGAACTTGTGGATGTTCGCCTGATTGGCTTCGTTGTTGCTGTTGCCGTACAAAAACGCGTTTGCCTCCACGACCACCATGCCCGGGTGCTGGGTGCGGACGGTTTCCTTGACGGCGGTTTTCACGCCCTCGGCGGTGATGGATTCGGACGCGAACAGATAGCTGGTAAAACCGTACTGCTCATACGCTCTGCCCGGCATAAAGCTGGTATAGATATCGCTGGCGCCGATGAACACCACGTCAAGCGAATTGCGCTCCTCCTGATAGAAGCCGGTGATACGCAGGCTGTTGTGATCCGTATTGCGGAGGAAGTAGTGCTGCAGTAGGCTGCACGACAGCACAATGGTCATCATGAAAATAACAATCTTGATGGCGCGAATGATATTCTGTTGAAATTTCATCTGTCTTCCTCCTTCCGTTAAAACTGCATGTAGACGAAGTCGGCAGCGTTATAGCCGGAGCCGTAGATGCCGAAGATGAGGACCGCCATCACGCCGAGATACAAAAGCACATAGCGTGACACAAAGTGCTTTTTGTCCAGCATTTCACGGATAGTGGTTTCGGGGTGTCTTTCCTGGATAATGCTCGCCGCCAAAATGACAATGGAGCCGACCAGCAGCACGATATAGTCCTGCGGAATCAAGCCGAGCTTGCTGATTTCCTCATAACCCACGGCGAAGTTTTGTCCCGTAAAGAACAGACCGATGGTGCGCATGCCCTGCTCAAACGAGGGCGCTACGTCAAACACATAGCCGACGAGCACCACAATCAGGGTGCGGAAAATCTGGAAGCCGACAAAAACAGGGTTTTTGCGGTTGATGTGCAGCTTGTCCACCGCGCCGTCAAAGAGCGGCTGCATGATGATGCTCAGCATGATAATCACGCCGTTCCACACACCGAACGCGACATACTTCCAATCGGAGCCGTGCCAGATGCCGACGATGAGGAATACAATCAGCGAGGCGACGCTGGTGGGCAGCACCTTGGAGATATGCGCGCCTGCGGCAGTTTTGCCGAAGCGCGTGTTTTTCATCTTTTTGCTGGCGTTGATGAACACGTTCGACATAGCGATGGGATAGAACACATAGTTCTTCATCCAGCCGCCGAGCGAGATGTGCCATCTGCGCCAATATTCATTAATCGACTTGGAGAAGTACGGGCGCTTGAAGTTGTCTATCATGTCGATGCCGAAAATCTGCGCAACGCCGCGCGAGATGTCGATACCGCCCGAGAAGTCGGCGTATAGCTGAATCGCGTACAGCAAAATGGTAAAGGTCAGCGTAGTGCCGCCGAAGCTGCCGTAGTCCTTTTCCACCGCGCCAATCAAAACATACGCTCTGTCCGCGATGACGAGCTTTTTGAAGAAGCCCCACAAAATCAGCTCCATGCCGTGCTTCATGCGGTTGAAGTCAAATTCGTGCGGTTCAAAAAGCTGGTGGGCAAGCTGATCGTAGATGCTGATAGGTCCCTGGATAATCTGAGGGAAGAACGAAACAAACAGCAGCAGCTTGAACGGATTGCGCTGCGCGGCGGTCTTTTCGCGGTAGACGTCCACGATGTAGCCCATCGACTGGAAGGTATAGAACGAGATACCGAGCGGCAGCACAAGCTTCAGCGTCGGCGCCGAGAAGCCGATGCCAAAGACGCCGAGCAAATCGTTCAGACTGCCTGCGGCCATGTTGTAGTACTTCAAAAAGGCGAGTATACCAAAATTCAGCACCAGCGCCAGCGTCATAATCAGGCGCTTTTGAATTTTGATTTTATTTTTGTAGTTTTTCTTTTGCTCTCTGTCCCAATCCTTCTTTTTATCCTTTAGCAGCTGCTTGGACTTTTGGGCGACACGCTCCATCCAAAGTGCGATAAGGAAAGTGCTGAGCGATGTAAACAGAATATAATACGCATATTTGTAGCCGATGACCGCGTAGAAAAACACGCTGGCAGCCAGCAGAACCGTCCATTTATATTTCTTTGCAGGAAATAAAAAATAGACAAACATCGTCAGCAACACAAAAAAGAGGAAATTCAGTGTTGTGTAGGTGAGGTTAAACAGCAAAATAACAGCCTCCGTTTCATAATAATCTCTCTCGACATAATTCGACAAATATAGTATAGCATAAAAGTTTAAAAAATAATATATATTTTTTCTTCCGTTTGATTACAATTTAGCAATTTTTTTACATTAAAATAAGGCAGTACCGCACGGGCACTGCCTGAAATTTTATGTTTCCATGATATCAATTAAGTTCCACACGATGTCGGACACGCTCAGCGGTATATCGGGCTCGTCGTTGGTGACTGCAAAAACATTAACGCCTTTTTCGGTGTCGGTGTAGACCATTGCTTCATAGGTGGTGATGGAGCCGGAATGGAACAGCCCGTTGCCGAACATGCGCACGCCGAAGCCGTAGTCCTCGTCGTCGGCGGCGGTGTAGTCGGTGCCCATCATCGCAACGCTTTCGGCGGTCAGCACCTTGTTGGTTTTCAGCGAGGTCAACCAGCAGTCCATGTCGTGCGCGTTGGAAATCATGTCGCCCAAGCCCATTGTGACGCCCACATACACGGTTTTGGGGCGCACGGTGGGCGCGGCAAGGTGAGGCACCTCGCGGAAATCCACCTCGTCGATGAACATGGAATTGTCCATGCCGAGCGGTTCAAAGATTTTTTCGTGCACATAGTCGGCGTAGCTTTTGCCGGAGACTTTCTCCACAATCCGCGCGAGCAAAAAATAGTTGGAGTTGGAATATTCAAAATCGGTGTCCGGCTCAAACACAAGCGGCTGCTGCATCAGCCAGTTCTCAAGAATGGCGCGGTTTTCCTCCGCCGTGTTGTCGTTGGTAACAACGCCGCGCAGCTCGCCTGTCGGCAGCTCGGTAAAGGCGTTGTCGATGTACTCGACGTCATAAAATTCGGGAATACCCGAACGCATATCCAGCAGATGGCGCAGCGTGATATCCTTACCGATGGTGTACTGCGGATAATAGCGCGTCAGCGGATCGTCCACGCTCAGCTTGCCGTCCTGCTGCAAGGTCAAAATGGCGGCGGCGGCAAACTGCTTGGACACCGAGCCGATGCAAAACAGCGTATCGGGCGTTATCTCCTCGTCGGAGTTTTTCTTCAACACGCCGCTTGCCGCGGTGTACACAGGCTCGCCGTTTTTCGTCATCATCACCACACCGCTGAAGTCGGTGTTATCCTTTAAGTGGCTGACGTACGCCTTTTGATTGATAAAGCTGCACGAGCACAGCGACAAGACCATGACTGCCGTCAGCACAACAGCGATTATTTTTTTCATACAAAACCTCCCTGTCACCGGGTTTTGTAAACCCTGCTTTTCCTTCTGCAACTACTATAGCACAAGAACCATAACAAAAGGCAACCTCTAAAAATCCAGTTTCTTTTTCTTAATATCATTCTTAATTCCAAATCAGAAAAAACATATAGAAATATAACCTTTTATATCATTATCA
>CADCAD010000118.1 GCA_902799325.1 uncultured Ruminococcus sp. | reverse complement strand
TTTGATTAAGAAGGAAACTATTTCGCTTATGATGCGAAATCAATATCGTACCTATGTGGAATTCATTAGAAATGATTTTTCAAGAGAAGAAGCAGACATCTATATAAAGACTGCAGGCGCGTTTTTTACATCCGGCTGGAGAGCTTTATTGGGTTTCTGATAGAAGGGATACGGTCATAAGCAGGAGCGAATAAAACAGCTTAGGCGAGAATTAACAACACTGCAAGGTTAAATAAATCGACCGAATAAGTCCTCAAACCGACCGCATATACCCGCAAATCGACCGCTAAAGCTCTTGAATCGACCGCATATACCCAAAAATGAAAATGCCCTGTTATCCAAGAAGCGTAATTTCTCGGATAACAGGGCTATTTTGTGTTTATATTCAGCGCGGGATGAACCGCCGACCCTCAAAAAACCGCATAAATACTAAGGTGAGCAACTTTAATACATTGTATCAAAATTGCTCACCTAAGATGGCCCGCCCGAAGGGATTTGAACCCCTGTTCTCCGGAATCGGAATCCGTTGCGTTATCCAGCTGCGCCACGGGCGGTTATCGGGGCGATGCAGCCCCTATAGACTATTATACTATACTTTTTCAAAAAAATCAATCCGCAAGTTCTTCCCAAAGCGCATATTGTTCTTCCTGCTCCGCCTGCAAGCTCTCCAGCTTGGCGGTCAGCTCGAGCAGCCGCTCATAATCGGCGGCGACTTCTTCGGTGGCGAGCAGCGCCTGCACCGCTTCGATTTCACCGTCCAGCCGCTCAATTTCCGCCTCGGCTTTTTTCAGCTTGGTCTGCCGCTTGCGTTCTTCACTCGCCTGCTGCTTTTTGAGAAAATAGTCATTCTGCGGCTTTTCGCGCTTGCTTTCCTCCTGCTTTTGCACCTCCGCCTCGTTTTTGGTGCGCTCCAAATAGTAGTCGTAGTTGCCCAAATATTCCTTCATGCCGTCCTTTGTCAGCACCAGCACGCGCGTGGCGAGCTTATTGATAAAGTAGCGGTCGTGGCTGATCAACAGCAGGGTGCCGCTGTAGTCGAGCAGGGTGTTTTCGAGCTCCTCGCGCGAGGCGGCGTCGAGGTGGTTGGTCGGCTCATCGAGCAACAGCAAATTGCCGCCCTTGAGCATTAATTTCAGCAGCGATACGCGCGCGCGTTCGCCGCCGCTCATCTTTTGCAGGGGCTTGAACACGTCGTCGCCCTTGAACAGAAACGCCGCCAGCGCCGAGCGCACCTGCGTCTGCGTGAGGTTGGGAAACGCGTCCCACACCTCGTCTATCGCGGTTTTCTCCAGGTTGAGGTTCTGCTGCATTTGGTCAAAGTAGCCGATCATGACATTGGCGCCGTACTCAAACTCTCCCCTGTCCTGCGGCAGCTTGGCGGTCAAAATTTTGAACAGCGTGGTCTTGCCGCAGCCGTTTTCGCCGAGGATAAACACGCGCTCGCCCTTGCGGATATGTAGGCTGACGTTGCGGAACAAGTGCTTGTCGCCGAAGGATTTGGCGATGTCGCGGCACATCAGCACATCGTTGCCGCTTTCGCACTTCGGCTCAAAGCGCATGCGCATGGTTTCAAGCGCCGATTCGGGCGCGACCAGCTGCGCCTTGATGCGGTCGGCTTCCTTTTGGCGGCTGGCGGCGGTGATGAAATTGCGTTCCCTGCCCCACCGCTTTTGCTGCTCCACAATTCCCTCAATGCGGCGAATTTCCTTGAGGTCGTTTTCGTATTTATTTTTCAGCGACTCGTTATAGGCGCGCTTCTTTTTGATGAATTCCGAATAGCTGCCCTTGTAGCACATGGTTTTGCTGTGCTCCAGCTCGATGGTCTTGTTGGTGACGTTGTCGAGAAAATAGCGGTCGTGACTGATGATAATCATAGCACCCTTGAAGTCGCGCAAAAAGTCCTCCAGCCAGTTGACGGACTGAATGTCCAGATGGTTGGTCGGCTCGTCAAGCAGCAGCAGATTGCTGCGCGAGAGCAACAGCTTTGCCAAGCTGAGCTTGGAGCGCTGCCCGCCGCTGAGGCTGCCGACGGGCATGGCAAAGTCGTTTTCGGAAAAGCCCAAGCCGAGCAGCGCGGAACGCGTGCGGCTTTTGTAGGTCAAGCCGCCCAACCGCTCGTGCTCCTCCATCAGCTGCATTTGCCGCTCAATCAGCTCGTCGATGTTCTCGGGCTGCTGCGCGATGCGGCGGTTCAGCGCCGCGAGGTCGATTTCCATTTGCGTCAGGTAATCAAACACGCTGAGCAGCTCGTGGTAAACGTCGATTTCGGGATTGCTGCAGGCGTGCTGCTCCATATAGCCCACACGGGTGTTTTTTTCAAAGGCAATTGTGCCCTCGGTCGGCGAAAGCTCGCCGTTGAGCACGCGGAAGAGCGTGGTCTTGCCGACGCCGTTGGCGCCGATAAAGCCGACCTTGTCGCGCGATTCCACATCAAACGACACGCCGCTGAACAGCACGCGCTCCACAAAGGTTACGCCGAGATTGCGAACGGATAACGCAGGCATAGTGCTCCTCCTTTTTTCAAGCTTGGGATTACCCAGCCTTTCTATTCTATCCTAAATTGCGGAAAATAGCAAGAGGAAATTCACGATATGCCACAGATTCACCGCAGCATAGACGACGATGCCGATGTCAAGCAGGATGTTGCCGAAGCGGATTTCCTCCAAGCCGGACAGCTTAAACAGCACGGCGCACAGCACCGACAGCGCCAGCGGCAAAACGCCCTTGACCAGCAGCGTCGGCAAAAAGCCGCGCAAAACCAGGTTCATCAGCGGATTGGCTTCATAAAACCTGCCCGTGCCGAGCAGCGCCTGCGTGCAGAACCAGTCGGAAAGATTGAGCACATACAGAAAAAACAGCCTTTGATAAAAGGAATAGCTTCGCCTTTGTACAACATTTTGAGTGGTCACAATGATGTTCCTTTCCGGGATAAGATGACTTTAGTATACACGGAAATTCATTCTTTATGATGAAAAAATAAAAAAAGGTGTTGACAAAAGTCCGAGTTTGTGATATATTAAATAGGCACTTGAAAATGCTGGTGTAGCTCAGTTGGTAGAGCAGCTGATTTGTAATCAGCAGGTCGGGGGTTCAAGTCCGTCCACCAGCTCCATCAACTCAATTGAATATGGGAGAATTCCCGAGTGGCCAAAGGGGGCAGACTGTAAATCTGTTGCGTCATGCTTCGGTGGTTCGAATCCACCTTCTCCCACCAAAATTAAGGAATACCTTCATGGTATTCCTTAATTTTTTTAGCAAAAGCGCAATTGCCGTCTTATACAATCTTCATTAAAAAGTAGAAAGGCTACTTTTTAATGAAGATTGGTATTAAACAATAGCCGTTTTCTGTTGTCAATTCCCTTCCGCCAAGCTTTCCAGCAAGACAATCAGGCTTTCCACCGCATAGCGCCGGTCGGAATCGAAGGCGGCGTTGAGGGCGGTGGTGTTGAGATAGGAGTGCTCTACCTCCTTGGAGTAGCGCTGCAACACGCGCAGGCGCGGATAGGGATAGCCCTTGGCGCAAAGTCCGCGTCCATTTTGCCCGTGACAAGGTAGGCGCACACAATGCGGCGCAGACAGTACAGCACATCGCCCGAGCGCACCGCCTCGAGGTAGTAGCGGTAGAGATAGTACAGCGCGAACTGCTCGAAATCGCGGTCAAAGCCTTCGCTGATGGCAAGCGCGTCTGACTGCTCCGCTGTGTCGGCGAGCGCCTGTTTCCACGCAGGGCTCATGATTTCAAAGCCCTTGTGCAGCTCGAAAACAAAGCCGCAGCCGCTCTGCTCCGCATCGTCAAAGTTGAGCGGAGAGGGCTCCTCGCCGTCGAGCACCGCCTGCACCTGTGCGTTGAATTCCAGGCAGTCGGCAAGGCGATAGGCAAAGGGCTGTTCATGGTTGAGCAGCATTTGCGCAGAGCGCGTGCGTGCCTTGAGCAAGAAGCCGAGGACTTCGTCGTCCTCCTCTGCCCCGTCGAGCTCCTGTATGCCGAAATCGGCGTAGGGCTGCTCCTCGCGCAGCATCAGCCGCGCCGCCTCGGGGCAGGCAAAGGAGAGGATATGCTCGCGGATATCGCCGTATTCGATGGCAACGCGCGGAAAGCTGCCGCAGGTTTCGCTGAGGTGCTCCTCGCCGATACCGATGAAAATGTCACAGAGCATGTCTTGGTTCCAAAACGGGCACCTGCCGTTTTCTACCTTGAAAACGCGCTCATTGTATTCGTCGTCGGCGAGCTTGCGGCGAATTTTGTCGCCGAGCGCGCCCTGCACGGTCTGATAAAACCGCTCGGTTTTGCTGTCGATGTCGATGTCCCAGTCCTTGCAGCAGCTGTCCTCGCAGCGATTGGCAATACATTTGAATTTTTTGTAAAAGGCAGGATAGATTTCCCGCATAACACCACTTCCGTTTCTGCCTGCTATCATACCATAAACCGGGCAAAACCGTCAAGCACCGCTTGACAAAGCAGGGCATTTTGTACTATGATTATTATGCACTCAGTTCCATTTTAAAATAACGGCAGGTGTGCCGCCGTAAAAAGGAGAGAATAGAATGATTGATTTTCAAACCGATACTGTTTTCAAGCTCAAGCAGGTAGACATCACCGACGGCGAAAAGCTGGTGGACGCTCTGCTGACCGAGGGCGAGCGCGTGCTGTCCGCCTACCGCGAAATCCGCGATATGGTGGTGTTCACCAACAAGCGCGTGATAGCCGTCAACATTCAAAAGCTTACCGGCAAGAAGAAGGATTTCACCTCTCTGCCCTACTCCAAAATCTCTGTTTTTTCAGTGGAAACCGCCGGCGTGATGGATTTGGACAGCGAGCTGGACCTCTGGTACAGCGGTCTCGGACATGTGCGCTTTGAGTTTACCGGCAAAAGCAACATCGTCGAAATCGGCAGAACCATCGCCACCTACGCACTGCAATAAAAAGCAAAGCACCCCCGTGACTGCACGGTGGGTGCTTTTCTGTTATAAATCTTCTTCATCCAGCTCGTCGCGCAGCACCTCGGCAAAATCCTCCGCCGTAGGCAACACCACAAAGCCGCGCAGCTCGCACACCTCGTCCGCCAACGGTGTCAGCACAGTGCGGCAAAAGCTGTTTCGGTCATCGCTGGCATAGATATCGCGCAGTCCGCTGTCGCTGAGCAGCTTTGTTTCCATCACGCGGTCAATGACATAGTTCAGCTCGTCCTCTGCCAACAGATACTCCGTCGCAATTTCTCCGAGCACCGCATTAAAGATGGCAAGCATTTTGTCGCCGTCGTTTTCGATGTAGCCGTCCAAGGTGTTCTGCACCGCCTTTCCGACGACGCCCGACGCAATAGCCGCGCCTGCAATCATGCCGACCGTGCTGAATTTCGGGCCACCACCGAGGATGCGGTGACGGTGACATTTTTCAAAAGCTGCTCCTTGGAGATTCTGCCGGATATCAGGCGCGCAACATCTGCCGCGGACAGCACCACGGTTGTCACCGCTGCCGTCACAATGCCGGAGCGCAGCACGTTTTGCGCTGCCGTCACCGTGTGAATATTTTGCCCGGTGGCACGGCTGAGCATTTTCTGCATGCCCTTTCCGGCGAGCTTCGGCGAAATGGCAAGGTGATTGACCGCCGACAGACGCATGACCTGAGCGGTGACAACCGTCACTGCCGCCGCCTGACCAAACGCCTTCGCAGCCTGCAGCAGCGACTGGCGCAGCGCTTCCTTACGCTCCATACCGCTGAAACGGGAAACCGCAAACGTGATGACCATGGACATAGCAAACGCCTGTGTGCCTGCAACCGTACCGGCTTTTAAATCCACTCTCAGCGAATCAACGGTGCCGAACTTGGCGATGTTTTCGCACTGCTTGCTGGTCAAGCCGGAACTTTTGATGTTCTCCTCGCCGTACAGTTTCTTGAGTTGGTTCCACTGCTCGTTATGCTCGCCGTCGGTCAGCGTGTTATACATATCTGAATTCAGCTCAATTTGCTGTCCCGGATAGCGCGCCTGCCGGATACCATTGTCATTTTTCGGCGCCAAATCATTGAGCAGACGGTTGACCGGGCCGCCCTGTGCATGGGGATCATAACATTTGGATTGGATTCCCCTGCCGTTGACAATTCTGTCAGCGCCGTTGGGCGCGTTTTCGATGCCGATCCACCGCGCGTTTTTAAAATGAAGCCTGTCGTTGATATGCGCGGCATACTCCATCGCGGAGCCTTTTCCGCGCACCTGCAAAAAGTTGCGGAAGCCGGCGGTGTTCAGCGCGGTTTCAATCTGGCTGACAGACAGCGACATGGCACGCGCTGCCTTTGCCCATTTGACGCGCGTCATGATGTGCTTTTCCAGCTGGATAATATCACGGTTTTGATATGCCGTCACCAGCGGATAGCTTGTCACCATGGCGGCGACCGTGTGCCTGTCTTGCGGCTGATATGTCAAATTTTCATCCACATCGGATACATACAAGTCCTCCCATTCGCTTCCATCGCCTGTTTCGTTGACGACGCAGGAGGTGTTAATCATTTTGATGCGATTTAAAAACAGCTTGGTCTGTTCCTTCCATTCCTTGGAAAAGGCGTCGTCCGCAGCAGCCGCCTCCTCATACAAGCGGCATGCCTGCGCAATATCGCGCTTGACGCCGATAGCGTACTGATAGCAAACCGCCAAATCACGGACGGCATCCACATATCCCTGAGCGGCGGCTTTTTTGATTTCTTCAAAACCGTGCGCAGGCTCGGGCTGATCATTTTCGGGAGAAATTAGGAACACGCCGTATTGATACTGTGCAACGGCGTTACCAGTTTCCGCTGCCTTCTGCAGCAGACCGCGCGCCGCCGCCATGTTCTTTTCACACAATTCGCCCTCTGCCGTCAGCAGAGCCAGCCGCACCATCGCGTCCACGCACTCCGCGTCTGCGCTTTCGCGGATAAAACCATAGCCGCGCCGCCGCTCGGCGTCATCGGTTTTGGTGTCAACCAGCAGAGAACCGTACAAGAATTTGGAATACGCATTGTCGTCCTTGGCTGTTTGCAGCCAGTATTCCGCCTGCTGGCTATCCTGTTCACAGCCGTAGCCGAAATAATAGCACATACCGAGGTTGGCATACAAATCCATCGGCAGCTTGCTGTGCTCGACCGTGTCGGCAAGCTCCTTATACATATCAAACGCCTTTTGATAGTCAACCTTGTGGTTGATGCCGAGGAAATACATATTGGCAATACCGATGCTCGACTCCAAGTCGCCCAGCTCGCGTGCTTTTGCAAAATATTTTTCCGCCAGCTTTTTGCCCTCGGACGCGTCCTGCAGCGTTGCTTCGCCGTTGAAGTACATCTGCGCCGCCTTGCGGTAAGCCGCAGGATGGTGGACGCTCAAATACAGCGACACTGCCTGCGCCGCGTCTTTTTCCTGCCCAACGCCGCTGCGGAAACGGTTGGCACGCTCTATGACCGCATAGGGGTTACCGTACGCCGACTGCTTCTCGAGCCATGCGTTGTTCTGCTGGCTTGATTCATCTGTCAAAGCATTTTGCACCAGCTGCCGGTAGGGCATGTCCTGCTCCGGGGCATACTGTGAAGGATTATAGAGATAGGAATAATAAAACGCCATGATTTCGTTCAGCATTTTTGACAGCGCACCGGCGGAGATATTCGTGTTGTCAAGCGTCAGCCGTGTGCCGTTTTTCAAAACGATTTTCAGCGCTTTGCCCTCCGCTTCAAAGGTGAGAATAT
>CADCAD010000117.1:1285-4881 GCA_902799325.1 uncultured Ruminococcus sp. | reverse complement strand
ATATTACAAAGTTCTATAGATATCCGCATAATTATCATTTCCCCTAAGGGTACGTGATAATATGAAACTATTGGGAAAAATGGCTTAAACAGTGGGTTTCTCTCAATCTTCTCATATTATCACGTACCCTTAGAGAATGTGATAAGATTGGTGATAATCATGTCCGCGTTCTATCAATAATTACGCATTATGAATTACGAATGGAATAAACGGTTGCTTCGACGGTTTGCGCAATCTTTTCGGCGCTGATGCCGACGCAGTCGCGCAGATATGCCTGTGTGCCCACCTCGGCGCAATAGAAGTCGTTAATGCCCAGCCGGTGAAGCTTGACGCGCTCGCCGAGCTCGCTGAGCACCTCCGCCACAGCCGAGCCGAAGCCGCCGGTGATGTTGTGCTCCTCCACGGTGAAGATGTGGTCAAAGCGCTTGGCGCAGTCGGCAATCACCTCTTTGTCGATGGGCTTCACGGTGGGGAAGCTGTATTGCTCTGTGCCGACGCTGCGCGTTTCGAGCATGTCGCAGGCGGAGGAAACCTCCTCCAAGATGGCGCCGGTGGAAAAGACTGCCGCCGTTTTGCCGAGCGGCTTTGCGTCACGGATTTTGTACGCCTTGCCGATGGTGAAGTCCGTCAGCGCGGTGTTGATGCGCTTTTCGCCGCCTCTGCCGAGCCGCAGATAGCAGGTGCCCTCATGGCTCGCAATCGCCCTGAGCGCAAATTTTGCCTCAATGGGATCGCCGGGGCAAATGACGCTGACGCCGGGCAGCGCGCGCAGGCACGCGATATCCTCGGTGGCGTGATGGCTGACGCCCAAGGCGCCGTACACATAGCCGCCACCGACGCAGATGATGTTGACGTTGAGCTTGTGATAGGCGCAGTCGTTGCGGATTTGCTCCAGACAGCGCAGGGTGGGGAAGTTGCCGATGGAATAGGTAAACATGGTTTTGCCCTCCATCGCCATGCCTGCCGCGGCGCTGGTCAGGTTTTGCTCGGTGATGCCGGCGTTGATAAACTGGTCGGGAACGCTTTCCCAATAGGGCTTGAGCACGCCGAAGCCCAAGTCGCCCGTAATCAGCTCAACATTCGGGTTTTCCTTGGCGAGGGAAATCAGCTCGCGGATAACGGTATCTCTCATTTGGACGCCACCTCCCGTGTGTAATAGGCGGGGTGGTAGGTTTCGCTCATCGCGTGATGACCGCCTTCGGGCTGCGCCTCGGTTTTGGGACAGCCGTCCGGGGTGTAGGGATCAACAGTGCCGTCGGGCTTTGCCGCGTGCAGCTCGTTGACCGCGCAGTTGTATTCCCAGCCGTCGTGCGGAAAACGGTAGTGCCACAGCACGTCGTTTTCCATAAAGGAAATGCCCTTGCCCTTGACGGTATGCGCAACCACCACCGTGGGCTTGTGCAGGGGATTGTCGGTGTTTTGCAGCGCACCGCGCAGCGCGTCATGGTCATGACCGTTCAGCTCGAGGACGTTCCAGCCGAAGCCCTCCCAGCGGCGCGCCATGTCCACCTCCAGGGTGTTGTTGCAGAAGTCAAGGCTCTGCATATGGTTATAGTCAACGATGACAACCAGATTGTCCAGTCCGAAATGGTTGGCGAACGCGGCGGTCTCCCAAACGGAGCCCTCGTTACATTCGCCGTCGCCCATCACGACAAAGGAGCGGAAGCTTTTGCCGTCCTGCTTTGCCGCCAGCGCTCTGCCTGCTGCCACGCCGATGCCGTGTCCCAGCGAGCCGGTGGAAAAGTCCACGCCCGGCACATGGTGTGACACATGCCCCGACAGGCGGCTGCCGTTTTGATAGTGCGTTTTCAGCTCGTCAACGTCAAAAAAGCCGCACTCCGCCAACGCCGCATACAGCGCGGCGCCTGCGTGCCCCTTGCTGAGGATAAAGCGGTCTCTGCCGTCCCAGCCGGGCTCCTTTGGGTTGTATTGCAGTATATCCGCATACAGCACGGCCATGATGTCCGCCACCGACAAAATGGCGCCGATGTGGCTGCCGTGCGACAGGTGCGTCATCTCCACACCGTGACGGCGGATAAGCCATGCAAGTTGTTTACTGTCCATTCAAAGTATCTCCTAAAATCAGCCTTGCGCGGCAGCGCTTTCCGCCGCGTCGGTTGCCGTTTTCAAACGGCATATATACCCATAGTATTCATTACATACCTTATTATTGTACACCATCTTTTGGGAGAAATCAAGGCAAATTTTTAAAAAGCGCCGCAGCTGTTTTTTAAAAAGCGCCGCAGCTGTTGTATGGCTTTCCGTTCCGCCGTATGAAAGCCGTCAGGCGGCGTGCTGCAAAATCCATCGGATTCCCTTTGCCGTCCGCAGCGCGCCCTGCTGAAAATGGTTGCCCTTGTTCAGCTCAAAAACGGTGTCGGCGCCGTTTTGCGCGAGGTGCGCGGCGATTGCCCGCGTGTTGTCCTCCACGGTGCGCAGCTGTTCGTTTTTGGTGCGCGCCTCCCTGTCGCCGAGGGAGAGGTAAACGGTTTTCGGCAGCGCCGCCGCATCGCAGGACAGCATATATTCCCGAAAGCCCGGGAACCACAGCGAGCCGGAGCAGGACGCGACCGCGCCGAACACGTCGCATTTTGTCGCCGCATACAGCGCAAACAAGCCTGCCAGCGAATAGCCTGCGAGCAGCACCGTCCGCGGCGTGCCGCCGAGCGCGCCTTTGACGGCAGGCAGGATGTCGCTGAGCAGCACATCAAGATGCGCGTCCGCCCTGCCGCCGAAGGGCGGTTCCTCCCTGCCGAGGGGCGCCGCCTCCCACGGGGAGAGGTCGCCGTTCCAGTCCGGCACCGTGATTGCCGCAAGCGAAAAGTCGGGGCAGCCGAGCTCCCTGCATTTTTCAAAAACCTCGCCGCCGTCTTTTGCATATGTATGGAGAAGCACCAGCGGCGCTTCCGGGCTTTGCGCCCTGAACAGCTGAAAGCTGTTTTCGTCTGTTTTCATGATAAAGCTCCTTCCTGTCAGTGCTCCTGCCGGCGCTCTCCGAACCGCTCGCGCAGCGCCTTGACCAGCAGCTCGGACACGGGCGTAAAGGTTTGGTATTTGCGCCAGATGATGTACATTTCCGCCTTCGGCACATCCACCAGCGGACGGAACACCAAGCCGCTGCTTTCATCGGTTTGGACGAGCTTGTCGAGCAGCATGGCGTAGCCGAATGAAAACACTCCGCAGGGAAATTTCTCTGCGGAGTGTTTTTTATATACGCGCTGTTAAAATCTGTTATTCCCTGAACCTGCGGCCTTTGGCGCGCGCCTTGCGGCGCTTGCGCGCGGCGAGGACGGCGATTAAGACAATCACCAAAATGACGACTGCGCCCAACGCCACCGCGAGCACAATCACCAGCGGGGTGTTCTCTTTAATAAACACCTCGGGCGCGGAGATTTCCCGTTCAACGTCCTCCGCGGCGACAAGATTGACGGTGCCCACAACCGCATCCTCATATTTCACGCTGACGGTGCCGAGCACGTCGCCCTTTTTGACGGGGGCTTCCACCTTTTCGGCGCACTGAATGTCGGTTGTCAATTTGGATTTATCGTAATTGTTCGGCAAAAACGCCGTCACCGCCTTTTCGGGGACGGCGCTGA
>CADCAD010000117.1:405-1225 GCA_902799325.1 uncultured Ruminococcus sp. | reverse complement strand
CGCTGAGCTTCTTTTCGTTTTTGACATATTGCACGTCCACGGACGCAAGGCTGTCCGACGGGCTGTACAGCGTCTGCTCGCCCAAGTCGGCATACGCCCATTCATAGAGCTTGGCGGTATCGAGCATAGCGTAGTTGACATTTTCCTCAAAGGAAAAATCAGCGCCCAGGCAAATGCACAAATACTGCGTGCCGTCCTTGTCGGCAGAGGTGACAAGACACTTGCCCGCCTCGTCAAGATAGCCTGTCTTGATGCCCTTGGTGTAGGGGTAGTAATACATGCCGCCCTCTTCCTCTTGGTCGAGCATATAGTTGGTGTTGTGCAAATCGGCAAAGCCCTCGGGCGTGTAGTGCACCGTGTTGCAGATTTCCATAAAGCCGGGAATGGTCATGGCGTGCTTGGCAATCAGCGCCATGTCGTGCGCGGTGGTGTAGTGCTCGGCGTCAAACAGCCCGTGAGGGTTGGCAAAGTGGGTGCCGGTGCAGCCCAGCTCCGACGCCTTGGCGTTCATTTTTTCGGCAAAGCCGGAAATACCGCCGCCGACATAATCCGCCAGCACCAGCGCCGCGTCGTTGCCGGACGGCAGCATAAGACCGTACAGCAAATCCCTGACGGACACCTGCTCGCCGACATGCTGCGCCAGCCCCATCACCGTGCTTTCCGGGTCAAGCCCGTCGATGACCTCCTGCTTGACAGTCACCTTGGTGCTGTCCCAATCCTCGACATTTTCCGCTGTGACGATAAAGGTCATAATCTTGGTGGTGGAAGCCGGATAATGCCGCTCCCCGGCATTCTTTTCATATACCACCGTTCCGTTGTT
>CADCAD010000117.1:0-363 GCA_902799325.1 uncultured Ruminococcus sp. | reverse complement strand
GAAAACCCGCTGCCGCAGAGCATAATGACAGAAAAAGCGATAGCTGTAATGCGTTTCATAGGGTTCCTCCCGATGGTGTAATGGTTGCGTCACGCGACGCTGTTTCTATTGTAGCATAGGATGATGAAAAAAGCAAAAGAAAACGCAAGCTTTGTGCCGATTTTTTCAGCAGCGAGGAGCTGTTGGATAAAGCACACATGGGTGCGCCGCTTGTCAAATTGACAATGGAAAATTGAAAATGGAAAGTGGAAAATTGCGGGCGGACATGATTATCACCAATCTTATCACATTCTCTAAGGGTACGTGATAATATGATAAGATTGAGAGAAACCCACTGTTTAAGCCATTTTTACAATCTTATCA
>CADCAD010000116.1 GCA_902799325.1 uncultured Ruminococcus sp. | reverse complement strand
AATCAGCGACACACCGGGCGTGGAATGGCGCGTTTTGGCAATCCACGGATAGACCTTGTTGCCGGGCAGATGACCGCCCTCGCCGGGCTTGGCGCCCTGTGCCATCTTGATTTGGATTTCGTCAGCGGAATTGAGATACGCCGAGGTTACGCCGAAGCGGCCGGAGGCCACCTGCTTGATGGCGGAGCAGCGGTTTTCATTTGTTCCCTTTGTCGCAATGCGCTCAGGGCTTTCGCCGCCCTCGCCGGAATTGGACTTTCCGCCAAGCTTGTTCATGGCGATTGCCAAGGCTTCATGCGCTTCCTGCGAAATAGAGCCGTAGCTCATGGCGCCGGTTTTGAAGCGCCGCACAATGCTGTCCAGGCTCTCCACTTCATCAAGCGGAACCGGGTTTTCGGCATAGTTAAAGTCGAGCAGTCCTCGGATACTGACGGGTTCCATTTCCTCTGTCAGCAGCTTGGAATACTCCTTGTAGCGATCGTAATTGTTATATTTTGTCGCCGTTTGCAGGGCATGAATCGTCTGCGGATTGTAAAGGTGCTCCTCCTTGCCGCTGCGGATTTTGTGTCCGCCGCGTGATGGCAACGCCTCGTTGACGGACAAGCCCAGCGGGTCAAAAGCGGCGGTGTGCAGGCGGTCATTGGTTTGTTCAATATCCTCTAAGGTGATGCCGCCGATACGGCTGACGGTGCCGGTAAAGTAGGCGTCAATTAGTTCCTTGCCGAGACCGATTGCTTCAAAATTCTTTGACCCTTGGTAGGATTGCAGGGTGGAAATGCCCATTTTGGACGCGATTTTCACCACGCCGTGCAAAACCGCGTCGTTGTAGTCCTCCACTGCCGCGTAATAGTCCTTTTCGAGCAAATCATCATGAATCAGCTCGTGAATGGTTTCGTGCACCAGATACGGATTGACGGCACTTGCGCCGTAGGCAAGCAGCGTGGCAAAATGGTGCACCTCGCGCGGCTCGCCGCTTTCCAATACAATGGACAGAGAGGTGCGGCGCTTGGTGGCGACCAAATGCTGATGCAGCGCCGACACCGCCAATAAGGACGGAATCGCCAGACGGTTTTCGTCCACGCCCCTGTCGGAGAGAATCAGGATATTCGCGCCGTTGTGTACCGCCTTGTCCGCTTCGATAAACAGGCGGTTAATTGCCTTGCTGAGCTTGGTGTTTTTATAATAGAGAATCGGAATAATGGCGACCTTGAAGCCGGAAATGTGCATTTTTTTGAGCTTGAGCATACCGGTGGAGGTCAGAATCGGGTTGACGACCTTCATCACGCGGCAGTTTTCGGGCTTTTCTTCGAGCAGATTGCCGTCCTCGCCGATGTAGATGGTGGTGGAGGTGACGATTTCCTCGCGAATAGCGTCAATGGGAGGGTTTGTGACCTGCGCGAAAACCTGCTTGAAATAATTAAAGAGCGGCTGCGGCTGCTTGGAAAGCACCGCCAGCGGCTTGTCGCTGCCCATAGCGGCAATCGGCTCCGCGCCTGTCTGCGCCATCGGCAGAATGGTTGTCATTACGTCCTCGTAGGTGTAGCCAAACGCCTTTTGCAGCCTGCGCTTTTCAGGGCGCGCGTGTTCCTCCACCTTAGCATTCGGGATTTTCAGATATTTTAAGCGAATCAAATTCGCGTCCAGCCACTCGCCGTAGGGCTTGCGCGAGGCATAGTGCATTTTGATTTCCTCGTCGTCAATCAGACGCCCCTGCACGGTGTCCACCAGCAGCATTTTGCCGGGGTGCAGGCGCTCCTTTTTGACGATTTTTTCGGGAGGAACCGGCAGTGCGCCGACCTCTGAGGAAAGAATTAAATTATCGTCGTCGGTGATGTAATAGCGCGAAGGACGCAGACCGTTGCGGTCAAGCACCGCACCCATCACGTCGCCGTCGGAAAACAGAATCGACGCGGGACCGTCCCACGGCTCCATCATGGTTGCGTAATATTGATAGAAATCACGCTCCTTTTGGGGCATGGCGTGGTTGTTGTCCCACGGCTCAGGAATGGTAATCATGACGGCAAGCGGCAAATCCATACCGCTCATAACGAGGAATTCGAGCGTGTTGTCAAGCCTTGCGGAGTCGCTGCCGTCGGGATTCACCACGGGCAGCACCTTGTCGAAATCGCCCATCAGCTGTTCGCTCTGCATGGTTTCCTCACGCGCGAGCATTTTGTCGGCGTTTCCGCGAATGGTGTTGATTTCACCGTTGTGCACCATCATGCGGTTCGGGTGCGCCTTTTGCCAGCTTGGGAAAGTGTTGGTGGAAAAGCGCGAGTGCACCAGCGCGATTGCGGACTCATAATCCTCGTCCTGCAAATCCGTATAAAAGCGGCGCAAATCGCCCACCAGAAACATACCTTTATACACAATGGTGCGACTCGACAACGACGCCACATAGGTGTCCTCGTTGCTCTGTTCAAAAAAGCGCCGCGCCACATAAAGCTTGCGGTCAAAGTCAATGCCGCGCTTCACACCCTCGGGACGGTTGATGAAGCACTGCTGAATGTTCGGCATACATTCCAGCGCCTTTGCGCCCAGAGCCAAAGGATTGCAGGGTACCTCACGCCAGAAAAGAACCTTTACGCCCTCTTTTTCAGCAATCATCTCAAACATTTTCTTCGCCTGATTGCGCTGCAATTCATTCTGCGGAAAAAAGAACATGCCAACGGCGTAATCTCTTTCACCGGAAAGCGGAATTTCAAGCTCCTTGGCTGCCTTTTGGAAAAAGCGGTCGGAAATTTGCAGGAGAATACCAACGCCGTCGCCTGTTTTACCCTCGGCGTCCTTTCCGGCGCGGTGTTCAAGCGTTTCAACGATTGTCAGCGCGTTTTCCACGGTTGCGTGAGATTTGTTACCCTTGATATTGACAACCGCTCCGATGCCGCAGTTTTCATGTTCAAATTGTCTGCGATAGAGTAGAGTTTCTGTTGTTTTCATTACTATCTATCCTTTCGGAAAGAATCATGTCAATTTTGCTATGAGTTCATCTCTTGAAAGCTGCATACTTCTTGACAGCTCGTCGTTGGGAATCACGCGGAGCACCTTGCCGTTATAGCGCGATACCAAAACGCTTGCCTTCTTGCCGTCAATTTCTATATTCTGCTCGGTAAAGGTTTCGTCCAGCGGCACCTGCTTTGCCAAATTTGCCTTTTCGGTCAGCGCACCTGTGGGGCAAAGCTGGACGCACAGGCCGCAGTTGTTGCATTTGGTTTGGTCGAGCGGCAGCGCGAAGGCGGGTGAAATATCGGTTTTGAAGCCTCTGCCCATTAAGCCGATCGCGTGAATATCCATCACCTCGCGGCAGGAACGCACACACAGTCCGCAGAGAATACATTTGGCGGTGTTGCGCTCAATAAAGGCGTTTTCGTCGTGCGTGTATGCTTGCGGCATTTCGCCTGCCCAGCGTTCGGGCTGAATGTCGTAGCGCTGCGCGGCTTTCAGCAGCTTACAGCCGAGCGAAACCTCGTCAAAGCTCTTGTTGCGCACCTCCGGCGGCAATACCTTGGGAGAAATGCGGCTCTTTATTTCTCTATCGGAATAATCAATGGTTTTTTCGTCACGCTTACTGATATACGGTACGCGCGTGTCGAGCGGCTGTCCGTTCAAATACGCGTCCACCGCCTTGGCACAGCGGCCGGCTTCACCGATGGCTTCAATGGCAATAGACGCGCCGCGGTTGGTGGCGTCGCCGATGGCAAATACGCCGTCGAGATTGGTGGTGAAGAAATCCTCGTCCGCATCAATATTGCCGCGCTTGTTGAGCGACAGCTCGGTAACGTCGCCCTGCACCAGCCTTTGACCGATGGCGAGAATCACGCTGTCCACTTCGATTTCCTCGGTTTTGCCCTCCACAGGCACCGGGCTGCGACGTCCGGAAGCGTCAGGCTCTCCCAGCTCCATCATTTGGAGCGTAATGGATTTCACTTTTCCGTTTTCGCCGTTGAAGCGCAGCGGATTAGTGAGGAATTTATACACAACGCCCTCTTCCTCGGCTTCGTCGATTTCGAGCTGATCGGCGGGCATTTCGTTGCGGGTGCGCCGGTAGACAACGTACACTTCCTTTGCGCCGAGTCTGACGGCGGTTCTGCAAGCGTCCATGGCGGTGTTGCCGCCGCCGCAAATCACAACCCTATCGCCGATGGCGGGCGCGTTGCCTTGGATAACGGCACGCAGAAAATCAATGCCGCCGTATACACCCTGCAAGTCCTCGCCGGGTGTGCGCATGGAGCTGGACTGCCACGCGCCGACTGCTACGATGACCGCATCGTTTTCTTCCTTGAGAGATTGAATAGTAAAGTCCTTGCCCAGCTTGACGTTGTTGACAAGCTTTACGCCGGATTTTTCGATTAAGGCTATCTCTTTATCAAGAACCTCTTTCGGAAGCCGGTACTGCGGAATACCGTAGCGGAGCATACCGCCCATTTTGTCCATCATATCGTACACGGTGACGCTGTGTCCCATAATGTTCAGGTAATAAGCGGCTGTCAGTCCGGCAGGGCCGCCGCCGATAATCGCCACCTTTTTGCCGGTGCGCGCCATGATATCGGGAAGATAGCTGCTTTCCTGCAAGTCCATATCCGCCGCAAAGGCTTTCAGCTGCGCAATATTAATCGGCTCCTCCACATTCTTGCGTCGGCAAGCCTTTTCGCAGGGATGCGGGCAAACTCTGCCGATAGAGGCAGGCAGCGGAATTTTGTTTTTAATCAGTTTGATGGCGGCGTCATATTCGCCGTTGGCAATCAAGCCCACATAGCCCTGGCAATCGGTGTGTGCAGGACAGTTGAGCTGACAGGGCGCTACGCAGTCGCCGTCATGCGCCGACATCAGCAGCTCCATGGCGATTTTGCGCGACTGCACCACGCGCTCGCTTTCGGTGTGGATGACCATACCCTCGGCGGCTTTGGCGGAGCAGGAACGCAGCAGCTTCGGGATTCCCTCGGCTTCGACCACGCACAAACCGCACGCGCCGTACACCTCCACCGCCTTGTCATAACAAAGCGTGGGAATGTCAATATGGTTGAGCCTTGCAGCTTCCAAAATAGTGGCGCCATCGGGAGCCTGCACTGCTTTTCCGTTAATGGTTAAATGAATCATGCTTCTCCTCCTTACGCTTTCACTACCGCGTCAAAACGGCAGACAGAATAACACTTGCCGCACTTGATGCACTTGTCTGTGTCAATCACATGCGGATTTTTGACCGTGCCTGTAATGGCTCCTACAGGACAGTTGCGCGCACAGAGCGTACAGCCGCGGCACTTGTCGGCATTGATTGTGTATTCAATGAGTGCACTACATTCACCGGCAGGACATTTTTTGTCGTGAATGTGCGCTTCGTATTCGGAATAGCACAGCTCCTCCAGCAGCTCAATATCACCCTCTTTACCGTCGCCGTTGGTGATGCGCTCCAGCATTTCGAGCATGCGCTTGGTGCCGATACGGCAGTGGATACACTTGCCGCAGCTCTCCTTAGCGGTGAAATCAAGGAAGAACTTCGCCATGCCGACCATGCAGGTGCTTTCGTCCATGACGACCATGCCGCCGGAGCCCATAATCGCGCCGGTTGCGCCCAGTGCCTTGTAGTCGATGACAGTGTCAATTAAATCGGCAGGAATACAGCCGCCGGACGGACCGCCCATTTGAACAGCCTTAAAGGGCTTGTCGGTTTTCATACCGCCGCCGATATCGAAAATGACGTCGCGCAGGGTTTTACCCATCGGGATTTCCACCAAGCCCGAACGTTTCACCTTACCCGTAACGGCAAACACCTTGGTGCCCTTGCTGCCCTCGGTGCCCATTGCCGCAAACGCTTCGCCGCCGTTGTTGATAATCCACGCCACGTTGGCAAAGGTTTCGACGTTATTGATGTTAGAGGGCTTTCTCCAAAAACCCGACTGTGCCGGGAACGGCGGTTTTAAGCGCGGCATACCTCTGTGGCCTTCGAGCGATTCAATCAGCGCGGTTTCTTCGCCGCAGACAAACGCGCCTGCGCCCGCTTTTATCATAAAGTCGCAGGAAAAGTTGCTGCCGAAGATGTTTTCGCCGATAATGCCCGCTTCCGTTGCCTGTAAAATAGCGTTTTTCAGGCGTTTGATAGCCAGCGGATACTCGGCACGGACATATACCACCGCGTGCTTGGCGCCGATAGCGTAGGCGCCGATGAGCATACCCTCAATCAGATTGTGCGGGTCGGACTCAATCACCGCTCTGTCCATAAACGCGCCGGGGTCGCCCTCGTCGGCGTTGCAAATCAGGTATTTTTCCTCGCCCGCGCTCTGCCGCGCAGCATTCCACTTGAACCATGTCGGGAAGCCCGCGCCGCCTCTGCCTGCCAATCCCGATACCTTGATAATGTCAATCACTTCCTCGGGCGTCATGCCGAGGGCTTTTTTCAGCGCGTCATAACCGCCGGTAGCGGTATAGGCAGTGATTTCCTCGGGGTTGATAATACCGCAATTGCGCAGGGCGATTCTTGTTTGCTTAGTTAAAAATTGGCTGTCCTCTTCGGTGACAATCAGCTTTTCCACCGCGCTTTTGTCGCCGTTATTGACATAATCCGCAATCGCCTGTGCGTCGGTTTCGCTGACCTTCACCAATCTTGTCAGCGTGTTGTTATCGTCGTAAATATCCACAATCGGCTCCAAATAGCACATGCCGATACAGCCGGTGATGGAAATATCACAACGGACATCGACATTTAAAAGAGCCTTTCTCACTTTTTCGGCGCCGGCGGCAATACCGCAGGAGCCTTGTCCGATGACGATTCTCACAGCGCCGCCTCCCTTAATTCTTTGAGTATTTTTTTCGTTTTATCCGGCGTTAAGCTGCCGTAGGTGTCCTCGTTGATCATCATCACGGGAGACAGTGAGCAGCAGCCGAGACAGGCAACACATTTCAGCGAAAACAGTCCGTCCTCTGTCGTCTGACCGTCGTCAATGCCCAGCTCGTCTTGAATCGTCTGCAAAATCAATTCCGAAGAATTGACATGGCAGGCAGTGCCTTGACAGAGCATAATTAAATACTTGCCGACAGGCTCAAAACGGAACTGCGTGTAAAAGGTTCCGACGCCCATGATGTCCGAGGTCGCAATGCCGGTTTTTTCGGAAATCAGCTCAATCGCTTCCTTAGGCAAATAGCCGTAAATTTCCTGTGTGTGCTGCAAAATGGTTATTAAGCTTCCTTTGACCTCAGCATATTCGCTGAGAACTCCGTCCAACAAAGACAGGTTAATCGTATTTTCCATCATTTCCTCCTCGCAGCGTGACGCTGCATCCATTACCGCCTTTGGCAAAGCATATATGCACGAAAGGCTTCATCAACGGCGGTGTTTTAACTTAGTTATAATACAGCAAAACGCACTCTCACTTTCGTACAAAGGAGAGCGCGCTTGTTGACTTGCCGACAGCTCCGGCAAAACCGGGCGTACCATTTGCGTCAGTAGGTTTTTAGGGGACTATGACAAAACAAATTGCAAATTGTACACCCGATTGTCAGCCGAAAGCGAAACGGTGAAATCTTATCAGACCACACCCTGCGCAAGCATTGCATCGGCAACCTTTTCAAATCCGGCGATATTTGCGCCGACAACATAGTTACCCTTGAAGCCGTACTTTTCTGCCGCTGCGTCAATATTATGGAAGATGTTGACCATAATCTCTTCGAGATTCTTGTTCACCTTTTCAAAGCTCCATGTGCGTCTCTCGGAGTTCTGGCTCATCTCCAGTGCGGAGCAGGCAACGCCGCCTGCGTTTGCCGCTTTGCCGGGAGCAAAAAGAACACCCTTTTCCTGGAAGAATTCTGTTGCTTCCAAGGTGGTCGGCATATTCGCGCCTTCCGCAACCGCCAAAACGCCGTTTGCAACCAACTTTTTCGCGTCGTCAATGCCAAGCTCGTTCTGGGTGGCGCAAGGCAGCGCAACCGCGCAGGGAATATCCCATACATTGGAGCCTTCCGCCTTTTTATCGTGATAAACAGCAGAGGGACGAGCTGCGGCATAAGCGTCAAGGCGTGCACGCTTTACTTCTTTAATTTGTTTCAGAAGCGCAACATCAATGCCCTCTTCGTCATAAATCCAGCCGGTCGAATCGGAGCAGGTAACAACCTTCGCGCCCATCTGCTGCGCTTTTTCAATTGCATAAATTGCAACGTTGCCCGCGCCGGACACGCAAATTGTTTTGCCTGCAATGTTAATGCCGTTTGTTTTGAGCATTTCATTTGTAAGATAAAGCAGTCCGTAGCCGGTTGCTTCGGTACGCGCAAGTGAACCGCCGAAGCTCAGACCCTTGCCGGTGAGCACGCCTTCATAAAGATTGCGCATTCTCTTGTACTGACCGAACATGAAACCGATTTCGCGTGCGCCGGTGCCGATGTCGCCTGCGGGAACATCAGTGCTTGCGCCGATGTGGTGACAGAGCTCGGTCATAAAGCTGTTGCAGAAATTCATAATTTCATTGTCGCTCTTGCCCTTGGGGTCAAAGTCGGAGCCGCCCTTGCCGCCGCCGATAGCAAGACCGGTCAGCGAGTTTTTGAAAATCTGCTCAAAACCAAGGAATTTG
>CADCAD010000115.1 GCA_902799325.1 uncultured Ruminococcus sp. | reverse complement strand
CGAACCCGGCGGGAGTCATTTCCCGTCACCGCCGCACTGTCAAGCGATATTGTACCGCAAAACGGCAATATTAGTTCGTACTGTACTAAATAATCACGGAAGTCATTGAAAAATCGTGGTATTTTTTTAGTACCACATGACAAAATTGTTGATGAAGAACTAAACGGATAAACGATAACGTTACGGATTTTAACTTTACCCAACATCGGGTTTGTTTGGTCGCCTTGTCTCATATCAGCTAACGGGAAACGTTTTATAGATACAATACAGTCTAACGGGTTATTTGTCAGAAAATTAGTCAATGTCTGATTCTGAATTAGTTCATCTGGATTTGATGTGTTAATGACATTCCATAATTCAGCGCCGAAATTTGTCATTGATGAAGTGACAAAGAACGGCGAACGCTTCTTCCGAAAAACGCTGTATGTTGTCATGGTAAAGGTCATCGCGCCGCTTTTGCTGTTCGTGCTGTTCCTCAGCTCGCTCGGCGTCGATAAAATGCTGAATATTTAACATTCATCTGCAAACACCCCGAAGCTGTTCCGGGGTGTTTTTGCTGTTGTAGGAGGTTTAGATATGTCATATTCCGATAAGCTCAAAGGCTACTGGGAGGAAGGGTATCATTACTATCTCGAGTTCCGTGATGACAAGCTGACCGTGCGCGACTACCGCCGCAGCGTCACGATAGAAACCACTGTTTCCTATGACGCCGACGCTCTTGAGCGCGGCGAGCGCACGGTGATACACCTTGCCGACAATATTCTGTCCTATACCGGCGACGGCGAAATGATGTCTGAAATCAAAGAGCTTGCCTACGAAAACGGTGAGCTGCAATTTCTGTATTATTACACCATCATGGGCGAAACGCTTTACACGCTGAAAAAGGTTGACCATCATCCGTTTGCGCATATCATTATCCGCGACGATGAATTCTTGGAGAAGCTGCAGGGTGAGTGGTTGGAATGGCCGAATAATGAACATTGCTCGCCCATGATCATCAAAGGCAGTGCGCTGAGCTGGCGCGGCATGGGCGGCAGGTTCCATGTTGTCACATATACCTATGCGCCGGACGAGGTGCATTTGGTGCCGGAAAATCTGATTGACACACAATTTTCCGGCATAACTTCCGTGCTCGTGGAGCCCGACATGCTGATTACTCGGCAAATCATCATGGATATAGACACGCCCACCACCGTGTTTGCGCGCGCGGAAATGATAGATGAAATTGAAGTGCCCGACAGCGCCCGGCAGGTGCCGATGAATACCATGATGTACCATCCAACGCCTTTTCCCAATCTGACGGGTATGCCGATAGGGATGATGCGTATACCGCCGACAGAAACGCATTCCGAACCCCTTGAAAAGCCTGCCGCTATTGACGAAAACGACCCGATGGTCTGCAAGAGCTGCGGCTACCGCTTCAGCGAGAAGCCCGGCAGGTTCTGCCCGGAATGTGGCAGCAGCATGAAAGAATAACAGCGTTATACCGCGCCGCTTTGTTGATTTGCGAATTGTTCGCAAATTGCTTGACAAAGCAGCGCGGTTTTGTTATAATAAAATGCAAATGATTCGCAAATTGGAGGTGCTCTCTTGCCTAAGTATATGACTAAGCAACGCAAAATCCTGCTGGAATATTTATCCTTGCATGCAGATGAAAAGCTGTCTGCCAAGCAGATGGCAGAGGATTTGAACAGCCGGGGCATCAGCGCCAGCGCTGTCTACCGCAACCTGTCCGATTTGGAAAAGGAAGGCAAAATCAGGCGCGTCAACCAAAGCGGCAGCCGCGAGGTGTTTTATCAGTACACCGACGGTGAGCTCTGCAAGGATTGTCTGCATCTTTCCTGCGAAAAATGCGGAAAGACCTATCACATGAACGTGCAGGGCGCGCAGATGCTGGTGCAGAATCTGGCGCAAAGCGACGATTTTACGATTGATAAGGCAAACACCGTTCTCTACGGCGTTTGCAGGGAATGTAGAAATCAATGATCAGAAAACACAATTTCAGGCGGCTTGCCGCGTTAGCGGCAGCGCTTTTGCTGCTGCTTTTGGCAGCGCTGTCGGCTGCGGCAATCGCTTATGAAGCCAATCACGAATGTGACGGCGCAGAATGTGACATCTGCCGTATTCTTTCGCAAACGCAATCCATTGTCAAAACAGCTGTTGCTCCGATGCTGTTTCTGCTTGTCTTGGCGCTGACGCTTCTGCGGAAGGCGCTGCCGGACGATAAGGTCAGCGGCGGTGCGGCTTGGCACACCTTAATAACGCTGAAAGTAGAGCTTTTGAATTAACCGCCGTAAAAAACGGAATCATTATCAGCTTTATTAAAGGAGAAAAACAGATGAAAAAAATATTGGCATTAGTCGTAAGCCTTGTCCTCGCGCTCGGCGTGTTGGCAGGCTGCTCGGGTAACAATCAAACAAACAGCAAACTGAAGGCGATTGTCACCATCAGCCCCGTATACGACTGGGTAAAGAACATTGTCGGCGACAGCAGCGGCGTGGAGCTGTCACTGTTAGCGGACAGCGGCGTTGACATGCACAGCTTTCAGCCAACCGCGAAAAATATTACCGATATTTCCGCGTGCGACGTCTTTATCTATGTCGGCGGCGAGTCCGATGAATGGGTAGAGGACGTGCTCAAGGAAGCCGTCAACAAAGAAATGGTTGCCGTCAACCTCCTTGACGCGCTCGGAAGCGACGCCAAAGCAGAGGAGCTCGTCGAGGGTATGCAGGGCGAAGAAGAAGGCAAAGAAGAAGGCAGCGAGGAGGAGTTGGACGAGCATATCTGGCTGTCGCTCAAAAACGCCGATAAGCTGTGCGGCGTGATTGCCGATAAGCTCGGCGCTAAGGATAAAGACAATCAAAAGCTGTATCAGGATAACGCCGCAGCGTATTGCAAAAAGCTGCAAAAGCTCGACGGAGAATACGCGCAGGCGTGCAAAGCGGCGAAATATGATACGCTGATTTTTGCCGACCGCTTCCCGTTTCGTTACCTGACGGAGGACTACAAGCTGAAATATTTCGCCGCGTTTTCCGGCTGCTCCGCCGAGAGCGAGGCAAGCTTTAAAACGCTGGCTTTCCTCGCCGACAAGCTTGACGAGGTCGGAACGAACACACTCCTTATCATCGACGGATCCGACGGCAAAATTGCGCAGTCGGTGGTGGACAACGCCAAAAGCAAAGACGTCAAAATCCTGACGCTCAATTCCATGCAGTCGGTGCTTGACAAGGACGCAAGCTACTTGTCTGTGATGGAAAACAATCTTTCTGTTTTAAAGGAAGCGCTCAACTGACGCTTTAAGATTAATTTACATTCGGAGAAAATTATGGCACAGCTTTGTTGCAACAATTTAACACTGGGTTATGAGGGACAGGAGATTTTGTCCGACCTCAGCTTTTCCGTGGACAGCGGCGATTATCTTTGTATTCTCGGCGAAAACGGCTCCGGCAAAAGCACCCTGATGAAAACAATTCTCGGACTGCACAAGCCGATGAAGGGCAGTGTGGAAACCGGCGACGGACTGGACAAAAAGCAAATCGGCTATCTGCCGCAGCAGACGTCCATTCAAAAGGACTTCCCGGCGTCCGTGCGCGAAATTGTTATCTAGGTCTTTGAGGCGCAGTGCGGTCTGCGCCCGTTTTATACCAAGGCGTAGAAAAAAGCGGCGGACGAAAAAATGGAGCTGATGGGCATCACCCATCTGAAAAAGCGCTGTTACCGCGAGCTCTCGGGCGGTCAGCAGCAGCGCGTGCTGTTGGCGC
>CADCAD010000114.1 GCA_902799325.1 uncultured Ruminococcus sp. | reverse complement strand
AGGGTACGCGGTAATATGGGAAGATTGAGAGAAACCCACTGTTTAAGCCATTTTTACAATCTTCCCAGTTTGTTTTTTCGTGGGAAGATTGGGGAATTACCTTCCTGTAACGTTGCCACCAAACAGACAAAACTGTGTTGCAGCGTCCAATAGTACCACATAATTACCATGTGGGAATATTGTAAAAACCCACTGTTTAAGCCATTTTTCCCAATAGTTCCATATTATCACGTACCCTTAGGGAAAATGGTAATTATGCGGTAAAACCGCTATTCATGCCGCGGCAATACAAAGCTTAAAACGCCGGCGGAACAATGACTAAGCCGGTTGTTTCGTCCAGACCGAAGATGATGTTCATGTTCTGAATTGCCTGACCTGCCGCGCCCTTGACCATGTTGTCAATCGCCGCGCAGGCGACCAGCTTGCCGGCGCGCTTGTCGTGATGGATGGACACGTCGCAGAAGTTGGAATAGCGCACGTTATGGATGTCGGCGCACTTGCCGTCGTCGAGCAGGCGGACAAAGAATTCATCCTTGTAGTAGTCCTCATAGGCTTTGCGGATGTCCGCAAAGGTTACGCCGTCCTTGATGTCGGCGTAAACCGTCGCCAGAATACCGCGGTTGACGGGCAGCAGATGGGGCACAAAGGTGATGGTGACGTCCTCGCCGCTGAGCTTGGAGAGCGTCTGTTCAATTTCGGGGGTGTGGCGGTGATTTGCCACCTTGTAGGCGTGGAAGCCCTCGTTCAGTTCGGGAAAGTGGTTGCCCTGTGTGGGCTTTCTGCCGGCGCCGGTGACGCCGCTTTTGCAGTCGCAGATAATGCCCTTGGTGCTGACAAGACCGTTGGCAATCGCAGGCGCAATCGCCAGCGGCGAACAGGTGGTGTAGCAGCCGGGGTTGGCAATCAGGCGCTTGCCCTTGATGTTATCGCGGAAAAACTCGGGCAGACCGTAAACGCTCTGCGCGTGCAGCTCTTTGTCGAGGAAGGTGCCGCCGTACCATTCGGTGTATTCCTCCTCGCTCTCCAGGCGGAAGTCCGCGCCGAGGTCGATGAACGCCTTGCCGGCGTCCATACATTTTGCGGCGAGCTCCTGCGAAAGACCGTGAGGGAGGGCGGCGAAGATGACGTCGCTCTTTTCGACCACAGCGTCCTGATTTTCGCAAATCATATCGTTTAAAAAGGTGTAGGCAGGGTACACGTCGCTGAGCTTTTGCCCCTCAAAGGAAACCGAGCTGACAGCGGCGATTTCCGCCTCGGGGTGCGCCGTCAGCAGACGGACAAGCTCCGCGCCGGCATAGCCTGTGGCGCCTACAATACCTGCTTTTATCATCATTAATCAATCCTTTGCTATGAATTTCAAGGAAATTCAATTCATGCCGCTTGCGGCAATTCATGACGAAGTATATTCACGGCGAAGCCAATTCGTTTTTGGCGGTATGTGTCCGTTATCTCCTTTTGTTGTGCATGAATTGATTTTGCGGTTCACAAATTGTGCGGTGCGCATTTTATAATTTTTCCGCAAGCTCCTTTACGCGCTGTGCCTGCGCCTTGACCAGCTGCGGCGCGGGGCCGCCGAAGGCGGTGCGCTGGGACACGCATTTTTCAAGGGAAATCGCGTCGTAGACGTCCTCGGTAAAGACGTCGCAGACGGCCTTGTATTCATCGAGGGGCAGATTTTCCAAATCGGTGCCCAGCTCAATGCAGCGTGCCACCAGCTCGCCCGTCGCCTTGTAGGCGTCGCGGAACGGCACGCCGTTTTTGGTCAGCCAGTCGGCGCAGTCGGTGGCGTTGATAAAGCCGCCTGCCGCCGCTTTGCGCATGTTTTGCGGCAGGACGCGCATGGTGTCGAGCATGGGCGTGAAGGCGGTCAGGCACATTTTCACGGTGTCCACCGCGTCAAAAATCGCCTCCTTGTCCTCCTGCATATCCTTGTTGTAGGCGAGGGCGATGCCCTTCATCACGGTCAGCAAGGTCATGGTGTCGCCGAACACGCGGCCGCTTTTGCCGCGCACCAGCTCGGCGATGTCGGGGTTCTTTTTCTGCGGCATAATAGAGGAGCCGGTGGAAAACGCGTCGTCGAGCTCCACAAACTTGAACTCCCAGCTGCACCACATGATGATTTCCTCGGAAAAGCGGCTGAGGTGCACCATGATAATCGACAGCACCGACGCAAACTCTATGCAGAAGTCGCGGTCGGACACGCCGTCGAGCGAGTTGTTGGTAATGCGGTCAAAGCCGAGCAGGTCGGCGGTAATCGTGCGGTCGATGGGGTAGGTGGTGCCGGCAAGCGCGCAGGAGCCGAGCGGCATTTCGTCCATGCGCTTCAGGCAGTCCTCCAGCCGCGAAACGTCGCGCAGCAGCATTTCGCCGTAGGCGAGCAGGTGATGACCGAACACAATCGGCTGCGCTCTTTGCAGGTGGGTGTAGCCGGGCATGACGGTGTCGTTGTACTGCTCCGCCTTGGCTGCGATGACCTTGATTAAATCCACCACAAGGTTTTTGACGTTTTTGACCTCTTTTTTGAGGTAGAGCTTGACGTCCAGAGCAACCTGGTCGTTGCGGCTGCGCGAGGTGTGCAGGCGCTTGCCGTTGTCGCCGATGCGCTTGGTCAGCTCGCCCTCGATGAAGGTGTGGATGTCCTCCGCCTCCATGTCGATTTTCAGCGCGCCGGAGTCGATGTCGGCTAAAATGCCCTGCAGGCCCTGAATGATGTCGGCGCTGCTTTCCTCGCTGATGATGCCGCATTTGCCCAGCATGGCCGCGTGAGCGATGCTGCCCTCGATGTCCTCGCGGTACATGCGGCTGTCAAACGAGATGGATGAGTTGAAGTCGTTGGTTGTTTTTGAAAGCTCCTTTTTGAAGCGTCCTTTCCATAGCTGCATACTATACCTCAAAATGTTAATTGTTATTTTTATTCCGCTTGAAATAAATGATCTTTCGGATTTTTCGGGCAATTAATAAGATAATCAGCGCAAAAAACGAGATTGCCGCTACGCACTGAAGGCTAATAAAGCAGCCGATATATTCCTCTAAGCTCATTCCGAATGTCGGAGAGGTGCTGAAAAAGCACCAAGCTATTATCAGGGATAATATACCGATTATTATGCATACTCTTATTGCTGTGTTCAAGCCCGGAAAATCAGCAGCAGTTTTATTATTTCTTTTCATAAAAAGATATGGCTGTAAAAACACGTTTTGGGCAGGGGTGTTTCCCCCTGCCCGAAAGAATGAATAATGGTTTATTTAATCAAGCCCTTTTTCGCGCGCACCTTAATCGGCAGACCGAACAGGTTGATGAAGCCTGCGCTGTCGTTCTGGTCGTAAACCTCGTCCTCGTCAAAGGTGGCGATTTCCTCGTCATAGAGGCTGTAGGGGCTGGTGACGCCGGCGTCGATGATGTTGCCCTTGTAGAGCTTGAGCTTGACGTCGCCGGTGACATATTCCTGCGTGCTGTCCACAAAGGCGCTCATCGCCTCGCGCAGCGGGGTGTACCACTTGCCGTCGTATACCAAATCGGCGAAGGTGTTGGCAAGGTTCTTTTTGTAGTGCAGGGTGTCCTTGTCGAGGCAGATTTCCTCGAGCTTGTTGTGCGCCGCAAAGAGAATGGTGCCGCCGGGGGTTTCATAAACGCCGCGCGCCTTCATGCCGACCAGACGGTTTTCCACGATGTCGGTGATGCCGATGCCGTTTCTGCCGCCGATTTCGTTGAGCTTTTCGATGACGGCAACGCTTTCGGTGTCCTCGCCGTTGATTTGGGTGGGGATACCCT
>CADCAD010000113.1 GCA_902799325.1 uncultured Ruminococcus sp. | reverse complement strand
TATCTTGACACCCCGGCTATGCACGAGAACGACTACGACTGGGACGGTTTCCGTTGGGTTGCGCTGGACGACTATCAGAACAGTGTCATCGCGTTCCGCAGAATTGCCCTCGACGGCAGCGAAATTCTGGTTGTTTGCAACTTCCAGCCTGTCACCCGTGAAAACTATCGTGTGGCTGTTCCCGTTTACGGCACCTATGAAGAAGTGTTCAACTCCGAGGCGGAAGAATTCGGCGGCTGCGGCATTAAAAACGAAGGCGAAATCATGGCGATTAACGAGAAAGAGCATGACCTCGACTATTGCATCTCCATTACCCTGCCTCCGCTGGGCGTCACCTACTACAAGCTCAAAGAGGAGAAGCCCGTTCCTAAAAAGCGCGTTGCCAGAAAGAAAAAGGCAGAAGCTGAGGAGGGCGCTCCCGTAGAGGCAACTGCCGAGGCGGCTGAGGAAAAGCCCGCTCCCAAAAAGAAAGTACCTGTCAAGAAAAAGGCGCCTGCCAAGAAGGCGGCTCCCAAAAAGGCAGAAGAAAAAGCTGAATAAGCTGCATTAGCAGTAAGTAAGAAGCCGGTGTTATGCCGGCTTCTTTGTTTTACAGTATGATAAGCAAAAAGAGGTTTTGACCGCAGTCAAAACCTCTTTTATCATTCTTTGGAGGAAATTAATCGTCCATCTCTGCCTTGGCAGCTTCAATGACCTTTTGTGCAACGTTGGCAGGGCAATCCTCGTAACGCGCGAAGGTGAACTCATAGGAGCCGCGTCCCTGGGTGATCTGGCGGATAAAGGTGGCAAAGTCCGCCATTTCGGACATCGGCACCTCTGCCTCAACAACCTGCATGCCCTTGCCGGCGGGGGACATGCCCATTACTCTGCCGCGGCGCTTGTTGACCTCGCCCATGACGTCGCCCATGTTGCCGTCCGGCACGGTCGCCTTCAGGCTGCCAATGGGCTCGAGCAGGGTGGGCATAGCGTTGGGAATACCGTTCTTGTACGCCAAGCTTGCGGCGGTTTTGAAGGACATTTCCGAGGAGTCAACGGGGTGATAGGAGCCGTCATACAGCGTCGCCTTGATGCCGACGGTGGGATAGCCTGCGAGCACGCCCTTTTTAATCGCGTCGCGCAAGCCTTTTTCAACGGCAGGGAAGAAGTTCTTGGGCACTGCGCCGCCGACAACGCGCTCGGCAAATTCGAGGCTGTCAGTATCATACGGCTCAAACTCAATCCAAACATCGCCGAACTGACCGTGACCGCCGGACTGCTTCTTGTAGCGGCCCTGCGCGGAAACCTTCTTGCGGATGGTCTCACGGTAGGCAATCTTCGGCTTTTGCAGCTTGGCCTCTACATTATATTTGGTTTTCAGGCGCGAGATAACAACATCGAGGTGCTGTTCGCCCAAGCCGGAAATAATCATTTCGTGGGTTTCGTGGTTGCTGACAAACTTGATGGTGGGATCCTCGTCTGCCAGCTTGCCGACAGCCTGCGCCACCTTGTCCTCATCGCCCTTTTTGGCAGGATAAATCGCCATGGAGTAGCTGGAAACAGGAGGATAACCTTTCTCAGCGGTGAACAGAGGGTGTCGCCGGTCTTGGTGGCAACCAGCTTCGGAATGGCGCCGATGTCGCCTGCGCCGATGTAGTCGGTGTCGCTCTGCTTTTTGCCGGTCATGGTCAGCACCTTGGAAATGCGCTCGGGAGAGCCGGTGCGCATGTTAATCACGGGAACGTCGGGAGCAATCTTGCCCGAAACCACCTTTACATAGGACAGTCTGCCGATGAACGGGTCGGCAACGGTTTTAAAGACGATAGCAGCTGTCGCTGCGTTGATGTTGACGGAAACCTCAACGGGCTCGCCGTCCAAATCCACGCCGATTTCCTCCGCCTTTACCGCGGCGGAGGGCGCCAGCCAAGTCAGGCTGTTGAGCAACTGGTCAATAGCGAAGGTGTTGTGTGCGTCGCCGCAGAATACCGGACAAATCGAGCCGTCCTTAACGCCCTGGGAAACGCCGAGGATAATCTCCTCCGGCGTAAATTCCTCGCCCATGAGGAACTTGTCGAGCAGTTCCTCGCTGGTTTCGGCAACGGCTTCCTTAATCGCCTCGCGCAAGCCCTCCAAACGCGCGCCCATGTCGGGCAGAGCGGTGGGCTTCACAGCGCCGTTGGCGCCGTATTCGTAGGCTTTGTAGTCAAACAGGTTCACGTAGGTGTTCGCCTGACCGTCCACAATGTGGGGGACAACCACCGGGCAAACAGAGGGACCGAAGGTGGACTTTAGGGTTTCAAACACGCGATAGAAGCGCGCGTCCTCGTCGCACAGGCCGTTGACAAAGAAAACCTTGGTCAAGCCTGCCTTGTCGGCGGCTTCCACCGCCTTTTCGGTGCCGACGTTCACGCCGTCCTTGCCCGAAACGACAATCAGCGCGGTGTCCGCGGCGCGCATGCCCTCGGCAACGCCGCCCGCAAAGTCAAACAGACCGGGGGTGTCGATGAGGTTGATTTTGGTTCCTTTCCATTCTATGGGCGCAACGGCGGTCATGATGGACGCCTGGCGCTTGATTTCCTCGCTGTCAAAGTCAAGGGTGGTGTTGCCGTCGGCAATTTTGCCGAGTCTGTCGCTCGCCTTGGCGAGATACAAAATAGACTCTGCAACCGAGGTTTTGCCGCAGCCGCTGTGACCTGCCAGCGCGATGTTCAGAATTTTTTTCGCGTCGTATTGTTTCAAAGAAAAAACTCCCTTCAAAATGAATTTTTCAATACTTCTAAATATATAAAATATTCCTCAAACATTATAGCATATTTGTACAGTTTAAACAATGCGTTTTAAGAAAAATGAAAAAATCCGCTCTTTGAACAACTTGGAGAGGACGCATTTGTGCAACTTGCTTTTTTTACGGCGTTTCCATATTATCTTGCACAAAGTTTTGCGTGATTTTTGTGCATTTTTATCTTTCACACAGCCGCCTTATTAGCTTTCCCAACAGAAAAAAGCCTGCTGAATTGCCAAAAGCAAAGGACGCATCAGGGCGGTTCGGCAGATTTTTGCGGATTGGCTTGACAAAAGCAATACTTCGTGATATGATGTATGCCATGACGGGAGGTATTCCATGGATATTCAGTTAAAACGCGGATTGCTGGATGTTTGCGTGCTGACTGCCATCAAGAAGGAGGATTCCTACGGCTACAAAATTATCAAGGATCTAAAGCCGTACATCACCCTTTCCGAATCAACGCTGTACACCATCCTCAAGCGGCTGGAGACCGGCGGCTTGCTGACGGTCAAAACAGCGGAGCATAACGGCAGGCTGCGCAAATATTACCATATTACCAAGGCAGGCGTGCAGCGCCTGGAGGAGTTCAAGGCGGAGTGGCAGGAGATGGTGTCCATCTACCGCTTTGTGACAAAGGAGGATAACGAGGATGAATAAGCAGGAGTTTTTACGCCGGCTGCAGCAGGGCTTGGCACCTTTGCCGCCGGAACAGCAAAATGAGCACCTCGCGTTTTACAGCGAGATGATTGACGACCGTCTGGAGGACGGGCTCAGCGAGGAGGAAGCCGTTGCCGCTATCGGTTCGCCGGAGGAGATTGCCGCGCAGATTTTGGCAAATACGCCGCTGTCGCAGGTCAATGCGGAACAGAGTAAGCCCCGCCGCGGCTTGAAAACTTGGGAAATCGTCCTTTTGGCGGTATGCTCACCCATATGGGTGCCGCTGCTGATTGCCGCGGCGTCCGTGATTTTCTCGCTGTTTGCGGTGCTGTGGTCGCTCATCATTACGCTTTGGGCGGTCGGCATTTCGCTTGTCGCCGGCACGTTCGCCGGCATCGCCGCCGCTGTTTTGTTTATCGTGCAGGGGCACGGCTTGACGGGACTTGCCATGCTCGGCACTGGGCTGATTTGCGCCGGCTTATCTGTTTTTCTGTTCTTTGGCTGCGTGGCGGCGTCCAAGGGCGGCGTCCGGCTGGTAAAGAAAGCTTTCACAAGCGTTAAACGCCGATTGGCAGGAAAGGGGACGGTACAATGAGGAAGGGTAAAAAGATTTGGCTGATTGCCGCCGGTATTTCCGTTATTGTGGGCATGATGATGGTGGCAGGCGCGCTGGTTGCCGCAGGCTTTGACCTGAGCACGGTCAGCTTTAAGGATTCCGAGGTGACTGTCACCGAAGCCTTTGACAGCATTGCTTTTGACTTGGAAGTGGCGGATATTACAATCAACCCTTCTGACGACAAGCAATGCAGGGTGCTTTTTCACGAATGGGAAACGCAGCCGTTTACCGCTGAGGTAAGGGACAGGACGCTTCATATCGGCAGCAAGTATAAACGGTCGTGGCTGGACAGCTTTTCTTTCAATTTTAAAAAGCCGACGGTCACGCTGTATCTGCCCGAAAAGACCTATCAGTCGCTCACCGTTCATTCTGTAACCGGCAGCGTTCGGCTGTCGGAAGCGCTGCGCATTAAGGATGTTGCGGTTAAGAGCGTCACGTCGGATGTGACCTGTGAGGCAGCTGTTTCGGACACGGTAACGGTGCAGGTGGTGACCGGCGACGTCCGGCTGCACGGTGCGGCGCCGAAAACGATTCAGCTGGAAACGACAACGGGAAACGTCAGCCTTGACCGCTGTGACGCGCAAAGCATTACCGTGCACACGGTCACGGGCAATATCACCGGCACGCTGCTGACCGGCAAAACCTTCCATGCTTCCACCACCACCGGCAGGGTGGCTGTCCCGAATGACGCACCCGGCGGCACCTGTGAGCTGACCGCTACCACCGGCAACATTCGGATGGAGCTTATAAAATAATCATATTATCCTGCGTCCCTCCATATACATTTGGTAGATGGAGGGACTTTTTATGAGGCTTTTAATATTGACCAAGCGCTCGCTGCTCACGCTGGCGCTCTGCCTGCTGACGGGCGTCACGGCACTGACGGTAGCGCTGACCTCGGCGGGCAAGGCGGTGCAGACCGCCGCCACGCCCAAGGAAAACCCGGTTTACCGCGTGGAAAGCACAAAAAAGCAGGTGGCAATCTCCTTTGACGCGGCGTGGGGCGACGAGCAAACCGCACAGCTGTTGGATATCCTCGACCGACACAAGGTCAAGGCAACCTTTTTCCTTGTGGGCGACTGGGTAGACAAATTTCCCGACGACGTTAAAATGATTGCACAAAAGGGACATGACGTCGGCAACCACAGCGACACGCATCCGCATATGCCGCAGCTTGGCGCCGATGAAGCGGCAAAGGAAATCACCGCCTGCAACGAAAAAATCAAGGCGCTGACAGGCAAGGCGCCCACGTTGTTCCGTCCGCCCTACGGTGACTAC
>CADCAD010000112.1 GCA_902799325.1 uncultured Ruminococcus sp. | reverse complement strand
TTCACAAACTTATTATACCACAACAGGCACATAACCGTCTATGCTTTCGGTTATGTGCCTGTCTGTTTTTGGGGAGTGTTTTTTCACAGCCCCTTTTTTATGGTGTCTAAAATGTCTTGACAATTCCTTTTTATGGTGTCCGAAATGTCTGGATAATGCCGCTGTTCTTCTTTTTCGGTGTTTTGACCTTTCAATGGTGTATAGCGCGTTTTAGAGGGATTTTGCTATAAGTTGCAAATAGACGACACTATAAATGCCTGTTTTCCCCTTTTAGCGGTTTTTCCGTAAAAACCTCTAACCTTTGCCGCTGTAATGCCTTTTAAATTCATCGTGCAGCGCAAGCAAAGCGCGGTTCCGACGCAGAATTTTGATACCCTTGTTTTTTCGTGCGCGTATCATCTCCACGCTCACACCTGCGCGCTCGGCGATTTGTTTATACGTCAATCCGCTGAGATAGTACAGCCGGACAGCTTCACGCTCGCGGCTCGGCAACTCAGCAACAGCTTGTCGCGTTATCCGTTGTAGGTCGGTCAGTTCTATGCGCTCGTGTCCAATGGGCGCGGATTCGTCCGCGATAAAATCAATCAGTTCGCTTTCGTTGCCGTCCGCGTTGCCCGGCGTTGTTTGATTGTAGGAACTTTCTTTGATGTGCATATCGGGCATAAAGTCCCGCAGCACGCCCATCACGCTGTAGTTGAGATAAGAGGTAAAGCTATAGTGCTTGGCATCGTCATACGCCTGCACTGCCCTGCACAGCGCGAAATACATCTCTTGCTCCATATCGTCAGCCGTGATATAATTCGGCAGGCGTAGTCGCCTTGTTTTTTGCCTGAGAATAGCAAACAGCAGCTTTCGGCAGTTTGCCCACAGTTCGCCGTAGTGCTCGGTATGTCCGGCTTGAATTAATAACGCTAATTCTTCATTATCCATTGACACCGCTCCCAAAACACAGTAAAATATAAACAGAGATAGGGCTGTTCCTGCGGTTGTGGGAGCGGCTTTTTATATGTCGATTTCTTCCAGTGTAACGACTTGTCCGTTACTGTTTGCTGGGAGTTTTCCGTCTGTGATTTCCTGTAATTCGTCAATCGTCAAATTGCTGTAAGCAACCATAGGCGCGTCAGCAGGCAGCCGTGAGAATGCAGTAAATTTTTGATATGCTCAATACATTCGGCTTTTGCCGTTTCGGTATTGCCGCTGTCAATCGGTGAACCGAACACCTCAAAGCATTGATGAAATTCGCCGCGCTGCGTAGTGTATTCGGTGATAAATTGGTATTTCAGTAAGCTGTTCATTTGGTTCCTTTCGCTTCAATCGTCCCAATTCTCCCATTCGTCCCAAGGACACATGGTTATTTGGGATTATTGATAGAAACGGCTTAAACAGTGGCTTTCTTCAATGTTCCCAGCCAAAAAGTTATTTGGGATTATTGGCAATAATATTATATAGAAGCAATATCTTATATGAGTAATATTTTGTTATTTATCGCTGCCATTCATAACGGCGTTTTTTGCTTTTGTATATAGTGATGATAACTTGCTTAATGATGATATTATCGTTAAAAATCCCAAATAAGAAACAAGCTGGGAACATTGATAAAACCCGCATAAACACTGGGTTTTTCTCAATAATCCCAAATAAGAATTTGTCCTTAGGGAGCATTGGGACACATGGCGGTTGTGTCAATATCCGCTTCGGGCAGCGTCCAAACGGTTTTTTTATTTTTGCCGTAGCCGGTTGTGGTGCTTTCAATTTGCAGTTCGTCGCGTGCACGATAGAGGGTATTGCGGCTGCACTCCAAATGGGCACATAATTCTTTTATGCTGTCAAATTCCAGACGGTTGTTTTCTCTGAACATGTCCAGAATATCGGCACAAACCGCGTCGCGCTGTGCGCTTGGCTTGCTTCGGTTTTCGCTGCGCCGGCTCAGAATATCGTCCGCCGTTAAGTCGGAGAAGCCGGTGAATACAATCCCGCCGTATTGCGGGGCGATTTCAAAGAGGACGCTTTTTCCGTGCGCCGACAAACTCGACTTTTCATGACACATGATTTTGCCGCCGGGCTTGTCGGGGTTGTTGCCCAGCGACAGCATACTGCGCGCCACGGCGGGAATATCAATGGAGCCGAGGGCGCGGTATAACGCCTTGCTCTGTGACGCCTTGGAGTTGTGCATGATGAACACCACCGCACAGCCGTATTTTTCCGCAAGGTGTCCGATTCTTCCCAGCACCGGGCGCACCTCGTTGGCGCGGTGCATGTCCACATCTGCGCCCAAATAAGCTTGCAAGGGGTCGAATATCAGGAGTTTGGGGTGCAAATCCTGCATGATTCTTTCGACGTGTTCGCTCGACAGTGACAGGCTCTCCTTTTCTTCATTAAAGACATAAATATTCTTAAAATCAGGGCGCATTGGCTCCAAACGCGGCTTGATGGTGTCGGCAACGCCGTCCTCGGCTGTCTGATAAACGGCAACGGCAGGCGCATGATAGGCGCTTTCACCGTAGAACGGTCGTCCGGTTGAAACCTGCGCGGTCAGATAGAGCGCCAAAAACGTTTTGCCGGTGCCGGGGTCGGCGGTCATCAGGGTGATTTTTCCGAGAGGGATATAAGGATACCACAGCCACTTTGTTTCTGTGCTCTCTACGTCGGACAGTCGTATGTATTTTGACGGTTGCTTTTCCGCTGTAAAGGCAGGTGTTGTGACCGTCAGCGCTTCCAGCTTCAGCTTGACCGTTTCGGCAATTGTTTTGTTTGGTCGGGGCGTTTGCGCTTCGTATATGTCGGTAATATCGCCCTTGGGTTTCAAATCCTGCCATTCAAAAGCGAGGTCGGGCAGCTTTACGGACTTGGCGACCGGCAGCAATTGCGCGGCAATATGGTTGGCAAGCGCTTTGCCTGCTTCGTCGTTATCTGCAAGAATCGCCACGTCTGCGCCCTGAAACAGCGCGTTGTATTCCGCACGCCACTTGTTTTCGAGCCTGCCCTGTCCTGCACCGTGCGGAGAACAGACGGCAGGCAAATGCAGCTTTTGTGTGAGGGTGTCCACGTCCTTTTCACCCTCGGCAATGTAGAGGGTTTTTCCATGACTGACAGCCCATTGTATATTGTCCTGCTTGTAGAGCGGCGGCTGTTCGCTGCCCTTGCCCTTTGTCCATGCGCCGTTCTCCATGTGATACCAGCAAAACGCCTTGCTGTATTGCTGCTTTTTTGCGTCCCATGTGTAAAAGCGCGTTTTTTTGAGCGTGTCGGAATAGAGATAGTCCACGCTTTGCGGCTTTTCCTGCCTGCTTTGCCGCTGTTCATAAAACAGCTCGCGCACGTCCAGCCCAAGCGCCTGCATAACGGCTTTTCCGTTGGCGCCGCAGACAGGGCACGACATAACAATTCCTTTGTCGCCTGACTTAATATCAAGGCTCGGCTTGTGGTCGCTGTGACACGGACAAAGCGCCAAAAAGTGACCGCTGCCCGAAAGCCTTTTCACGCCGCTAAAGTGGATGAGTAATTCGTCAAGTTGCAAACTCTCACCCCTTACATAATCTTTCTGATTCCCCGCACAGCGGCAGTATCATCCGGCTTGGGCTGAAACTTTTCGGCTGTGGGGTTTTCGAGGTATTCAAACAGGGTGTCAAGGTTGATAAGTAGTTTTTTGCCTGCCTGCACGCGCGGCAGAACGCCCGACAGCGCAAGCTCCCTTATTCGCCACTCGGTCATGGCGGTATGTGTGTCAAGCTGTTTTATCTCCTGCGCGGCTTCCTTCACGGTGCGCATACGCGGTATTTTGCGGTTGTGTTCAATGATTTCCAAAGCTTTGCAGCTCCTTTCTGCAATTCAAAATGTTGCGAGGTGCCCCTCACTATAGGTGATTCTCGGTAAAAAAATTGCATACTTTTAATAGAAGTATTCAATCACTTCAATGTCTTTTGCCTTTAAATTCAATAAAAAAT
>CADCAD010000111.1 GCA_902799325.1 uncultured Ruminococcus sp. | reverse complement strand
CGTGCTTTTCTTATATAGAAAAGCATTTTTTGCTTTATGGAAATCTTTCCGAAGGCGGACGAGAGCGTCCGCAACGCAATTTATGAGGAGTGTTATTATGAAAAAAGACGCAAAAAAACTGACGAGCCTTATCCTTTCGCTGACACTGCTGTTGTCGGCGCTGTGCACGGCGAATGTCGCGGCGCAGACGGACAACACCGTCACCGTGACGGTGCAAAACCTCACCTTCGACGGCGCCCCGTGGACAGGAGAGCTGTTCTCGGCAAAGGTGGGGCTGCAGGAAAACGACTCCCTCGAGAGCGTGATTGAGCGCGCTGTCAGCGAAAACAACTACGCTTTCACCGTCAGCAATTTCGGCTACATTTCCTCTGTCAACGGATTGGCGGAGTTCGCGGCAAACGGCAGCGGCGGCTGGATGGCGTCGCTGAATGACTGGTTTACCGCCGATGGCACCAGCGCCTACACCGTCGCAAACGGCGGCTTGCAGGCTGGCGACGAAATTGTTTTGCAATACACCTGCGCCTGGGGCTCAGACGTCGGCAGCCTGTACGGCGACTTCAACACAGCGCTGTCAACGGACTTTGCCGTAGAGGGCAGCGCGGTTGCCGGATTTGCTTTCAACGCGGCAAGCACCGCCGACGAGGGTGCGCTCTATATCACCGCGCCCGACACGCTCACTGTTCATGCAGCGCCTGTCAACAAAAACTATCAGACGCGCTTCTATCTCAATGAATACACGCCCGAAGCGGAAGGTTATCGCGGCGGCAAAAACATTCCCGTCAAGGACGGCGACACCGTCTACATCGGCGTGGGCAATCCGGCATGGCCTTCCATGAACAGCTGGAGCGGCATTGCCGACGAGAGCGTTTACCGCTTTAAGGTAGAGCAAATCGTGATGGGAGACGTCAACCGCGACGGCAAATGCAACGTGGACGACGTGACCGAGCTGCAGCGCTATCTCGCGGAGTTTATCACCCTTGACAGCGCCCAAACGGCGGCGGCTGACATGGACGGCAACGGCATCATCACCATCAGCGACGCCACCGCCATTCAGTGCGCACTGGCTGAATTCGCATGAAGACCAAACTGTCGGCTGCGCTGACAGCACTGCTGCTTTGCCTGCTGTCGGTGCTTCCGGCGCAGGCTGACGCCGCGCAGGCGCACTATGCGCGCACCGCTGCGCATTTGCAAACGCTTACACCGCAGGTGGGCTCTGTCGGCGGCGAATGGCTTGTCCTTGGACTGTGCCGCGCCAATTTACTGACGCAGGCGCAGCAGGACGCCTATCTGCAAAACGCGGAAGATTATGTTAAGGCTGTCGGCGCGGCAAAGCTGCACCGCAGCAAATCAAGCGACAACGCGCGTATGGTGCTGGCGCTTTCCGCGCTGGGCAAGGACGCGCGACGCTTTGCAGGATTTGATATCACTTCGCCGCTTTTTGATGTGAATTATGTGCAAAAGCAGGGGATAAACGGCGTAATTTGGGCGCTGATCGCGCTCGACTGCTGCCGCTATCCGTCGCCCGAGGGCGTGCGCGAGGACTTGCTCAGCTTGCTGCTGCAGGCGCAGCACAGCGACGGCGGCTGGGGCTTGGACGAGAATATTTCCGACCCGGACGTAACAGCCATGGCACTGACAGCGCTTGCGCCGTATCGCTTTTTTGACAGTGATGTCTTGTCATCTGTTAACAAGGGCTTGTCACTGTTGGCATCGCTCCAACAGGAAAGCGGCGGTTATGCGTCCTATGACAGCTTCAATCCCGAAAGCTGCGCGCAGGTGATAACCGCGCTTTGTGCACTGGATATCCACCCCTTGAGCGACAACCGCTTTTGCCGCGGCGGCAGGAGCCTTGTGGATAGCCTCATGCGCTTTGCGGTCAAGGACGGCTTTTGCCACACACTTGGCGGCAGCTACAATCAGATGGCAACCGAGCAGGCTTTTTATTCTTTAACAGCATTAAACCGCCTGCGAAACGGGCAGACGGCGCTGTATCATATGACCGATGTGCAGTCCTTTGCTGTGCAAAGCATTGACGAGGTGACCGTTTTGCAGCGCTATCTCGCGGAGTTTCCACAGGAATTAACCGTGCCACAGCAAATGTGTATGGACGCCGACGGCAACGGCAAGCTAACTGTCAACGACGTGACGGCGCTCCAGCGGCTGCTGTGCGCGTGAGGTGCGTATGAAGGAATTTTTAAAAAAATATAAATGGTTCTTGGCGGCAGGCGTGTTGGCGGCTGCCGTTTTAGCCGTGGCGTTTTTCAGCGGCGGCAACGTGGAAAAGGCGCGGCAGCAGGCGCAGCAGACCTTGGCTGTCGCTACGGCGGACAGTACCGCACCCGTGACGGCATACACTACCGCACCCTATGTCGGAGACAGCACTGCGCCGCCTGCAACAGCGCCTGCCGCCACCCGTGGAGCACAGCCGAGCACAGCGCCAAAGCCCACCGCCGCACCGGCGGCAACCGCGCCCGCTGCGACCAAGTCCGTCTCCATCGTGCCTGCAAAGCCTGAGCCAAAGCCCACCGCCGCGCCAAAGCCTACCGCCGCGCCTGTGTCTACGGAAGCGCCGGGATGCACGGTCTCCGTGTCCTGTGCGACAGTCTTTGACAACCTCGACAGGCTCGATGACGGCATAGCACAAGCGCTTCCCGCCGACGGATGGATTTTGCCGCCGAGCAAGGTGACCTTGCAGGACGGCGACACCGCTTTTTCGGTGCTGCAGCGCGTGTGCCGCGAGAAGAATATCCCGATGGAATTCAGCTTTACGCCGATGTACGATTCCGACTACGTAGAGGGAATCGGCAACCTGTATGAGTTTGACTGCGGGGCGAATTCCGGCTGGATGTACTGCGTCAACGGCATGTTTCCAAGCGTCGGTTCCTCGGCGGTGACGCTGCAAAGCGGCGACACGGTGGAGTGGCGCTACACCTGCAACCTCGGCTATGATGTGGGAGGCGGACGATGAAGGACAGCTTTTCGCGCCTGCACCCACTGACGAATTTATTGTTTTTTATCGCGGCTACCGGGTTTTCCATGTTTCTCATGCACCCGGTTTGTCTGGTCATTTCGCTTGCCTGTGCGCTCTGCTATGCGCTGTTTCTCGGCGGCAAACAAACAGCGCTGTTTGCCCTGCGTTTTTTGCTGCCCGTGGCGCTGGTGATGGTGCTGGTCAATCCCTTGGTCAGCCACCGCGGCGCGACGGTTTTGGGCTATCTGCCGTGGGGCAACCCGTTCACGCTGGAATCCGTGCTCTACGGCTGCGCTTCGGCGGCGCTGGTGTGCGCCATCCGCCTGCCCATCAGCGTGTGGTTTTCCATGGCGTTTTTCTGCGCGTCCGGCACGAGCCAGGTAATGCTGCCGCGAAGCGTCTCCCGGTCCTCCTTCACAAACATGTCCTGTGGGGAGAAAACGATTTTTTCGTTCGCTTCCTCCCGAAAGAACTCCGGCAGGGAGGATCCCAGCGTTTCCAGCAGATCCATCAGCGTCGCGATGGATGGCGAGGCCTGATTGCGCTCCAGCTGGGAAATGAAGCCCTTGCTCAGCTCACACCGGTCTCCCAGCTCCTGCTGTGTCAGCCCCCGCTGCAGCCTGAGGCTTCGGATTTTCTTTCCGATATCCATTTCGCATGCACTTCCCGCAGTCAAGTTTAGTATCTCTAAACATTTGTTTTCATCCTGAAGTTTAGTAAAAATAAACTTCAAAACAGCAGATATTAAACCACCGGCATGCGTGGTTGTCAAGCTTTTTTTCTGGAAAATTTGTATTTTCTTTGAGCCCCGTTTTCTCTTTCCCTTGACCGGAGAATGCCGTCGCGATATAATCCTTGCAGTATGTTTTCGGGAGGAATGTGTTCATGAACATTGTCTGTCTCGATCTGGAAGGGGTTCTCGTCCCGGAAATCTGGATCGCTTTTTCCGAAGCCAGCGGCATTCCCGAGCTCAGGCGCACCACCCGCGATGAGCCGGATTATAACAAG
>CADCAD010000110.1 GCA_902799325.1 uncultured Ruminococcus sp. | reverse complement strand
AACTCTCACACGTGTTGCCGCGCTCTCTATGGCTGCTTTGATGGCAGGCACTGCGCTGGCAGGCTGCGGCGGCAGCAGCAGCAGCGGCGACAACAAGGACTCCGGCGAAAAGGGTAAGGTTTACTGGCTCAACTTCAAGCCCGAAATCGACGCTACCCTGCAGGAGCTCGCAAAGAAGTACAAGGACGAAAAGGGCGTAGAGGTCAAGGTTGTTACCGCGGCTTCCGGCACCTATTACACCACACTGACCTCCGAAATGGACAAGTCCGAACCCCCGACACTGTTTGTCATCGGCAACCAGCAGGGCGTGGCAGACTGGGGCGAGTTTGCGCTTGACCTGAAGGACACCGCGATTGCCAAGGAGCTCAACACCGACGCTTACAACCTGACCGACGCTGACGGCAAGCTTGTTTCCATCGGCTACTGCTATGAGTGCTACGGCATCATCGTCAACCCCGACCTGATTCAGCAGGCAGGTCACACCATGGACGAAATCAAGAACTTTGCAGGCTTGAAGGCTGTTGCAGAGGACATTCACGCAAAGGCCGCACAGCTCGGCTTTGACGCGTTCTCCTCCTCCGACATGGACGACAGCTCCTCCTGGAGATTCACCGGTCACATGGCTAACCTCGAGTATTTCTATGAGGAAAAGGCTGCCGGCAAGACCTGGACCGAGTGCCCCGCAACCATCACCGGCGACTATCTGCCCAACTTCAAGAACCTGTATGACCTGTGCATCAACAACAGCCTGACCGATCCCAAGCAGCTTGCTACCGGCGGTCATGACGCTGAAAAAGAATTCAAGGACGGCAAGGCTGCCTTCTTTGTAAACGGCTCCTGGGAGTACGCTGCGGTTTCCGAAACCGTTCCCAACGCTGTGATGATTCCCTACTACTGCGGTGTTGAAGGCGAAGAAAAAGCCGGTCTCAATTGCGGCACCGAGAACTGCTGGGCAGTTAACGCCAACGTAAGCGAAGCTGATCAGAAGGCTACCATCGACTTCATGGTATGGCTGGTTTCCGACAAGGACGCTTCCGCCAAGATGGTTGAGCAGCTCGGCATCATGCCCTACAAGAACGCTCCCGCTTCCACCAACGGCTTCCTCAACAACGCTGCAAAGTACACCGAGGACGGCTGCTATGTCATGGATTGGGCTACCAACTATCAGCCCAACGTTGACGAGTACCGCAAGGATCTCGTTTCCGCTTTGAACGCTTACAACTCCGATCAGAGCGACGCTAACTGGGAAGCTGTTAAGACTGCCTTCGTAGACGGCTGGGCTAAGCAGTACAAGGCTATCAGCAAATAATTTTTTGCAACTGCATATTCACTCGGGGCGGGCGGCGTTCGCCTGCCCCTTTCTTTTTCAAAAACAGCCGAAAAGCGTCCTTTTGGCGCCCGACGGCATGTGAAAAGGAGGTTTCCGTTTGAAAAAATCTTCTTCCTCAGCTGCGGCTCCCACGCCGAAAAAGCTGAAAAGACATGTGAAATCAGGTCACAGCTCGATTACCAAGCGCTCCATGCGCAAATGGTCGTGGCTGTTTATCGGACCTGTTTTCGTTTCGTTTATCATCGGCTTTATCTGGCCGTTCGGACAGGGCATTTACCTGTCGTTCAACAACTTCAAAATTGTTTCCAAGCCCCAGTTTGTCGGTTTGTCCAACTATGAAAAGGCGTTTGCGGACGAAACGTTTATGCACGCCTTCTGGTTTACCGCACTGTTCGCCGTCACCAGCGTTATCTTGATTAACGTGCTCGCGTTCGCCATCGCCTACGCGCTGACGCAGGGCGTCAAGGGCTCCAATCTGTTCCGCACCGTCTTTTTCATGCCGAACCTCATCGGCGGCATCGTGCTCGGCTATCTTTGGTCGAGAATCTTTGACGGTATTCTCTCCGTTTATCAGACCTCCATTCTCGCCAAGGCGGAATACGGCTTTTGGGGACTGATTATTCTGCTGCTGTGGCAGCAGGTCGGCTATATGATGATTATCTACATCGCCGGACTGCAGGCGGTGCCCGAGGATATGCTGGAGGCTGCCAAAATTGACGGCGCCACCAAAACCCAGACCTTGTTCAGGGTTATTATCCCCAACGTGATGCCCTCCATCACCATCTGCACCTTCCTGACCTTGACCAACAGCTTCAAGCTCTACGACCAAAACCTTGCGCTGACGCACGGCGAACCGGCGCGTCAAACCGAAATGCTGGCGCTGAACATCTCCAACGGCTTCTCCGCGATGAACACGCGCGGCATGGCGCAGGCAAAGGCGGTTGTGTTCTTCCTGTTGGTGGCGGTGCTCGGTATTGCGCAGCTTGTTGCCACCCGTAAAAAGGAGGTGCAGCAGTAATGGGCAAACAGAAATCTATCCGTCAGGAAAAAACGCGCAAGACAATTATGTCGATTGTGCTCGCCATTATATGCATCATTTACATGCTGCCGATTTTGGTCATTTTAATCAACACCTTCAAGGACGCTTCGTCGGTTAAGGCGACCATCTTTGCCCTGCCGAACAGCGAAACCTTTGTGGGCTTCGAGAACTACGTCACCGGTATGACCGCAGGCTCCTTCCCGTTCTGGAAGGCAGTGCTGTTCAATGTGATTATCACGGTGTGCTCCACCTTCCTGATTTTGCTGTTCTGCTCGATGGCGGCTTGGTATGTGGCGCGCGTCAACAGCCTGTTCTGCAAAATTTTCTACTACCTGTGCGTGTTCTCGATGGTGGTTCCGTTCCAGATGGTACAGTTCACGCTGTCCAAAACGGCGGACACCCTGAAGCTGAACACCCCGTTGACTATCCCGGTGATCTACCTCGGCTTCGGCGCAGGTCTTGCCATCTTTATGTTTGTCGGCTTTGCCAAGTCCATTCCGATTGAAATTGAGGAAGCGGCTTCCATCGACGGCTGCGGCCCGCTGAGAACCTACTTCATGGTAGTGTTCCCCATGCTCAAGCCCACGCTGATTTCCGTCGGCATTTTGGAGCTGATGTGGGTGTGGAACGACTACCTCCTGCCCTCGCTGGTGCTCGACCTCGGCAAATACCGCAACATTCCGATGCACATCATGCTCACCCAAAAGGGCAGCTACGGCTCGGTTGACCTTGCGGCGATGATGGCGATGGTATTCCTCTCCATTTTGCCGGTCATTATTTTCTACCTGTTCTGCCAGAAGTACATCATCAAGGGCGTCGCGGCAGGCGCGGTAAAGGGATAATTTCCCAATGCATCATGCGTTAATTCGTCATGCGTCATTCACTTTCGGAAACGATGCAAAAATAAGACAGGGACGTGTTTTTCGGCACGTCCCTGTTTATTTGTGTTTATTTGGTAAAGAGCGTCATGACGCACGACGCGTTAACGAAGAAAGCCTTTGATGATTTGCTCCTCCGCCTCTGCCTCGGTAAGACCGAGCGACATCAGCTTAATCAGCTGGTCGCCGGCGATTTTGCCGATGGCGGCTTCATGAAAGAGCATGGCATCCACGTCGTTTGCCTCCAGCGAGGGAATGGCGAGGATTTTGCCGTTGTCCATGATGATGGAGTCGCACTCGGTATGCCCGTTGCAGGGGGCGTTGCCGGTGATGCGCGCGTTGAAGGTTTGCGAGGAATTGTCACGCGCTACGGAACGTGACACCACGTCTGCCGTGGAATTTGCGCCGTTGAGCGTCACCTTGTACTCGCTTTCGGCGTGCTGCACGCCGTGCGTCATCAAGCGCTCCTTGACAATCAGCTTGGCGCCCTCCTTGAGCTCGGCGATGGTGGTGCGGACGGTGGAATCGACGCCCTTAATCTGCTCCATTTCCATCTCCATGGTGCTGTCCTCCTCCATGTAGACCTCTGTCTGCGGATTGAGGATGCGCTTGCCGGAGCCGTCGCCGCTGCCGTAGTGCTTTTCCACATATTTGATATGGGAATTCTTGCCGACGTAAAAGCGGTGAACGCCGTCGTGCTGAGAGTCGTGCTCGCCGCAGTTGTCGATGCCGCAGCCGGCAACAATCACAACATCACAGTCGTCGCCGATGAAAAAGTCGTTGTAGACGGTTTCCTACGACAACGGGAATGTGCACGCTTTCGTTTTTGGTGCCGGGCTTGATGAAGATGTCAATACCGGGCAAGCCCTCCTTGGTCATGATGTCGATGTGGTCGGTGGTGTGTCTGCCGGCGAGCTGAGAATTGACGCGGAAGTTATAGGCGCCTGCCGGTGTGTCGTGGAGGTCGGCAACCTCCGCCAAAATTTGCTGACCGATGGAATCAATGTTTAAATCAATCACGGCTGCCCCTCCTTACTTTAATTTTTCGCAGGCGTTGACCGCCGCGGTGGTGCCGATAAGCTCGGGCAGCACCTCCTGCGCGGAGCCTGTCTTTTTGATGGTGCCGTTCGCCAAGAGCACGATTTCGTCGGCGATGTTGAGAATACGCTCCTGATGAGAGATAATCACAATGGAGCTGTCCTTGATGTCGCGGCGCATATTTGCGAAAATGCGGATGAGGTTTTGGAAGCTCCACAGGTCAATGCCTGCCTCGGGCTCGTCAAAAATGCTCATGCGCGTCTGCCGCGCCAAGAGCGTGGCGATTTCAATGCGCTTGATTTCGCCGCCGGACAGGGTGGAATTCACTTCCCGGTCGATGTATTCCCGGGCGCACAGCCCCAC
>CADCAD010000109.1 GCA_902799325.1 uncultured Ruminococcus sp. | reverse complement strand
GAGCTGTACTGCGGTGTAAGCCTTGTCAACAGTGTATTCCTTGGTGTAGGTACCGTCAGCCTGCTTGGTCATCAGGTTGGCTTCGTTGGTGCCGTCCCAAGCGGTGCCGAAGATTTCCGCCTCGGAGCCTGCTACAATCAGGGTGTCCTCGGGCTGGGGAGCCGCAGGCATCGTGAAGGTGTAGGTGATGGTCATGGTGCCGTCATCGTTGAGCAGATAGCTGTTATCGGCGGTTGCATCGCCGCCAAAGGACAGGGAAATGCCGGTGTTGTCAGTCATCTGATAGCCGGCAGCCGGAGTGGCGGTGTAGGTCAGGGTGTATACACCCTCATAAGCGAAGGTTTCGTCGGCAGGAGTGATGGTGAAGTCACCGATGGTATACTGCGTATTGTCATAGGTGAACGCATCGTTGCCGGGAATTGCTTCGTTGGGAGAGAACAGAGCGTCGGTGTCAACGGCAACTGTTGTGATGTCGGTCTTTGCGGGCATGGCAAACACATAAGTGGCAGTCAGGGTGCCATCCTCGTTGATAACCTTGCCGTAGCTTGCCGGATCATTGCCGCCGGCGACAAGGGTGAAGCCGGTACCGTCGGTCATCTGATAGCCTTCAGCGGGTGTCGCAGTGATGGAAACCGTATACTCGGTGCCATAAGCAAAGGTTTCGTCAGCAGGTGTAACGGTAACGTTGCTGAGGGTGTATTCGTCACTTGTGGAAGTGAAGTCATCCGCAGCGGGAACCGCTTCACCGGGAGCAAATACAGCCTCGGTAGAAACAGAAACATTTTTAATATCGGTAACGGTGGGCTCATCTTGTGCGGGCAGGTTCAGTCTTTCACGCACGAGGTCAAGCCACGGATATTTCACAGTCTTGGTCTGCTCTACGCCGTCCTCAACGGTAGTGGTGGTGATGGAAGAATATCTGTAGACATCCTTCAGAGTACCGTCACTCTTGAGGTCATCAACGCCGTCAACGTGCTCATAAGGAGTAGCTTCCTCCAGCAAAGCGCCGTACTTTTCTACGTAAGTATCGTATACTTCCTGTGCGGTAGTATCGAACTTTTCGAGCACGGGCTCAATCTTCTGCCATACAAAGGAAGAGTTGTTGACAGGATTGGGCAGATAGGTTTGCAGTGCGTTTGCCATCTCCAAAGACTTGGGAGCCGTGCCGGCTTCCATACCGTCGATGTAAGCGCAAAGGGTAGAAACCTTTCTCAGAGGGCCGCTCACGTTGTTGTCGGAGTGGGCAAGATAGTCAATCTTCTGAGAGTTTGCGGTGTTCTCACGAACAACAGCAGGCTCATCAACCGTCCAGGTGTGACCGAGCAGTGTTTTGTCGAGATACAGGTCGCAGGTCTGGTAGCCGTCGGTGTTGGGCTGCAGCAGGTCAGCCTGTCCGGCATTGGCTTTTGTGGAGAACAAAACGCCGTAAACTGCGCCGTCTTCCATTTCGCCTTGTCCGCTTTCGGTGATGTCAAAGTAAAGAATACCGCCCTTGGTATCCTGCAGCATGGAAGTAGAAGGTGCTTCCCAAGATCTGCTCTTTACTTCGTTCGTGTTGCCGTAAATAGCATAGTAGTTGCAGAACACGTTGGTGGTCCACTTTTTTGTATTACGCTTTACGGAAGCAATAGGTCCCCAAGCCGAATCGGGGAACTGGAAGTAAACCAGCTGATGCCTCTTTGCTTCACGCTGCGCCGCAGTGTCCGTGCCGGTGGCTTCGGACTCAACAGGAGCCGCAGAAACCGGAGCAACTGCCATGCTAAAGCATGAAGTAGCCATTAAGCCTGAAAGCAACAGACTAATAGCCTTTGATGATTTTCTCATCATGGATTCCTCCTTTTTGATAGTAACTCATATTTTGAGTAATTACATTATATCTCAAAATATTTTATTTTACAATAGGTTTTTAGAAAATATGTTACGAAATTTTCATCATTTTTAATATTCCTCAAACACCTATAAGTAAACCTTATGATAAACCGCGGCAAACGGAATTGATTTCCGGGAACTGCTTTGCTATAATAAAAGTATCATCATCACCTACGGAGGGTTAGCTATGGCTATCAGCGAATTTGCAAAAGCATATCATGAAAAAATGTTCCCGGGCCGGGTTTCGGATTTGCAGCGCACGGATCCCGAGTTTATCGAGCGGTTTGACAACTTTGCCTTTGACGAGGTTATCAATCAGGCAGGCGTCGGCTTGGACGACAAAACGCGCTTTACGGCGATTTTGGCGACCTTGCTGGGCTGCCAGGGCTTGGAGGAATTTAAAATCATGCTTCCGGCGGCACTGCGCTTCGGCGTTACGCCTGTGGAGGTCAAGGAAATCACCTATCAGGCGGTCGCCTATCTCGGCATCGGCAGGGTGTACCCGTTTTTGCAGGCGGTCAACGCCGTCTTGGCGGAGCAAGGTGTTGCGCTGCCGACGGAGGGACAGGCGCTGTCTACGACGGAAAACCGCCGCGAGCTGGGCACACAGGCGCAGGTGGACATCTTCGGCGAGAGCATGCGCGACTTTTGGAAATCCGGCGCCGAGGAGGTTAGGCACATCAACTACTGGCTTGCCGCCAACTGCTTCGGCGATTACTACACCAGAACCGGGCTTGACTACCGGCAGCGCGAGATGATTACCTTCTGCTTTTTGGCGGCGCAGGGCGGCTGTGAGCCGCAGCTGACCGCGCACGCGGCGGCAAATATGCGCATCGGCAACGATAAACAGTTTTTAATCAGCGTTGTGTCGCAGTGCCTGCCGTATATCGGCTATCCGAGAAGCCTGAACGCGCTTGTCTGCATCAACAAAGCGGCTGAAAACAATTAGCCTTATTCATTATATAAGCAACACAAAGCAGCAAGGCTCAGCCATGACCTTGCTGCTTTTTGTCAAAGATTCTGCTTGATGCTGTTGAGGGCGCCCTTTTCAATGCGGCTGACCTGCGCCTGAGAAATGCCGATTTCGGCGGCGACTTCCATCTGTGTTTTGCCGCGGAAGAACCGCAGTGCCAAAATCCGCTTTTCGCGGTCGGAAAGGTTGGTGATGGCTTCCTTGAGCGACAGCTCCTCCAGCCAGGTGGTGTCGTCGTTTTTGTCGCCGATTTGATCCATGACATACACCGTGTCGTTGCCGTCGGAGAACACCGGCTCATACAGCGACACCGGCTCCACCACCGCCTCCAGCGCCAGCACAACGGTTTCCTTGGGCACGTCCATCACCTTGGCAATTTCCTCCACGCTCGGCTCGCGGTTGTTGCGCGCGGTGAGCTGTTCCTTGATTTGCATGGCGCGGTAGGCGGTGTCGCGCATAGAGCGCGATACGCGCACGGCGTTGTTGTCGCGCAGATAACGGCGGATTTCGCCGATGATCATCGGAACGCCGTATGTCGAAAACCGCACGTCCAGCTTAGCGTCAAAATTGTCAATCGCCTTCATCAGCCCGATGACGCCGACCTGAAAGAGATCGTCGGGGTTCTCTCCCCTGCCGTTGAAGCGCTGAATCACCGACAGCACCAGCCGCAGGTTGCCGTTGATCATTTCATCGCGTGCACGCTTGCGCTCGGCGGGCGTGCCGTTCTTGATGATGTGCAGCAGCTTGCGCTTTTTGTCCTCGCTGAGCAGCTTCAGGCGTGCGGTGTCGACGCCGCAGATTTCCACTTTTCCGTATTGCAAAAAATATCCCTCCGGCTTGTTGATACTGAAAGTATTGCCGAAGGGCGCGCAGTTTATGCAGCTGACAAGGGCGGCACTTCTTTTGCAGGAAGATTGCCGTGCGTTTCAAGCGCTGTGCCTATCCGTTTTTGCCGAAAATTAAAAAAGCGCCGACGTATGAACCGGATTGCATTAATACTATTCTCTGATAGAAAGTAGAAAGTCTACTTTTTAATGAAGATTGGTATAAAAGATGAATTTTTAAAGGTTTTTTAAGCTTTTGGCTCTATAATGTCCTCGAAAAGGATTTTATCATGTCTTTTTGATTGATAGAATCAGAAAATTGAGAGGAGTGTACTTATGACGAAAAAAATTAACGATTGACACAGCGTCCGCTGCCGGCGTAACGGTAGAGCAGAGCGCGTCGCTGACCTTTTCAAACAGCGGCATTACCGAAACCGCTGCCGGCAGCGGCTATACGATTGACGGCACCACGCTGACCATCACAACGGCAGGCACCTACCGCATCAGCGGCAGCTGCTCCGAGGGCGCGGTGATTGTCAGCAAGGGACTGAGCAACGTCACGCTGATTTTGGATAATTTATCGCTTTCATCATCAGCAACCGCGCCGATTGTCGTGAAAAAGTCGGCAACTGTCAACATTCATTTAGTGGGAACCTCCACTTTAACTGACAACGAGGATCCCGCAAACGAAACCTCAACCGACACCACTGTTGCCGAAGCTTTTGAGGGCGCGGCAATCAAGGTGAAAAGCGGCTCTGCCGTGACCTTCTGCGGCGACGGCAATTTGAATGTAGTTGCCAACGCGAAGAACGGCATTAAGGGCGGCGCGACCGCTTCCCTCATCTTTAACCAGAGCGGTACAATCAACGTCAGCGGCAGCGGCAAATATTACGGCGCCGCCACCTCCGGCGCGGCGGTCAACAACGGCATCGCCTGCGACGGCAGCATTATCTTCAATCAGGGTTCCTATGTGATTAAAGCGGCGAATGACGGCATCAAGAGCGCTCCCGACGCGACAGATGAAACCGAAGGAACGGTCATTGACACCGAATCCGCAGGCACCGTCACCATCAACGGCGGCACCTTTGATATCGACGTGGACGGCGACGGTATTCAGGCGGACACCGCGCTGAACATCAACAACGGCACCTTTGACATTCAAACGTGGAAGGGCTACAGTGTTTGGAATGACACCCTTGCCGACGCCTACAGCTGCAAGGGCTTAAAGGCTTCCGGCGACCGTGCCACGGAAGCCGGGCTTGAACCGGCGATTACCATCACCGGCGGTACCTTTACGCTGAACACGGGCGACGACGCGATACATTCCGACGCATACGCCACCGTGACCGGCGGCACCTTTAGCATCCGCACCGGCGACGACGGCATGCACGCGGACACCTCCCTCACCATCGGCAGCGAGGGCGGCTATGAGCGCGACCCCGACATCACCATCAACAGCTCCTATGAAGGCTTGGAGGGCGGCACGGTGTATATCTATTCCGGTCGTCAGTATGTGGTTGCCAGCGACGACGGTGTGAACGCGGCAGGCGGCAGCAGCAGCGGAACCGATCCGGGCGCAGGCGGCGGCAACACCTTTAATCCGGGCGGGCGTCCCGGCGGCCCCGGCGGTGGCGGCGGCTTCAACCCCGGCGGCGGCTCAACCACCACAACAGGCGATTATAATATGGTCACCTCTAAAAATATCTCCCCAAAAGCAAAGAAATATGGTATAATAGAACCAACAAATAAGGTTGGTGATTTGGATGCAGTTGAATCTATTTGCAG
>CADCAD010000108.1 GCA_902799325.1 uncultured Ruminococcus sp. | reverse complement strand
AAGGTCAGGTTCGGTTTATTTGCAAGGTTGCAGGTGCGCAGAACGGTTTGGATTAACCGCATTTTTCAGTGTGACCGTAGGGGCGGCGCTCGTCGCCGCCCGTTTGCCGCAAAGCGGCAAAATGACAGCCGCGAGGGCTGTCACTACAATGTTGAGGATAGGTTGAGGGAGTGTTGGAAAGTTGGGATTAATCACAATGCTCCGAGCTGTCATAGATGGTGTCGTCTTTGGATTTGCGGGCGTTGGGGTTGTTTTCAGTGTCACTTTCGGCATTATTTCTCTGTGAGGGGTTGCTATTTATAGTGATTTGTGATATTTTAATATTAGGAAACACCACAGAACCGTTATCGGACGTTACATTAGGGCTATTAGCATTAATGAGCTGTGAGTTTCCTTTTTTATTGCCAAATTTGGTGCTCCAATAAAGGCAGGGGAGACCCTTGCGGTCTCCCGTTTGCCGCAGAGCGGCAAAATGACAGCCGCGAGGGCTGTCACTACAATGTTAAGGATAGCTTGAGGGAGTGTTGGAAAGTTGGAATTAATCACAATGCTCCGAGCTGTCATAGATGGTGTCGTCTTTGGATTTGCGGGCGTTGGGGTCAATCTCTATATTTTCGTCTCCGGAAACTTCTCCCTGAGTCTGTTCAAAAAATCCTGTTCCGAAAGATGTTCCCCCACCAATTTTTCCATTTTGAATACGTCTTCGTGTGAGTTGATAATACTTACCACTTGCATTACTGTACTTTTGGAATACTTGTCCATACAAGTCAGCATAATTTTGGAGAGCTGCTTTGATGTCGATTTCATCATAACCATCCTCTACTAATCGAACTAAAACATTTGCTGTATTTTCTGTGTCGTCATGTATATTATAATTGTAATTTATGATTTTGTAAATAGCAGGGGCGCTCCCTTGCGGTCTCCCGTTTGCCGCAGAGCGGCAAAATGACAGCCGCGAGGGCTGTCACTACAATATTAAGGAGAGGTTGAGTTTTGCCGAAAGTGCCGTTGATAGAATTTTTTTTGCTGTGAGGGATTGCTATTTCCAATATTTTGTGATATTCTACTTTTAATAACAGAAACGTTGCTCCTACTCGATTCGGAGTTTTCCTTGTCGGTATAGGACGTTTCTGTTATTTCTTTTTCGTAGATGTTTGTTAAATCATATAGTTCTTGCTTTTTTGATTATTATGTGGTAAAGTATCAGTAGAAGATGGCTTGTCGTTAATAGTTGCCAACCACTCATACAGTTGGGAATTAACTTGCGATAAGCCATCTTTTTTATTTTTTATGTCAACAGGGGCACGCCCTGTCACTACAATGTTAAGGATAGGATGCTGTGATAAAGCAAAGGCTCCCGAACGCCGGGAGCCTTTATCATTACGCATTATGAATTAAGCATTAAACTCAGTCCGCCTGCACCTTCAGGAACTGCTCCTGCATGTAGGCGTAGACCTCGTCGTCCACGTTTTGGAAGATGTAGCACTTGTCGAGATATTCCTTCGGCGGGAAGGTCAGCTCGCTTTCCTTGATGTCGTCGTCGAGGTACTCGGGCGCCTTGGTGTTGGGCGTGCCGTAGCGCAGGTATTTGCAGTTCTCGGCGGCAATCTTCGGCTCGTGCATAAAGTTGATGAACTTCTCGGCGTTCTCGGTGTTCTTGCTGCAGGTGGGAATACACATCGCGTCATAGAACAGGTTGGAGCCGCTTGCCGGCAGACAGTAGTCCAAATCCTCGTTTTCGTCCATCATGGCGGCGATGTCGCCTGCGTAGTAGGGCGCGATGGCTGCCTGGCTGCCCTCCATCTCGTTGAACACCTGATCCATGACATACTTTTTCAGCAGCGGTTTTTGCTCCTTGAGCTTCACAACCGCCTTGTCGATGTCCGCCTTGGTGCAGTTGGACGGGTTGATGCCACATTCCTGCATGGCAATCGCCATGGCGTCGCGGCTGTTGTTGAACATCAGAATTTCGCCCTTGAGGTCTTTGTTCCACAGCGCGTTCCAGTCGGTGGGCGCTTCCTTCACCTTGGTTTTGTCATACACCAAAGCGGTCACGCCCCAGGAGTAGCAAACCGTGTATTTGCCCTCGGGATCGCAGGGGAGGTTCTTGAACTTCTCGTCGATGTACTGATAGTTGGGAATGTTGTCGTAGTTGATTTCCTTGAGCAGCTTTTCCTTGACGAGCTTGCTGATCATGTACTCGGAGGGGAAGATGACGTCATAGCTGTCATTGCTCTGCGTCAGCTTGCTGTAGAGCTCCTCGTTGGTGTCATAGGTGGTGTAGTTGACCTTGATGCCGGTGGATTTTTCGAATTCATCCACAACATCCATCAGGCCGTCCTCGCCCGCTGCAAGATATTCGCCCCAGTTATAGACGTTGACTTCGCCCTTGCTGCCGGGCTTTTGCGCTTCGCCGCCGTCGATGGTTTTGTTGTCGCTGCCGCAGCCTGCAAAGCAGGTTACGGCGGTGCCGAGCATGGCAACGGAAAGAAGTGCGGAAAGAATCTTTTTCATTTTTTACCCCCAAAAATTTATATGAATTATGAAAAACGGAGCAACGCCGTTTTTTCTATAGAAAACTTTTTCATCCTGCCGTTATGAAAGGCGTCGATAGGATGAATTCTTCAAAAGGCGGGCGAGAGCGTCCGCGACGCTTTTTTCATTTATGAGCGCTGCGCCGCCTTTTTTTCAGCGCGGCGTTCATAGACGTTAATCAGCACCAAAACAACGATAATTGCCACAAATAGCAGTGCCGACAGCGCGTTGACGGTGGGGCGCACCTGCTTGCGCAGCATTTCGAAGATTTTGGTGGAAAGGTTGTTGAACTTCGCGCCGCGTGTGAAGTGGGTGATGACCACGTCGTCCATGGAGTAGGTGAAGCTCATCAGCAGTCCCGACAGAATTCCGGGCATCAGCTCGTGAATGACAACCTTATAAAATGCCTGCCACTGGTTGCAGCCCAAATCCAGCGCCGCGTCGTAAATGCTCTGATCCATGCGCCGCAGACGGGGCATGACGTTGAGCACCACAAAGGGCACACAGAAGCAGACGTGGGAAATCAGCACCGTTCCAAAGCCCATTTCAAAGTTGAGCAGCACGCCCACAAAGCTGAACAGCAGCATAAGCGACACGCCCATGACGATGTCGGGGCTGATAATCGGCAGGTTGGAAACATTTTGAATCACCGCACGGCTTTTGCCTCTGAAATTGTTGATGCCGATCGCGGCTGCGGTGCCGAGGATAGTGGCTAATATCGACGCGAGCACCGCCACCAGCAGCGTGTTGCCCAGCGCGTTCATCAGCTCCTGGCTTTTGAACAGCTCGCCGTACCATTTAAAGGAAAAGCCCTTCCAGACGGTGACGTTTTTGCCGGCGTTGAAGGACATAATAATCATCACCGCAATCGGCACATAAAGAAATAAAAATATCAGTCCGAGATAGATTTTGGAAACGACGCCCAGCTTGTTTTTACGCATTATGCAATCGCCTCCTCGTCACCGAACAAATTCATCAGTATCAGGAACACCAAGATAAACACCATCAGTATCAGCGAAATCGCCGAGCCGGTGTTTTGGTCGGTCAGGAAAATGCGGTCAATGACGTCGCCTATCATGAGGTCGTCCATGCCGCCGAGGTGCTCCGCCACCAAAAAGGTGCTGGCGCTCGGCACAAACACCATCGTAATGCCCGAGATGACGCCCGGAATGCTCAGCGGAAAAATCACCTTGCGGAATACCGCTATGCCGTTGGAGCCCAAGTCCTGCGCCGCTTCAATCAGGTTGTAGTCGATTTTGGACATCACCGTGAAAATCGGCAGCACCATAAACGGCAGATATTCATACACCATGCCCACCACCACGGCGGCGGTGTTGCCGATGTAGGTGCCGTGGATGCCCAGCATTGACAGCGCCATATCCAAGGGACCGCTTTTCTGTAAAAGAATTTTCCACGCGTAAATGCGCAGCAAAAAGTTCATCCACATGGGAATCATGATAATCAGCTGCACGGTGCGCTGGGTGGATTCCTTCATCCTCGTCAGCAAATAGGCGACGGGGTAGGCGAGCACCAAGCAAATCAGCGTGGACAAAAACGCTATCCAAAGCGATTTGGCAAACACGCCGCGGTACTCAAACGCCTTGACAAACGGCTCCAGCGAAAATTCGCCCGATTTGGTG
>CADCAD010000107.1 GCA_902799325.1 uncultured Ruminococcus sp. | reverse complement strand
AAAAACAACCTGCGTGCCGGGATAGCGCATTTCATAGTCGAGCTTGCGCAGCGCCATCCTGCCCTTGTCGGACAGCGGCGCGTCGGTGGTGCCGATATATTTTCCCGACAGCGTTTCGTCAATCGCGCCGTGGCGGATAAAGTGGATGACATAAGATTTCATAAAAATCTCCAAAAGGACTTTACAATTTGTTGAAAGCAGAATATACTATATGTAGATTTATTGATTTGCGCGCAGAGAATGTCTCCGCCTGCCGTTGATGAAAGTCATCGGAAAGCAGACTGTTTTCAAAGGCGCTACAACTATTTATTATACTATTTTTACCAAAGGGGTGTCAAGGTTTTGAACAAGGATTTTCCGAGAATTATCACTTTTTTGCGCAAGGAGCGCGGTCTCAGCCAAAAACAGGCGGCGGCTGACTTGGGAATTTCGCAGGCTGTGCTGTCACATTATGAAAAGGGAATCCGCGAATGTGGCTTGGATTTTTTGGTAAGAACCGCCGATTATTACGAGGTTTCCGTGGATTATTTGCTGGGCAGAACCGTACAGCGCAACCCCTCCTCCGTCAGCGACATGCCGGACAGCGAGGATATCCGCCACCTCAAGGGCAATATGATCAACCAAATCAACCGCAAGCTGCTGATGAACACAACGACCATCATCTACGATTTGCTGGCGCAGATGGGCAGCAAGCGGCTGACAAACGCCGCGAGCAACTACTTGATGTGCGCGCAGTACCAGGTGTTCCGCGCCATCTACGGCGCGGAGGAAAGCAACACGCAAACGCTGTTTTCGCTGGACAAAAGCCGCTGCAAGAATTTGACCACCGCGTCCATGATGATGGATTTGGAGCTTGCCGAGGCGGTGATGGAAAAGGAAAAGCTGGCGCTTGCCCTGTCCCCCGACATCCTGTCGAGCTACTTCGACAAGGGAGCGTCGTCGCTGTTCAATTTGATTCAGTTCGCCGAAAGAAACGTCCGCAACACAGGAAAAGCGGAGATGTGATAACCCGAAAACGGACAAACGGAGCAGGAAAATCCTGCTCCGTTTGCTTTTCAAGGAGATACATTAAGAAAGGTGTGGATGTTGTAGTAATCGTGCCAAGCGTTTTCTCTCTGATAGAAAGTTGTCTGCTTTCTATCATTACAGCACTCTGTCCTCCAAGGCGGGAACCATCATGCTGATTTCAAGGTTGCCGTTGCGGCAGCGCAGCTCATCGATGAAGCTTTGCACGCTGTCCTCGTCCTTCAGCTCCACGCGGTAGCTGAGCTTATAGAGGCTGCCCATGTTGGTGGTCTTGACGTTCATCAGCTTGCAGTTTTTGGTGTATTTTTCAAATAAGTCATCGAATTCGTGCGCATAGTTAAGATCCTCGGGAATCGTGATTTTCAGTTCTCTCTGCAAATCGTCCTTCTCTTTGATGTTGATAAAATTGGAGAGCACCATCACCAGACAGATGATGATAACAAACGCGGCGGCGAGGGCGAGATAGCCCTTGGCGGTTGCCAAGCCGGTTGCCATCGCAAGGAAGATGCTGACGATTTCCTTTGCCGAGCCGGGTGCGCTTCTGAAGCGTACCAGTGAGAACGCGCCCATGACCGCGACGCCTGCGCCGACGTTATCATTGACAAGCATAATCACGATTTGCACAATTGCCGGAATTAACAGGATGGACAATAAAAAGCTCTTGCTCTGTCTGCTCCGAACACTGGACGCCCACGCGATAACCGCGCCGAGCGCCAGAGAAACCAGCGTACAGATTAAATAGGTTGAGGTGGTGAGTTCGGTGGTAGCGCTGTAAATCGGTTGAAAGATAGTATCAAGCACAGTATTGTCCTCCTTTGTAGTCGTTTTTTCTTTGTTCGGTGATTTCGTAGGCGGTTCCGTATTTGGAGAACGAGCCCGGGAAGATTTTCAGGTCGCTGAGCGCCTGTGTCAGCCACAGCGGCATGGCGCAGAGCGCCTTGATTTCCATGATGCACAGGTTAGCGTCCAAAATCCGTTCGCCGTAGTGCCCCTTTGCCAAATCGAGGTTATCGGTGCGGAAGCGCACGTTGCGGTCAAAGGTAATGCGCAGCTCGTGGTCGGTCTTGCTGTAGAAGGCGGTGCGATCATAAGCGATAAACATCTTCGGCGCAATGCCCGGATAGTATTGCATCGCCCAGTCGATTTCGCGCATAATCTGCGAATCGTTCGGCATGACGCCCTCGCGGATGTAGTCCATCGCCTGCGTATATTTTAAGGTTTGGCGGCGCTTGTAAACAACGCCGTTATACTTCTTTTTCAGCTCTAAAAACACGTTGCTGTCGCGCTTGGGTGTGGAGTAGCTTCTCAGTCTGAGCTTTTCCTTGTAGACCGGCTTTTCCATTGAATGGCGAATCAGGCGACTGTCGTCGGTGTCGAAGTAGAGCGAGCACACGGTGCTTTCGCCGTACTCATCCGGCTTGATGTAGCGGCTGATAACCTCGAGCAGCCTTCTGCGCTGGCTGAGTGTGAGAATATATTTCTTTTCGGTTCTTTCGAAAACGGTTTGAATTGTCATATCGCTTTCCCCTTTCCGTTTGTCTGACTGTATCATAACCTGTCAAGCTTAAAAAAGACTTAAAAATTTTAAAAAATTTTTTCTTTACAAAAACTTTTTCGGTCTGCCGAAAACGTCTGTGTTGCTTTCGATGGTGTCATCATAACCTGAAAACCTTAAAAAAGGCTGAAATAATAAAATTTTTTATTTTCAGTATTTTTTAAGTCTTGAACGCTATTCTTGTAACTGATATAATAAGTTTATAAGGAGGCAGGTTTATGCAGATTTTAGTGGTAGAGGACGAAAAGCGTCTGGCGCAGGCGCTGAAACAGATTTTGACCGAACAGAAATACATGGTAGACGTTGTCTATGACGGCAACGACGGGCTGGACTACGGGCTGAGCGGCATATATGATGTGATTATTTTGGATATTATGATTCCGTTTAAGGACGGCTTCCAGGTGGCATATGAACTGCGGCGGCAAAAAATCGACACGCCGATTTTGATGCTGACCGCCAAGGACACCATCCCCGACAAAGTGAGCGGACTCAACAGCGGCGCGGACGATTATATGACAAAGCCCTTTGCGCCCGAGGAGCTGCTCGCGCGCATCAAGGCGCTGACACGCCGCAGAGGCGAGGTTATGCTGGACGAAACGGATTTCGGCGATTTCAACTTCAACGCTTCCACCTGCGAGCTGAGTAAGGGCGCCAAATCGGTGCACTTAAATTATAAGGAATCCGAAATCCTAAAGCTGCTGATTGCCAACCGCGACACCATCATCTCCAAAGAGGACATCATCACCAAGGTGTGGGGCTACGATTCCGATGCAGGCTCTAACAATGTGGAGGCGTACATCTCCTTTTTGCGCCGCAAGCTGCATTTTATTCAATCCTCCACCGAGATAAAATCCATCAAAAAGATGGGCTACAGATTGGAGCGCAACGATGATTAAAAAGCTAAGGCGCCGCATGATTCTGATTAATATGCTGCTGGTGGGCGTGGTAATCCTCGGCATTATCACCGCTGTCAACGTCAACAACTACAGCAACTCCCATCACATGCTGGAGCGCGGCATGGAGCAAATTTTGGACAAGCAAAGCCGAGGCTTTGGCATGGACGACTTTGCACCGCCGGAAGATGACGGAAAATTCAAATTTGACAAACGCGGCATGGACGGCGACGTTCCCATGCAGATTTCCTCCTATATCATCGTCGAGGTTGACGATGACGGCGAAATTGAAAGCGTCTCCGAAAGCAACGTCACAATGGACGACGACGATTTGCAGGCGTGCGTTAAGGAAGCGCTGAGCAGCGGCGACCACACGGGACAAATCGGCGAATACTCACTGATGTATGTTGTGCGCGGCGAGTCGGACGACATGCGCATTATCTTTGCCAGCAACAGCTCTCTCACCTCCTCCCTGCGCAGCTCGCTGCTGATCAGCGCAGGACTGTTTTTGGGAAGCCTGCTGATAATCTTTCTGATTAGCCTGTTTTTATCCGGCTTGGCAGTAAAGCCCGTCCAAAAGGCATGGGAGCAGCAAAAACAGTTTGTTGCCGACGCGTCGCACGAACTGAAAACGCCGCTGACCGTTATTTTGGCAAACAACAACATCATGATGTCGCACAAGGGCGCCACCGTCGAGGAGGAAAAACAGTGGCTGGAGAGCACGCAGGAGGAAGCCAACCACATGAAGCAGCTGATTGAACAAATGCTGTTTTTGGCAAAATCCGAC
>CADCAD010000106.1 GCA_902799325.1 uncultured Ruminococcus sp. | reverse complement strand
CCAATTTGTACTTTTTTCATCTGCATGCCTGCTATTCGATATTTCAAAATTTCTTTTGTGCAGGTATACAATTTTTTGTTGTTCTGAATAGTTACAACAATTCTTTTTTTGCGCAATAAAACAGCTCCTTTCGGGTACACTACCGTTACGAAAGGAGATGTTTGCATGAAACGTTATCGTCCCGTTCACACACAAAAGTCAAAGGAGCGCTACAACGGGATTTTTGATCCCGAGCGCGGCGACCTGGAGCTGGACGCACAGCTGGTTTCCTCCACGGAAATGACCGGCGCGGTTCCTGCCGCGCGGCAGGAGCCGTATGAGGAGGACGCGTTCGAGGAATATTGGTTTTAACCGTTTAATACCAATTCAATGAACGCTGCCACGCCGTCGTTGTCGTTGCCGGGCAGCAGCACAGCGGCGGCGCGCTTGCAGCTGTCGCTCGCGTTGGCAACCGCCGCGCCCAAGCCTGCGCAGGCTATCATGTCGGCGTCATTGTCGGCGTTGCCGCAGGCAGCGGTCTGTGACAGGGAAAGGTTTAAATGACGGCACAGCCACCGCAGCGCGTTGCTTTTGGTGGCGGTTTTGTGCATGAATTCTACAAAGTTGGCGGAGCTGGAGGTGATGTAGGTTTCCCGCAGCGCGCGCTCCAGCTTGTCCCTTACCTGCTCGCGCAGCACCTTGTCGGGGCACACATACTCCACGCTGTCCAAGCGGCGGCGGTTGTCGTAAATATATTGCCGCATATCGTCCAGTCCTCCGCGCGAATTTTGCACATAGCTGATATAAGCAGGCGTGCAGCCGTAGCGGAGCGGATGGCGCAGGTAGCGGTTGTCGGTGTAGGTGGCGCCATCGAGAAAGGCTTCCCAAATCAAATCATCATCGCGCGTGAGCTCCAGCAGCCGCAGCACCTCGCTTTCCTCCATCGGTGTAGCGTGCAGGCGCGCGCCGGTGCGGTCGTGAATCGCCGCGCCGTTGGAGGAAACCACATAATTAACGCCGCGCAGGGCGAGCACCTCCTTGGGCATGGAGCCGTATGGTCTGCCGCTGGCGGCAACCACCTCTATGCCGCTGTCGGCGGCAGCTTCCACCGCCTGTGCCACCTTGGGCGACAGCGTGTTGTTGCTGCGCAGGGTGGTGCCGTCGAGGTCGAGCGCCAACAGCTTAATCTTCATGCCGCAGCTCCTTGACGCCGGTGCGGCAAAAGCTGTTCATACAGCAGTCCCGGCACTTCGGTGAGCGCGCGGTGCACACGGCTCTGCCGTGCAGCACCAGACGGTGGCAAAAATCGTTGCTCTCCTCGGGAGGAAGCAGCTTTTTCAGCTCTGTTTCAATCTTCTTTTGGTCGGTCTGCTTATGCAGCCCGAGCTTAGAGGTGATGCGGATGCAGTGGGTATCCACCACCACGGCAGGCTTGCCGAAAATGTCGCCGCAAATCAAATTGGCGGTTTTTCTGCCCACACCCGGCAGGGTGGTGAGCGCTTCAATCGTGTCGGGCACCTCGCCGCCGAAATCGGCGCGGAGCTTTTTGCACATCTCCACAATGTCCTTGGATTTTGTCTTGAACAAGCCGCAGCTTTTGATGTATTCCGCCACCTCGTCATAGCTTGCCGCGGCAAAATCGTCCACGGTGGGGAACCGTTCAAACAGCGCCGGCGTCACCATATTGACGCGCGCGTCGGTGCACTGCGCGGAAAGCCGCGTGGCAATCAGCAGCTGCAGCGGATCGGTATAGGTCAGCGAACAAATGGCGTCGGGGTATTCCTTTTTCAGCGCCTCCACGGCGCACAGGGCAATTTCCTGTTTTCTCATACAACCACCTCAAAAACAGTGTACCACATTTTGAAAGGTATTGCAATTGCCGCCGGAAATTGTTACAATGGAAACAGACAATCCGCGATACGGAGGGATAAGATGAAATACAAAAACTACATTTTTGATTTATACGGCACTCTGGTGGATATCCGCACCGACGAATGGAGCGCGCAGCTCTGGAAGAAGATGGCGATTCTCTATGGCTACTACGGCGCGCACTACACCTATCGGGAGCTCGGCGCCGCCTACGGCGAGCTGGTCGAAAAGGAAAAACGCGCCGCGCACCGCCGCCACCCCGACTACACGGTGATTGACATTAAGATTGAAAAGGTGTTCCGCACGCTGTTCACGCGCAAGGGCGTCAAGCCAAAAAAAGCGACCGTAATGGAAATTTGCGAGGTGTTCCGCTGCATTTCCACCAAATTTGTCAAGCTGTACGACGGCGTCAAGGCACTGCTTGACACCATCCAAGCGAACGGCGGCAAAATATATCTGCTGTCCAACGCCCAGCGCAGCTTTACAGAAAACGAGCTGAATATGCTCGGCTTAGCGCCGTATTTCGACGGCGTATGCATCAGCTCGGACGAGGAGTGTTCCAAGCCCGACGCGCATTATTATCAAATTCTCTTTGACCGCTACGGGCTGAAAAAGGAAGAATCCATTATGATTGGCAACGATTATCTGTCCGACATCGGCGGCGCGGCGGACTTCGGCATCGACAGCCTGTATATTCATCAGGCAATTTCGCCTGCCGTTGTCGGCGAGCTGCGCAGCACCTACACCGTGATGGACGGCGATGTGTATAAAATCATAAAGCTTCTGTTTCATGAATAATACCAATCTTCATTAAAAAGTAGAATTTCTACTTTTTAATAGCGCCGTAGGCGCGTCAAGATTGTATAAGACGGCAATTGCGCTTTGGCGCAATTGGAAAACGCGCCAAGCGTTTTCTCTCTGATAGAAAGTTGTCTACTTTCTATCAGAGAATAGTATAAAGGGTTGGCTCCGAGGAGTCAACCCTTTTTATGTACGTCGGTTTAGCGCTTCGCCAGCAGCTTCTTTTTATACTGCGCCGGCGTGCAGTTGTATACCTTTTTGCACTGGGTAATAAACGACTTGACATTGGCAAAGCCGTTTTCAAACGCGGCGGTGGACACGGTAGTGTTGTGCGTCAGCATGTCGTTAATCGCGTTTTCCAGCCGCAGATTTGCCAAATATTCCGAAAAGCTGACCTGCGTCACGTTTTTGAAATATTTGGAGAAGTACGACGGCGACAAATTCACCACACCCGAAATTTCATCCAGCGAAATCTCGCGGCGGAAATTTTCGTTGATATAGGCAATCGCGGTTTTGGCATAGGAAAAGTCGCGCTTCGGTCCCTGCGCGCTGCCCGCTGCGCGGCGATAGCCCACACACTGCGTCAACAGCAAATAGTACAGCTCGTTGATATAGGCAATCCGGATCAGCGAGGCGTAGTCGCCTGCGGCGTCCACCGAAGCGATTTTTTGCAGCACCGCCGTGATGGCAGGGCGCACCTCCGGCGCGGAGCTCACGTCAAAATAGAGCGTGTCGATGGACTTGCAGAACATCCGTATGTATTCAAACGAAAAATTGATGCACAGCAAGCGGCAATCGGCGCCCTCCGCAGGGCGCACCAAATGCACATCCTCACTGTTGAATAAAATAAAATCGCCCTGCTCCACAAGCTGAGTTTCGCCGTTGCGGCTGCATTCCGATTTGCCTTCAATTACATAAACAATCTCGGGTTCGCGGTGCCATTGCAGTTCAGTTTTGTGGGTAGCGGACGAAAGATTTAAGTACATAATGGTCGCGGGTATATTTTTATCATAATTCACGACGTCATATTGATAATCCATTTCCGAAAAGACTCCTTGCGCTATTGAAAAAAATATGAGTTTCGTGTAATATATTACTAGTATAATCTTTGAAACTTTAGAAAGCTATGCAGTTTTGTTTGTTCTTTATGGACAAATGTTGCATGGAAAACCGGGGGAATAAAATGAAAAATTTCATTGATTTTATTTGCTATGCCAGCGGCGACAGCGCGCGCGGAAAACCTATCGGCACAGGCAATCGGCACGATGAGTCCTATAAGCTCGCCTACGTTTACGCCGGCAGCGGCAGTGTGACGATTGACAAAACGGAGTATGCGCTCACCAAGGGCAGCTCGTTTTTGGCGGCGCCCTACACATACTTTGCGGTGTGTGAGGGAACCATGCGCTATGTGTGGGTGGAATTCTCCGGCTTGGAGGCGGCGGCGATGACCGGCCGCGTTTCGTTAAACAAAAAGAATCCCGTGGTGCACGACATGGGCATAAAGGGCTTTGAGCGCTTTTTTGATTTGCAAAAAACCACCGATCATCCCTATGAAATGTTCCGCAGCGGCGGCAAGCTGATGATTCTGTTTTCCTACTATCTTTATCTCCATGTGATT
>CADCAD010000105.1 GCA_902799325.1 uncultured Ruminococcus sp. | reverse complement strand
CTGGACATCTCCGGCAGCGGCGTGAAGCTGTGCGTGGTGGTTGGATTCCCGCTGGGCTGCTCCGTGACCAAGGCCGCCGAAGCTGCCGCCATGGCAGAGCTGGGCGCCGATGAGATCGACATGGTCCTGGATGTGGGACGCGCTAAGGACGGTGACTGGGACGCCGTGGAGGCGGACTTCCTGCGGGATTACGGCATCGACCTGATGGAGCGGATCGGCGATATGAGCTGGCGGCGATTCGCGGCGCTGGCAAGGAACCTGTCGCCCTTCGGGGCGGCTGCGCTGCGGGCCGAGCGCCTGCGCGAAAACGGCATTGCCGCCTATTTCAGCGGCTGCATCACCCTCACACTGCCCAACATGCCCGCGCGCGCGGACAGGGGACAGTATGTCTGCGTGGTGGACGTGCTGAAAAAGGGAAGGGATAAAATCCACGAGCTGCTGGACGAAAAAATTGAGGTGCGCGAGTTTTCCCATCTGCGCGAGCGCGACGAAACCCTTTCGTGGGACGACCGTCAGGCAATGGTCAGAGAGCTGCTCACCACCTATCAAAACGCGCGCTGCGTCGTCACCCGTCGGCTGCACTGCGCCCTGCCGTGCCTTGCCATGGGCGTGCCGGTGCTGCTGGTGCGCGGCAGCGAGGACGACACGCGCTTCGACCCCTACTACGACTGGCTGCACCATGCGACGCTCGACGACTTTGTCAGCGGCAATTTTGACTATGATTTCCTGAACCCCCCTGCCAACAAGGACGACTACCTGCCCTACAGGGAAAGCCTTGCCAAGGCGGCGGCGGATTTTGCGGCGCAGGCGCAGGCGGAAACGCGCACCGTTGATGCGCTCAACAAGCTCAGCGCCACCGAGGAAGAAATCATCCGCTGGCGCCATGACGTGATGAAGCAGGCGCTCGACCTTTGGCTGGAGGACGACCACGCCAAAATGCAGACGCTTGCCTACGCCAAGGACAGCCTGCGGCGCAGCGACGCCGAGCTGGTGCGCATGATGAAGCGCTATGACGCGCTGCAGCGCAAAATGAACCGCACCATCGCCAAGGCGGAGCGCTATCAAAAGGAATCGCTGCCCAAGGTGATTGTTCGCCGCATCACCAAGCGCTATTGGAACGAATGGGATTAGTGACACATATCAACTGACACAGACGCAGGATAACTGCGCCTGTGTTTTTGTTTTGTTCCCATACAGATTATATATTGAAACCTTGCAGATAAATCCAACCTTGCGAATAAACCGAACCTGACCTTAACTCCGTAGGGGCGCACCCATGTTGAGGTGTTGTCCAAATCTCCGATTTGGGTAACAACACCCATGCGGAGCTGTGCGCCCTCAGAACAGCAGTTATGTCGCCTGGGCGCACACATGGGTGCGCCCCTACTACACTGTTAATACTAAAACTTTACTTTTCAAAGAAGATATGGTATAATAAGCCTAGGAGGCGAGACCATATGAAAGGTAAAGAAATAAGATTAACAGAAGAAGAACAGTATTATCTAAAAAACTTTGTACAAAGCGGAGTACATGCAGCCAAAGAAATACGGCGAGCCAGAGTATTGTTGTTGCTGGATCGTACAGGAAAGACAGATCATGTTAGGTACAAGCGAACAGCTGAACAGGTTGGATGTTCCGTGCAAGCAGTATACAATATGCGAGATGAGTTTCTCAATAACCCGGATATTGACTCATACCTAAAACGCAAAAAACGCGAAACACCACCGGTACCCGCAAAGGTAGACGGAAAGGTAGAAGCCCAAATCATAGCGCTCGCATGTAGTGAAAAACCGCAGGGACACGCAAGATGGACGTTAAGACTTTTAGCAGAAAAAGCGGTTGAATTGCATTATGTAGATAGTATTTCATATGTTCGGGTTCAACAGATTTTAAAAAAACGAAATATAAGCCTCACTTAAAGAAAATGTGGTGCATTCCACCGAAGCAGAATCCTGAGTTTGTTGCTCGTATGGAAGATGTCTTAGAGGTTTATGCAAGACCATACAACGAAAAATATCCTGTAGTTTGTATGGACGAAAAGCCTTTTCAGCTGTTAGATGAGTATCTCGCTCCGATTCCAATGAGTAAAACAAACCACACAGAAAAATATGACTGTGAGTATGTCAGAAAAGGCTCCTGCTCTATCTTTATGTTTACGGAGCCCCTCGGAGGTTGGAGAGAAGCGCACGCTCTACCGAGAAGGACGGCAAATGATTGGGCTCACCAAATGAAATGGCTCATTGATGATGTCTTTTCTAATGCTGAAAAAATAGTCCTCGTAATGGATAACTTAAACACTCATACAATTGGCTCGTTTTACAAAACGTTTCCTCCTGAGGAAGCTTTTCGCCTTTCACAAAAGCTTGAAATCCATTATACACCCAAGCATGGTTCATGGCTGGATATTGCGGAAATTGAATTGTCTGCTTTAACCACTCAATGTCTTTTAGGTGTCAGAATACCTACTATTGATGCTTTGAATGACAGCTTATCTGCTTGGGCTTCGGCTCGCAATTCTTCTCAGAAGTCTGTGTCTTGGCATTTCACTACTTCCGATTCCAGAACTAAACTTAAACACCTTTATCCAGAAATAAAGTTTTAGTGTTAACAAGCTACTACGGATTTTAAGAAGCGTTGTGATTAATTCTAACTTTTCAACACTCCCTCAACCTCTCCATAACATTGTAGTGACAGCCCTCGCGGCTGTCATTTTGCCGCTCTGCGCTGCTAAGCCCTCCGTGTATTTATGCACATAAACTCTATATGTGTTTCACGGTAAAAATAAAAAAAAAAACAACCAACCTTTTTATTTTTAAAAATACCCTATATTTATAAGGGTAGTATACACAATATACACTAAGGGATATAAACCGCATAGATAAGCCATTTTTGAGGGGTGCTCAAAAAAGTTTCAACATACACTGACATACACGGAAAACGCGCCAAGTGACAGGGCTTGCCCCTGTCATTTTGCTGCTCTGCGGCAAACGGGCGGACACAAGCCCTTACCCTACAAAAAAACCCGGCAACAAAACGAAAGGCTCCCCAAATGCTGGGGAGCCTTGTGCTTGGCTGAAAACTATTCCTCAAACAGCGGTGTGGAAAAATACCGCTCGGCGGTGTCGGGCAGCACGGTGACAACGGTTTTGCCCTTGCCGAGCTTTTTGGCGAGCTTGAGCGCCGCCGCCACGTTGGTGCCGGCGGAAATGCCGCACATCAAGCCCTCCTCGCGCGCAAGGCGCTTGGCGGTGCGCAGCGCTTCCTCGTCGGTGACAACATAGATTTCGTCATAGATTTCGCGGTTGAGAATATCGGGAATGATGCCGTCGCCGATGCCCATTTGCAGGTGGGTTCCGATGGTGCCGCCTGCGAGAATGGCGGCGTTTTCGGGCTCTACCGCCCAAATTTCGATGTCGGGATACTGCGCCTTCAGCACCTCGCCGATGCCTGTGATGGTGCCGCCGGTGCCGATGCCCGAGCAAAAGCCGTCGATGGGGCAGGCGCACTGCTGCATGATTTCCAGCGCGGTATACTTTTTGTGCGCCTTTACGTTGTTCACATTCGCAAACTGCTGCGGCACAAACACCTTGCTGTTCTTTTCCTTCATCTTCATCGCGGTTTGCAAACATTCGTCAATGCACGCGCCGATGTCGCCGGCGTCGTGAATCAGCTTGACCTCCGCGCCGTAGTGGCGAATCAGCTTTCTGCGCTCCTCGCTGACCGAGTCGGGCATGATGATGATGGTGCGGTAGCCCTTGACCGCGCCCACGAGCGCCAAGCCGATGCCTTGGTTGCCGCTTGTCGGCTCCACAATAATGCTCTCGCTGTCAATCAGCCCTTCGCGCTCGGCTTGTTCAATCATGTTCAGCGCGGTGCGCGTCTTGATGGAGCCGCCCACGTTGAGCGCCTCGAACTTCACGAGAATGTCGGCGCTGTCTGCGTCCGGCATGCGGTTTAAACGAATCAGCGGCGTTTGACCGACCGCTTCCAAAACATTGTTATAAATCATGTTCCATAGACCTTTCTTAGCAAACTAACTTATTTATTATACTCTGTTTTGGCAATAATTGAAATATGCAGAGTGACTAAAAAGGGCAGGAAAATTATGTGAAACGTGCCCTGCGCGGCGATCAATGATTTCTTCGCCGCCCCTTGCCGAGCGCGGAAAAATGGTGTACAATAGGAGTATCTTATGAATAAGGAACGGAACTATGTTCAAGCTGCGACGATTTTTGAAGGATTATAAAAAGGAATGTATCATCGGACCGCTGTGCAAGCTGTTGGAGGCGATTCTCGAGCTGTTT
>CADCAD010000104.1 GCA_902799325.1 uncultured Ruminococcus sp. | reverse complement strand
GCACACCGAGCCGGGCACCTTGGCGCCGAGGTCGCGCGAATAGATGTTGTAGGTATTGGTTTCGCGCACGGGCAAAATCTCGGAGATAATTGCCACATCGGGAATTTTGAGCGCTTCGGCAAAGTCGTCGAGCAGCATGGCGGTGCGCGAGAAGGTGTGCGGCTGGAACACCGCCCAAACCTTGTTGAAGCCCATGTTCATCGCCGCGTTGAGCGTGGCGGTCAGCTCGGTGGGGTGGTGGGCAAAGTCGTCCGCTACGGTAACGCCGCAGGGCGTGCCGAGGATTTCAAAGCGGCGGTGCACACCGCCGAACTTGTGCAGGTTTTCGGAAATCTCGGCGGGCGTTGCGCCCAGATAATGCGCGGTTGCCGCCGCTGCAAGCGAGTTGTAGACATTGTGCTTGCCGGGGACAATCAGCTTGATGTTGGTGATTTTTTCGCCCTTACAGTACAGGTCGTACTGCTCGTGAACGCCCTTGTCGGCAGTGACGTTTTCGGCGCGGTAGTCGCAGTTTTCGCCGAAGCCGAAGGTGATTTTTTCAAGGTTGACGTCCTTGACGCTCTCCAGCGTGTTTTCGTCGTCGCCGTTGAGCACCAGCAGCCCGGTTGTCTGCTTGGCAAATTGGTTAAAGGACTTTTTGATGTTGTCCAGGTTTTTGAAGTAGTCGAGATGGTCGGCGTCCACGTTGAGGATGATGGAGATAAAGGGGTTGAGCTCGAGGAAGGTGTCCACATATTCGCACGCCTCGCAGACGATGATGTCGCTTTGACCGACATAGCTGTTGCCGCCGATAAAGGGCAGCTTGCCGCCGATAATCGCCGAGGGGTCAAAGCCGCTGCCGATAAGAATTTGCGACAGCATGGCGGTGGTGGTGGTTTTTCCGTGGGTGCCCGAAACAGCGATGCTGCGCTTGTAGCGGCGCGTCACCACGCCCAGCATGACGCTGCGCTCAATGCAGGGGATGCCCTGCTCCACAGCCGCCTTGCGCTCGGGGTTGTTCTCTTTTACCGCCGCCGAGTAAACCACCAGCTCGGCGCCTTTGATGTTTTCCGCGGCGTGTCCCATGTAAACGGGAATACCGTAGCCCTTCATTTTGTCGAGGGTTTCGCCCTCGTTCATATCGGAGCCTGAAATTTCATAGCCCTCGCTCATTAAAATTTCCGCAATCGGGCACATGCCGCTGCCGCCGATGCCGATGAAATGAATCCGTTTGATTTCGTTTAAAAGCTTGTCGTAATCCAAGATTCGCACTCCATTTCCGTAAAAATCTAGTATTATTATAATGCAAAACCGCGAAAAAATAAATACCTAATTTTGCACCTCTTTTGTTGCCAAACCGCCGCGATAATGGTAGAATATAGACAGAACAACCGATATTGACGGGAAATATTTCTAAAAAGGAATTTTGATATGCTGCAAAAGAACGATATCATTCAGTTGACCATCACCTCCGCCACCGCCGAGGGAAGCGGCGTCGGCAAAACTGCCGACGGCATGGCGGTGTTTGTTCCGCAAAATAGAAGAAATTCTCACGCCTGCGCCTGCGCGTGTGCCGCCCGACTGCCCTCATTTTGCGCAGTGCGGCGGCTGTGTATGGCGGCATATTTCTTATGAAGAAGAATGTAAGCTCAAGCAACAAAAGGTGACCGACGCAGCGGAGCGTATCGGCGGTATTCAAACAGTCATCAAGCCGATTCTCGGCAGCGAGCGCACCCTGCGCTACCGCAACAAGGCGCAGCTGCCTGTGGGCAAAGCCAAGGACGGCGCGGTGCAAATGGGCTTTTACGCCTTTCACAGCCACCGCATTATTGACTGCGCGGACTGCGCCCTGCAGCCGGCGCAGTTTGCGGACGTCATGCGCATGACACGTGCCTTTTTAGCTGTGAGCGACAACGATATTTACGACGAAGCCACCGGCAAGGGCAGGCTGCGGCATTTGTATATCCGCTACGGAGAGGTGACGGACGAACTGATGGTCTGCTATGTCGTCAACGGCAACGGGTTAAAGCAGGAGGACGTGCTGGTGAAGATGCTCCGCGAGGGCTTGCCGAACCTGAAAACCGTTATTATTAATTCTAACAGAGAAAAAACAAATGTGATACTCGGCAGGAAAAACCGCGTCATTTACGGCAGCGGCACGATTTCCGACGTGCTGTGCGGACTGACGTTCCGCATTTCGCCGTTCTCGTTTTGGCAGGTCAACCGCGCACAGGCGGAGCGGCTCTATGAACAGGCGCGCGCCTACGCCGCGCTGACGGGAAGCGAAACTCTGCTCGACCTCTACTGCGGCACCGGCACCATCGGATTGACGATGGCAAAGAACTGCAAAACGCTCATCGGCGTGGAAATCGTGGCGGACGCGGTGCACGACGCGGAACAAAACGCCGCGGTTAATACTATATGCAACGCGTGCTTCATGTGTGCCGACGCACCGCAGGCAGCCGCGCAGCTGGAGCAGGAGGGCATCCGCCCCGACGTGGTGGTGCTCGATCCGCCGCGCAAGGGCTGCGGCGAAGCGCTCGTCAAAACCATTGCCAAAATGGCGCCGAAGCGCGTGGTCTATGTTTCCTGCGACCCGGCAACACTGGCAAGGGATTTGAGATTCTTTGCGGACGCAGGCTATCAAACGCAGGAAATCACTCCGGTAGATATGTTTCCGCGCACCGCGCATGTGGAGAGTGTGGCGCTGGTGGTGAAACAATAATAGAAAACCGTTTTACAGAAAACGAAAAGCGGCTCTTTCGAACCGCTTTAATGGGTTAAATGATAGAAGAAATATCTCGCCGCCCGTAAAGAAACCGTCTGACTTCCATAACGTTGTCAATAACGACGTAGAATACGGCGTAGTGATTAATGTTGATACGATAATACGGATATTTGCGTTCTCTTTTGGAAAGAATCGGCCGGAAGCTCAGCGGTTTTTCGAGTCGCTTCAAAATGGCTTGCTCCGTTAAATCAATCAACTTTACAGCCGCTTCCGGGTTTTGCAAGTCATTGGTAATATAATCCACGACTTCGGCCATATCTTCATAGAAAAGCGGAAGATACCGCAGCTGATAGTTGCCGTTATTCATCTATCCGACCTCTCAGCTTTGAGAAAACTGCTTCATGCGTCCATCTTTCGTCTGTGCTTTCTGCGCGGGCGTCGGCTTCATCCAGTTTTATTTCGAGTGCGTCTTTGAGTTTACTGTATTGCTCAATGCTCATAACCACCATAGAACCGTAACCGTTTTTGGTGAGATACACCTCCTCGCCGCCGAGGACGAGCTGTTCTATTTCGGGATATTTATTGCGCAAATCAGATATCGGTCTGATGTTTATCATCTTATTCATCTCCATATTTATTATGTTATCATTATTTTATCATAATATTATCATTTTGTCAAATCCTATGTTGTATTCAAGGAGGTCACCGCATGATACAGGCGACAACGGAAATGATTCGGCGCGACGTGGGCGCCCTGCCCGAAAACTACAAAACCAAGGACGTAGACGCGCTGATCAAGCGCTATGTCCGCGAAGGCTATGACGTCAGCTGTCTGCGTGAGGTGATTTTGCGCGAGCAGGATTTGCACCGCATTTATTTTTACACCGCCCTGCTGCCGATGAAGGATGTGCAGGCGCGCGCGGCGTTTATCGACCGCAATTTGCTGTTTGCCGACTGGTGGCACACCGACCAGCTGATTCACTTTGTCGCGGACTTGCCGTTTGATACGGCGATGGCATATGCACGCCGCTATATCACCGACGAGAACCCGTTTATCCGCCGCTGGGGCTATGTGATGTGGATTTCCAAGCTCTGCCGCAGCGAAGCACGGCTGGGGGAAATCCTCGCGCTGTTGAAGGACGACGACGCGCATACCGTGCAGATGGCGCAGGCGTGGCTGATGGCGGAGCTGGCGATATTTTTCCCCGATAGGGTGTGGCAGTGGATGAACACCGACAACACCCTCCTATACAACATCAACGGCAAGGCGATTCAGAAAATCTGCGACTCCTTCCGTATCAGCCAAGAGGACAAGGCGCGCTTTAAGGCGCTGCGCCCCAAGCTCAGTAAAAGAAAGGTGTGACACCATGAAAACAACCGTTACGCGCGGCACCGTTAAGCTGCGCGAAAATGAAATGGATTATTTTTGCTTTGGCAGCGGCAAAACGCCGTTCGTTATGCTGCCCGGGCTGAGCGTCAAGCCCGTGATTCACTCCGCCGAGGGTGTTGCGTCGGCGTATCGCCTGTTTGCGGACGATTTTACCGTGTATTGCTTTGAACGCACGAAATTTCTAAATGAGAATTATACCATCGAAATGCTCGCGGACGATACCGCCGAAGCGATGGAAGCGCTCGGGCTCAGCGGCGTATGCCTGTTCGGCACCTCGCAGGGCGGCATGATGGCGCAGTACATCGCCGCCAAGCACCCCTCGCTTGTCAAAAAGCTGCTGCTCGCGTCCACCTGCGCGCGGCTGTTTCCCGCAGCCGAGGCGGTGATGGGGCAGTGGATAAAAAACGCGCAAAGCGGCGATACCGAGCGCTTTTTGGATGATTTCATCGACGTGCTCTACGGCAAGGCGTTCGGCGAGAAATTCGGCGAGTTTATCCGCTTGGCACACCGCGATGTGACAGACGCAGACTTCGAGCGGTTCATGCTGCTCGGCAGGTCGTGCGGCGTGCTGGACACGCGCGCACTGCTCGGGCAAATCCGTTGTCCGTCGCTTGTCATCGGCGCGGTCAACGACAGGGTGCTCACCGCGGAAGCGTCGCTGGAAATCGCGCAGCTGCTGGGCTGTCCGTGCTATTTCTACGGCGCGGAGTACGGTCACTGCGTCTTTGATGAAGCGCCCGATTACAAGCAGAGAATTTATGATTTCTTCACAGCATAAAAAACACCGGCAGGGGAGCCACTCCCTTGCCGGTGCTCTTCATTACCTATATTGCTTGAAGATATCGACAATATCGCTGCGGATTCCCTCGATGTCGGGCTGTGTGCAGTCGCTGCCGCCGAGGAACAGGTGATAGCTGTTCTCGCTGCCGATAATGTCGTAGGAACAGTAGGGCGTGTCCTCAATGATAATCGCGCCGGCGTGTCCAACGCTTCCGTCGCCGTAGACGCTGAGTCCGTAGCCGTAATGATCCTCGGTGTCGGTGGCATAGTCGGTGGTCATCAGGCGGTAGCTCTCTGCGGACACCGCCGTGCCGCCGCTGAGGGCGGTCATCCATTTGTCCATATCCGCCGCGCTCGAGATGATGTCGCCTGCGCCGGTGGCGACGCCTGCCGCGTAGGGATAGGCGAGTCCGCTTGCCCACGCCGGCGCGCCGCCTTGCAGCTCGTCAAGACTGCCGGTGTTTTCCATGCCGAGGGGTGTAAAAAACTGCTCGTGCAGATAGTCGGCGTAGGTTTGTCCCGAGAGCTGTTCCACCACGGCGCTGAGGAGCATGAAGTTGGAGTTGGAGTACTGGTACGCCTTGTCCGGCTCAAATTCCAAGGTCTGCGCAAAGATAGATTGCAGCACCGCTTCGCGGTTTTGCGCGTAGGTGTTGGTTTCCGAAGCGCCCGCCAGCAGAGGCTTGTTGATGATATCCGGGATTCCCGAGCGCATACTCAGCAGGTTATGAACCGTCAGGCGCTTGCCCTCCTTGTAGTCGGGAAAGAACCTGTCGAGCGTGTCGGAGGTTTGCAGCTTGCCTTCCTCGCAGAGCTTCATGACGGCGGCGGTGTCGAGGCCGTCAGAGGTGCCGGTGATATTGGCGCCGGGGGCGTCCAGGCTCTCGACCAGGCCGGTGGAGATCGGGTCGGAGACGGCCGCGAAGACCACGGGGATGCCGTTGTCCTCGGTGGCGGCC
>CADCAD010000103.1 GCA_902799325.1 uncultured Ruminococcus sp. | reverse complement strand
ATAACAGTTCCGTTCGACTTGCATGTGTTAGGCACGCCGCCAGCGTTCGTCCTGAGCCAGGATCAAACTCTCTAAAATTTGTATCTCAACACCTTGCGGTGTTAAAATCTTAGAGCTTCAATCTCTTGATTCAGTATACGCTTGCGTATGTGAATCTACTGTACATCTTTGTGTGTACTTACTGTAATTTCTTGAGAATACTTTCTCAAAGTCATTACGGGTTTCTTTCTTTTCGTTGTTTAATTTTCAAGGTCCTTTGGCGCTTTTAGACTGATGTTCAGCGGATTTTTTCGTTCCGCTTTCCTCAGTGCGCTTTTGCTATTATATTACAAAAGGACTTGTTTGTCAAGGGCTTTTTTAAAAAAATTTAAACTTTTTTATAGTAGTAAATTCCCCTTGACATTTTCCGCAGGCGCATATATAATAGTATGTACAATTAAAAAGCCCCTTAAAGACAGTGACGGGAACAAGATATAAAACGCTTCGGCGCAGAGAGCTGCCGGTTGGTGTAAGGCAGCGCGAAGGTTTATATGTATAGCTCATCCCCGAGTTTTCCGCGTGAATCGTCAGCGCGGGACGCCGGACTGCGTTATCGGTCAGGACTTTGTTGGAAGTCTGTAAGGAGCGTGCGGTGACGTACGCTTGAATTTGGGTGGTACCACGATTATTTCGTCCCTTATTGCAACCTTGTTGCACTTAAGGGGCTTCTTTTTTGACTATCTATCATATGGAGGCTTATCAATGAAACCGTCTTATCAAAAGTACATTCCGTTCAAGCAGATTAACCTGCCTGACCGGCAGTGGCCGAACAACACCATTACCAAAGCGCCGATTTGGTGCAGCGTGGATTTGCGCGACGGCAACCAGGCGCTGATCGACCCGATGACCATGGACGAAAAGCTCGAGTTTTTCCACGCGCTGGTGGACATGGGCTTTAAGGAAATTGAAATCGGCTTTCCGAGCGCTTCGGAAACCGAATACGAAATCTGCCGCGAGCTGATTGAGCACAACCACATTCCCGACGATGTGACGATTCAGGTGTTGGTACAGGCGCGCGAGCATTTGATTCACAAGACCTTTGAGGCGATTAAGGGCGCCAAGAACGTCATTGTGCACTTCTACAACTCCACCTCTACCCTGCAGCGCAAGGTTGTTTTCAAAACCGACATGCAGGGCGTTATCGACATCGCCGTGGACGGCGCGCGCCTGATTAAAAAGCTGACCGATGAATATGCAGGCGACACCAACATCCGCTTTGAATACTCGCCCGAGAGCTTCAGCGGCACCGAACCGGAAAACGCTGTGGCAATCTGCGACCGCGTGATTGAGGAGCTCGGCTCCACCAAGGAAAACCCGGTGATTCTCAACCTGCCCAACACCGTTGAGATGTGCACGCCCAACACCTATGCCGATCAGATTGAATATTTTATTCGCCACCTCAAGCACAGAGAGGCGGCTATCATCAGCGTGCATCCGCACAACGACCGCGGCTGCGGCGTGGCGGCAGGCGAGCTGGCGCTGCTGGCAGGCGCCGAGCGCGTGGAGGGCACCCTGTTCGGCAACGGCGAGCGCACCGGCAACATGGATATCGTGACCATGGGCTTAAATATGTTTACGCAGGGCGTGGATCCGCAGCTCGATTTCAGCCATCTGCCTCACCTGCGCGACATCTATGAGCGCTGCACCAATATGAAAATCGATCCGCGCCAGCCGTACATCGGCGAGCTGGTGTTCACCGCATTCTCGGGCTCGCACCAGGACGCTATCAACAAGGGCTATCAGTACATGCGCGACAGCGGAACCGAGTATTGGGAGATTCCGTATCTGCCGATTGACCCCGCCGATGTCGGCAGAGAATACGAGCCGATTATCCGCATTAACTCGCAGTCCGGCAAGGGCGGCGCGGCGTTTGTGATGAGCAACAACTTCGGCTATGACCTGCCCAAGCGCATGCACCCCGAGTTTTCCAAGCTGGTGCAGGCAAAATGTGAGGCGCTCGAGCGCGAGCTGATTCCCAAAGAACTGTTTGAGGTGTTTGAGGACAACTATCTCAACCATCCGATGAAGTACAAGCTGACCAGCCGCAAGATTTACGAGGAAAGCGAAAACGGCAAGGATTATGTCCACTTCAAGGGCAAGCTGATGATTGACGGCACCACCGAGGTCAAGCTGCAGGGCACCGGCAACGGTCCGATTGACGCGTTCTTTAACGCGCTGAAGAAGGTCGGCTTGGATAAATACAAGTTCCGCAACTACAGCCAGCACGCGATTTCCGAAGGCTCCGACGCAAAGGCGGTGTCCTACATCGAGCTGGTAAAGCCCGACGGCAAGACCATCTTCGGCGTGGGAATTGATTCCAACGTCAACATCGCGTCTGTCTTGGGCGTGCTGAACGCGATTAACAGAGCGGAAGCGTAATACTATTCCTATAGCACAATACAACACCCGTCCGGGAGCAAAAACTTCCGGGCGGGTGTTCGTTTATGCTTTGCTGTTCGGGCAAAGGCAATTTTCGTAGAGCTTGCCGGTTGTGAAATAGTTGTAGGAGCGGCAGCCGCCGGCGCAGACATCGCCGTGCGGACAGACTTTGCAGCCGCCCGAAAGCAAGCCGGCGTCAAAGCGGCGGTTGTAGGCAAAGGCGTTTTTGTCCGTCCAGATTGCCATGAGCGAGCGCTCGCGCAGGTTGCCCTCAATAAAGCGCGCGTCGTACATCGACTCGCAGCCGCGGACGTTGCCCACGCTGTCGATGCCGAGCGTCGTCAGCCCTGCCGCGCAGCCCTCAAAGCACACGCCCTTTCTGCCGCGCACGCGGCTTTCCTCGGGCGTGTAGTAGCCGATATTGTCCGCCACGCCGACCGCAAACGGCGCGTCGGGCGCCACGGAATCGACAAAACGCATGACCTGCCGCGCGTCAAACGCCACCGCCACGCGGTTTTCCTCGGCGTTTCCCATCGGCGAGCACGCCTGAAGCTGCCACGCAAACAAGGGCAGCGCGCGCAGCTCCCCGTAAAAGAGCGGCAGCAGCGGCGCGTTGTCGGCGCGCAGCGCGGTGATGACCGACACGGGAATACCCGCCGCCGCCACGTCGCGGATGGTTTTGATGGCGCGGTCGTGGCTGCCCCTTTGTCGGTAGGCGTCGTGCACCTTGCGCACACTGTCAAGCGACACCGCAACGGACTCAACGCGGACGCGCCGGAGCGTTTCGAGAATTGACGGCGTCATTCGGAAGCCGTTGGTGATGATGCAAACCTTTACGCCGCGCGCAGTCAGGGCGCCGACAATCTCCGCCCAGTCCGGGCGCATGAACGCTTCGCCGCCGATGACCGACACCCTGCGGCAGCCGGCTTCGGCGAGCTGGCGCGCCACATCAAGGCACTCGGCGGTGCTCAGCTCATTTTCGCGCGCCTTGCCGCCGCGCGAGCCGCAATAGGCACAGCGAAAGCAGCACGCAAGCGTGATTTCCCACACGCAGGTGCGGATTTGAAAGGGAAAGCCGCTCATGCTACGCTTCCTCTTGCGGCACTGTTGCACCGCAGTTATGGCAGAACAGAGCGTCCGCCTGCAGCTCGGCGCCGCAAGCCGGGCAGCAGTTGCCGTCTGTCTCGGCAATCACAGGCTGATAGCCGCTTTGGCGGCGTTCTTCAGCATCATCGACCCGCATGCCGAGGTTTGCCGGTTTGCCGTTAAAATATTCCGGGCCGGCATATACGCACTCCATCGGGCGCATTTTGTTTGGATTATATTCGGGACCTGCATACACGCGTCCCATCGGTTTTTCCTGCTGCTCAAAAAACTCGGGGCCGGCGTAAACCTCGTCCTCCGCGCCGACGTCGTCGTTGTCCTTTTGCTTATTCCAAGGGTATTTCCATTTATCAAACATTTTTACGCTTCCTTCCTCCACCCGATTACAGCAATCGCTTGATTCCCTGCAAAAGCGGCACGCGCTAAGGCAACCTTTTTGCCGCCTCTTTACAACAAGATTTCGTTGCTGTGGCTTGATTTCATTGTAGCAAACGGCATGCGTAAAGTCAATATTTCCATAGAAAAACGGCTGTATCAAGGATAGCCCTGATACAGCCGTTCTGCACGGAAGCAAAATTACTTCATGCTGTTCTCGTAGGATTCGATCATCTTTTTAACCATCTGACCGCCGACGGAGCCGGCCTGACGGGAAGTGAGGTCGCCGTTGTAGCCCTGTCTCAAATTGACGCCGACTTCGTTGGCACATTCCATCTTAAAGCGGTTCATTTGTTGCTTGCCATTGTTCTTTCTCCTTTTGCAATTTGCATTTCAATCTATTTCAAGCGGCGGATTGCCCTCGCAATTTGTCGCCGCAATAGTATTGTTAGGAGTTTTTCGCTTTTTATCGCTTGAAATTTTTGTTAGTTTTTGAGGTTGATTTCTGACGGTAAGAGCTACATCGTACAACTCTTTGTCCAAACACTACCACAGCTTTGCGGTAATGTTTTTCGTGTTCTTATTAATATTATGGTAGCAAAATCATTTACACTTTCTTCTCCGACTGATCCATACAAAATCATCTGCTCATAGGTGTAAAAGTTTAAGATTCAGTATTGCAAAAATCTGTATAATTGTGTATAATTAGTTTATAGGAAAATATCTGCTTCAATTATTAATTATACTGAATTTCAAAGAGGTTTTCTATGCGTGATATAAACACTGCAAAAGAGATTTTTGACCGATATAACGGGATGATGAGAACGTCCGAATTGTCAAAGGAAAAGATATACTATGCGGACATTGCATGGTTGATTCAATCAGGCGCAGTTGAGAAGATTCGTCATGGCTATTATCAATGGGTAGACCCTGATAATCAAAGCGAAGCGGCAACTGTTATCAGGCTGTTTCCCGACGGTATTCTTTGTATGGACACAGCCCTGCGGCACTATGGTTACAGCGACCGTACACCTGCTGAATGGCATATCGCAGTCAGCAAATATTCCAACCGAACCCGCTTTAAGCTCGACTATCCTTTTGTTAAGCCGTATTATGTCGCGCCCGATGTATTAGAAATCGGTCTGTGCGAACAGGAAATTGACGGCAACAAGGTCAGGATGTATGACAAGGAGCGAGTTATCTGTGATTGTCTGAGATACCGTAACAAGATGGACAGAGAAAGCTTTAACAAGGCTATTCAGAGCTATGTGAGAGATACGGGCAAGAATATCCCAAAACTGATGGAATATGCAGCACCGCTGAGGTGTACGACATTGGTTGATAATATAATAGGAATTTGGTTGTAAATAAAAAATCCTCAAAAGCTGAAAAAAATTGACCAAAGTCCAAACAACCGGACAATGTTTGTGCGATAATAGATATATAGCAATATTTGAAATAGACAACGGAGGGGCAAAATGGCTGATATTAGAAAAGAACAGGAGCGCGAGGAGCTGCACAAGGCGATATGGAGCATTGCGGATGATTTGCGCGGCTCGGTAGATGGCTGGGACTTTAAGCAATATGTTCTCGGGATGATGTTCTACCGCTACATTTCGGAGAATCTGACAAACTACATAAACGACGGCGAACGCGCCGCGGGAGATAATGAATTTGATTACGCGCAGCTGCCTGATGAAGAAGCCGAGCCGGCACGTGATGGCTTGGTTCAGGAAAAGGGCTTTTTCATTCTTCCGAGCGAGCTGTTTGTTAATGTCAGGGCGCGTGCAAAGGACGATGAAAACCTCAACGAAACCTTGGAGCGTGTTTTCAACAACATCGAAAACTCCGCCAAGGGCAGCGAGAGCGAGGACGACTTTTCGGGCTTGTTCGACGACCTTGACGTGAACTCCAATAAGCTCGGCGCAACGGTCGCCAAGCGCAACGACAAGCTGGTCAAGCTGATGAACGGCGTCGGCGATATGAAACTCGG
>CADCAD010000102.1 GCA_902799325.1 uncultured Ruminococcus sp. | reverse complement strand
GCTGATAACCTGCGTTTGTTGTCGCTAAGCGTTTCAGCTCGTTTTATGCGGTGTGTTGAATGGGAAAGGTTCGCGTGGCTCTCTCCTTAAAAACGTCACACTGTGACGTTTTTACCTCGCTGCGCTCGGCACGCTCTCCGTTTGAAACATGGTCGCTCAGCGTCGCGCCTAAAGTCGCTTCCTCGAGCTCCCTGTTTCTGCGCTTCCTCGAACTCCCTTCATCCGCCACCGGCGGCGGTCGTTCTCGTCACCTTCAAATCCGGTTATCAGCTCTGATCCGATGTAAAAAAGAGGCACTCCGTGTGGAGTACCTCTTTTCTATGGAGCTGATAACCGGATTTGAACCGGTGACCTCATCCTTACCAAGGATGCGCTCTACCTACTGAGCTATATCAGCAATTCAATTTTATGTGTTTTGTATCGCACAAGCAGTATTATAACACATCTATTTGAAAATTTCAAATGTTTTTTGAAAAAAATTCAAAAAAATTGTATACAATCCTGTAACCTTTCCCGAAAACGGCTTTCTCATGCCGAAAAGTGCCGCTTTTGCCGCGCCGGCAAAAAAACTGCGAAAAACCCTTGCTTTTTTGCTCAAAAAATATTATGATTATGTTAATACGGGCAATCTGTCTTTTGGGGCAGCCCGGTATACATTTTCTTTAGAAAAGGAGACTTTTACTATGGGTATTATCAGAGCGGCGGTCAACGCCGTAAAAGGCGGCCTTGCCGACACTTGGCTGGAAGTCATCGAGCCCTCTCCTATGGGCGAACACACCGTTATCGCGCCCGGTCAGCTCGTGACGCAGAACGGCAAGAGCCAGAATAAAAAGGGCTCTTCCAACATCGTTTCCAACGGCTCCATCATCCATGTTTATGACAAGCAGATGATGATTCTGGTTGACGGCGGCAGAATTGTTGACTACACCGCCGAGCCCGGCTACTTCAAGGTGGAAAACAGCTCCATGCCCTCGCTGTTCAACGGACAGTTCGGCGACACCCTGAAGGAAAGCTTCAAGCGCATTATGTACGGCGGCGTTCCCTCGCAGTCACAGCACGTTTTCTATATCAACCTCAAGGAAATCAAAAACCTGAAATTCGGCACCACCTCGCCTGTTCAGTACTACGACGCCTTCTATGAGGCGGAGCTGTTCATGGGCTTGCACGGCTCCTATTCCATCGAAATTACCGACCCGTTCAAGTTCTATCAGCAGGTTATCCCCAACGAAATCATCACCGAGAACCGCAGCTTGGAATTCGAGGGCGAGTTCGTCCGCCAGTATAACGAGGAGTTCATCACCGAGCTGGGCACCGCGTTCAATAACTATTCCGCCGACGGCAACCGCATCAGCTTCATCACCTCCAAGTCGAAGGAGATGGCGCAGTATATGCGCAGCGCGCTCGACGATGACTGGAACGAGTATCGCGGCTTTGCCATTTCTCACGTTTCCATCGCTACCCCCAAATACAGCGACAAGAGCCAGGAAATCATCGACAAGCGTGCCGAGATGGGCGCTTCCGTCAGCTTCCTGCGCGACGGCGCCAACCAGCAGGCTTACATGGCGAAGAATATCGCCGAAGGCATCAACGCGGCAGGTCACAACGAGGGCGGCGCGATGAACGCGTTCCTCGGCATGGGCATGGCGCAGAACATGGGCGGCAACGTCATGGGCGGCTATATGCAGAATCCCCAGTATGTACAGCAGAATCCGCAGTACAATCAGCAGGCGCAGGCGCCTCAGGCTCCCGCTCCTCAGCAGGCAGCGCCCCAGCAGGCGGCGCCCGCAGGCGGCTGGACTTGCAGCTGCGGCGCGGTTAACACCGGCAAGTTCTGCTCCGAGTGCGGCTCTCCCAAGCCCGAAGCTCCCAAAAAGCGCTTCTGTGGCAACTGCGGCGCACAGCTTTCCGAAGGTCAGAAATTCTGCCCCGAGTGCGGCACCAAGCAATAATGGCTTAATGCGTAATGCGTCATTTTTAATACGTCATTACCGCGGAGGAATCGTTTTGGATTAGCCGCAAGGTTGATTCAACCGCAACCTTTCCCAACTTTCCACTTTCCATTTTCACCCCCCCGGCAGGAGAGATTTTATGGCAACAATGAGTTATAAGTGCCCGAACTGTGACGGGCCCCTAAAATTTAACCCCGATAAACAGACATTCACCTGCGAATACTGTCTGGGCGAGTTCCGGCCCGAGCAGGTGCAGCAGATGAACGAGCAGAAGGAGCAGCGCGAAACCTACGACGAGCGCGAGGTCAAGCGCGCCGAGCAGGAAAAGGCGCAGGCGCAGGCGCAGGGCGCCGAGGAAAGCGATGAATATCCCGTTTCCTATTCCTGTCCTTCCTGCGGCGCGGAGATTGTCACCACCTCCACCACCGCCGCAACCACCTGCTTCTACTGCTACAATCCCGTTGTTCTGGGCGGCAGGCTCTCCAATGAGTTCAAGCCCGACCGCGTGGTGCCCTTTGAGCTGTCCAAGGAAAAGGCAGTGGAGCGCTTCCTTACCATGTGCGGCAAAAAATGGTTCCTTCCCAAGGGCTTCACCGGCAAGCAGCAGGTGGACAAACTCAACGGCGTCTACTTCCCGTATTGGTATGCCGACGAGCAAAAATCCGCCCACCTCACCGCCACCGGCAAGAAAATCCGCACCTGGACTTCCGGCAACAAGGAGTACACCGAAACGCGCATTTTCCATGTTGTCCGCGGCGGCGACGTCACCATCAACAACGTCTTTGAGCGCGCCCTCAAAAGCGAAAGCCGCGACATGCTCCAGAGCGTCCATCCCTACGACCTCTCCAAGGCGAAGCCCTTCGCCATGAGCTATCTTTCGGGCTTTCAGGCGGAGAAACGCGACCTTGAAAAAGCCGACGTCGAGCCCATCATCGAGCAGAAAATGCACGACTATGCCGAGCAGGCGCTCAAAAACACCATGGAAGGCTACGATATCATCGAAACCGAGGGCTTCAACGAGCGCACCGACCTGTCGGCGTACACCTACAATCTCATGCCCGTCTGGATGATGACCTACAACTTCAACGGCGAGCTGATTCCCTTTGCCATCAACGGTCAAACCGGCAAGGCGTACGGCAACCTGCCCGTCGCCGTCGGCAAGCTGGCAGGCGTTTCCGCCGCCATTGCGGTGCTGATTTTCGTCCTCGGCGTGTTAGGAGGTATGCTGTTCATATGATGAAAAAACTTTCCCTCCGATTCACGGCGCTGACCTTTGCCGTTCTGCTGCTGTTTGCTTCCGTCATGATGGCGTCCGCCGCAACCGGCACGCTCGATGACGGCGCGCAGCTTTTCACCGCTGCACAGCAGAGCGATTTGCAGCAGCGGCTCAACGCGGCAAGCGAAAAAACAGGCTGGCAGTTCATCATCCACACCTCCAACGACGGCGTCAGCTCCGGCAGTATGGAGTCGCACTACGACAGCTATTACGCTTCGCACTCCTACAGCGCCGACGCGATTATGCTCGTCATTGACAAGGCGTCCGACAACCGCATTATCCTGTCCTACGGCGACGTCAAAAGCTACTTCAAGGGCGACACAGGCAGATATGACACTATCAAATCCGCTATGAAGCCCTACCTCAGCAGCGGCGACTACTACACCGCCGCTCAGGTTTTCATTGAAAAAGCTTCCGGCGTCAGCGGCATGGGCAAGCCCAACATGTTTGTCCAGTCCCTCAAAAAGGTAGGTCCCTTTGCCGGTATCGCCGGCGTTATCGCTGCGGTGGCGTTCTTCTTTGTCAACCGTTCGCGTTACAAAAACATGGGCAAGTCCGGCACCTACGACCTTGCGTCCAACAGCAGGGTTGACCTCAACGAGGTCGAGGACACCTTTGTCACCCAGCACACCACGGTGCGCACCATTCAAAGAGACAACGACCACGACTCCTCCTCGCCTTCAAGCGACGGACACAGCAGCGGTACGTTCTAAGCATTTTACAATTGACAGTATAGGCAAAGCTCAAGGCGGAAATTGTATTGACGCCGAGACCGTTGCAAACGCACCCGTACCACGGGCGCGTCAGCATGACCAAATCAGGGCGGTGAGAGCTTCGTGCTTTCACCGCCTATTTTACTGCCGCCTTTGGACAGCTTCCATCTTTCCGAAATTGTCATCAACGGCGGGGCAGACGTTTATTTTGGCAATGCTTTGCTCGCCCTCAAAAGCGTCAGGCGCCTACACCGCAACCTTTCAGTATATAATTTGTAGGGTAAGGGCTTGCCCTTACCGGTAGTAATGCCGCAACGTTTTATTCCCAACCTGCGGTAAGGGCAAGCCCTTACCCTACAATGTTAAAAATAGGTTGGATATTGTCGCAAGGTTGGATTT
>CADCAD010000101.1 GCA_902799325.1 uncultured Ruminococcus sp. | reverse complement strand
GCTTCTTATTCTGCGATGGCGTATCCTGCCTGCGCCAAGGCGTTCATGGCGCGGTCAAAGCTTTCCTCTTTGACAAGGATGTAGTCGGTGTTGTAGGTGGAAACGGCGAAAATGCCGATTTTTTGTTCCGCCAACACAGCGGACAGCTTGGCTAAAATGCCAATCAGCGAAAAGTCCAGCACGCCCTGAATCCGAAAGCCCTTCCAGCCGTCATCTCTGTCGGTGACGTGCGCAGGCGCCTTTTCGGTTTTGCACACCAGCGAAAGCTCCTCATCGGTTTTGCCGATAAAATAAAAATCCTCATCTAAACATAAGCCCTCCGCTGAGGCGAGCTTGCAGACAGTCAAAGTATAGGGCAGTTTTTTCAGTTCCATGTGGTTGTCTCCTTTGCGCATGTATCGCTTTTATTATAGCAGACCGGCGCGAAAGGTCAAGCCCTTTTGCCGCCGCGCTGTATGCGGAGAAGCAGCAGTACCGCCACTGCGGCGGTCACCAGCTCTGCGGCAGGAAAGGTGAGCCACACTATCCACGCGTTGCTTAAATCGGGCTGTATCAAAAGGGACAAGCCCCACGCTGCCGGCAAAATCAGTATCAATTGCCGCAGCAGCGAAATCACCAGCGACGCGCCGCCCTTGCCGAGCGCCTGAAAAACGCCCTGCAAAGCCAAGCAAATGCCGGCAAAGAAAAAGCCTGCCGAAATAATGCGCGTGGCGCTGACGCACAGCGCCTGCGTGCTGCCGGAAAGCCCAAACGCGGCGCACAGCGGCACGGCAATCAGCTCCAGCAGAAGGGTGCCGGTCAGCATAATCGCCGAGGTGTACAGCACGCCGTATTTGACGCCGTCGCGCACGCGCTTTTTGTCCTGCATGCCGTAGCCGAAGGAGACAATCGGCGTGATGGTGTCGCGCAGACCAAAGGCAGCAAACAGCACGAACTGCTGGATTTTGTAATAAAGCCCGTACGCGGTCACCAGCGATGCGTCTGCCGCGCCGAGAATCACATTGATGCCGAAGGTCATCACCGACATCAGCGCCTGCGCGATGATCGCCGGCAGTCCGATTTGATAAATCAGGCGGATGATGGGTGCCTTCGGGCGCAGATAGCGCAGACCGTTGCGCACACTTTTGTTGCGCGTGAGATGAAAGACCAGCGCCAGCAAAAACGACGCGACCTGTCCTATCACGGTTGCCAGCGCCGCACCCGCAACGCCGAGCTTCGGAAAGCCGCACAAGCCGTAAATCATCACGGGATCCAGCACAATGTTAATCACCGCGCCCGAAACCTGCGCTATCGTGGAGCAGAGCGACAGTCCCGTCGCCTGCAGCAGCTTTTCAAACAGGCTGAAAAAGACGATGCCTGCCGAGCAGATGCAGCAAATGCGCAGGTAGGTGCCTGCCATTTCGCGGATAACCGCGTCGCCGGTCTGTCCGCTGATGAAGGCGTCTGTGCCGAAGCAGCCGAACAGCATGAACACCGCGGTAATCACCGCGCCGAGGAACATCCCGTTTCCGGCGACTGTTGCCGCCTTTTCGCGGTTGCCCTCGCCCAAACTACGCGCGAGCATCACGTTGACGCCCACGCCGGTGCCGATGCCGATGGCGACCATCAGCATCTGCACGGGAAACGCCAGCGTCAGGGCGTTCAGCGCCGCTTCGCCGCCCTCCATGTTGGACACAAACGCGCTGTCCACAATGTTGTACAGCGCCTGCAGCATCATCGACAAAATAATCGGCAGCCCCATTTTCAGCATCAGCTTTGCCACGGGCATTTCCGCCATTTGATTCTCATTTTTATTCATCATTTTTCCTCCCAAAACAGCAAAAAAGCGTAAGCCCGGAAATGCCGGACTTACGCTTTTCAGCTACTCACATTATCGTTATTATATCATCTTTTTCAAAAAAACGCAAGGCACAATCAGTGCCAATCCTGCTTTCTGTTTTGGATGTCTTTGCACCGGATTTAGTCAAAATCAACAAAAGAAAGCGCAAAAATTTGGTAGGCTACAAAATGCAATTATTCCAAAAAAGAAAAATGCGGGATATTGCTTCTTCTATAATATAAATGTATAGTTATCTCTATGATAAGGAGGAGTATTATGGCACACATCAAGAAAGTTCTCGCTGTTTTGCTGGCGGTCTGCGTGCTGCTGACCGTGGGCGTTGTTGCGGCGACGGCTGCCGCGGTGGACGTCGCTGAAGAAGATGACGCTTCTGTCGGTGCAGGCGGCATCATCGTGCACTACTATAGTGAGAGCGGCACTCCCAACATCTACTACTGGAACAGCTTGCCCACCAATCAGGTGACAACCTATCCCGGTCCGAAGATGACGGCGGAGAGCAACAATTTTTACAAGTACACCTTCAGCAACCTTACTAAGGTGAACATGCTTTTTGTTGTCAACGGAAAGCAGTCGCCCGAGCTGACGCGCAACACCGGCGAATGGTGGTACAAAAACAACAAATGGTATAATCACGATCCCGGTCAGATTACCCAGTGGGACAGAACCGACCTGCGTGAGGATTCCATCTATTTTGTCATGACTACCCGTTTCTATGACGGCGACACCGGCAACAATGTGCATTGCTGGGACGACAGCAACGCGGGCAACCCCGACAGCGACCCCGCATGGCGCGGCGACTTTAAGGGCTTGATTGACAAGCTCGACTACCTCAAGGCGCTGGGCTTTTCCGCTATCTGGATTACGCCTGTTGTCACCAATGCCGGCGGTTATGATTACCACGGCTACCATGCAATGGACTTTTCCACCGTTGACGCGCGTTACGAAAGCGCCGGCGCGACCTATCAGGATTTGATTGACGCGGCGCACGAAAAGGACATGAAAATCGTGCAGGACGTTGTTTGGAACCACACCGGCAACTTCGGCGAAGCTACCCTTTGTCCGATGTTCACCAAGGAGTACACCAAAATTCAGGATCTGGCTTCTCCCAGCAGCATGAAGGTGATTCCCGGCAGCGATTTGGCGAAGTCCTATCCCAACTATGACAATCTCCAGGGCGGCGCACAGTTCCAGGCGCGTCTGGATATCATGCAGAGCATCCACACCAGCGGTCACGACCCTAACAACTACTACCACCATGAAACCCAAGGCGGCGGCTGGGGCAATCCGCTGGAGCAGTACGCTTCCATCGAGGGCGACTGCCGCGATACCAACACCGAAAACCAGGCGGTGGCGGACTACATCAACTCCGCTTATATGGAATATGTCAACATGGGCGTTGATGCGTTCCGTTTGGACACCGAAAAGCACATGAACCGCTGGACGCTGAACACCGCTTATTTCCCCACCTACACCAAGGTGGAAAACTTCTACATCTTCGGCGAGGTTTGCGCAAGATGGAGTGAGTTCATCAACGAGGGCGGTCAGTCCGACTCTCCGTTCTTCTACACATGGAAGGAAACCGAGAGTCCTTGGACAAGCAACTGGAAAACCAATCCTGCCGACTGGAATACCAACTTCGAGAACTCCAAGAAGCACTATCAGCAGTATTCCACCAGAACCCTCACCAACACCAGTGAAAACGCCAAGCTCAACGGCGTGACATACCATACGCCCGACTATTCCAAGGCGAACGGCACCGGCGTAATCGACTTTACCATGCACTGGAACTTTGAAAACGCCAACAGCGCATTCGGCACCGCACTGGGTGAGGACAGCGCGTTCAACGATTCCACCTGGAACGTCGTCTACGTTGACTCGCACGACTACGGCCCCAACTTCTGCCAGACCACCCGCTACACCGGCGGCGAGCAGGCTTGGGCGGAGAACATGGATTTGATGTGGACCTTCCGCGGTATTCCGTGCATTTACTACGGCTCCGAAATCCAGTTCCAGGCAGGTGAGGTAATCGACGTCGGTCCCAACAAGCCGCTTGCCAACACCGGCCGTGCTTACTTCGGCGACAACATCACCGGCAGCGTTACCGCCACCGGCTTCGGCACCTACAGCAACGCTTCCGGCAACGTGGCAGCCACGCTGAACAAGCCGCTTGCCAAGCACTTGCAGCAGCTGAACCAGATCAGACGTGCAATTCCTGCGCTGCAAAAAGGTCAGTACACCACCAATAATGTTTCCAACGGCAATATCGCGTTCACCAAACGCTATACCGCAGGCGGCGTGGACAGCTTGGCTTGCGTGGCCATCTCCGGCGGCGCAACCTTCAGAAACCTGCCTAACGGCACCTATGTGGATGCTGTTACCGGCGACAGACAGACTGTGTCCGGCGGCACCCTCACCGTTCCCTCCATCGCAAAGGGCAACATGAGAGTATATGTGCTCAACGGTCCCGGCAAAATCGGCACCACCGGCACCTACCTCAAATAAGAAACCAAATATGTAACGGGGTTGGCTCATATGAGCCAACCCCGTTTCAGGCTGTAGAAAAAGTCCGTATGTGATTTTTTTCAGAACAACATTTGACAAAGTGAAAGCCTCCTCCGTGGTGGAGGAGGTGGCGCGCCGCAACGCGGCGTGACGGAGGAGGGGTGCCT
>CADCAD010000100.1 GCA_902799325.1 uncultured Ruminococcus sp. | reverse complement strand
TGTGCCACGTCCATGCTTATGAATACTTTGGCGGCGTCGCGCGGCTGCTGATTCCGGATAATCTCAAAACCGGCGTGATTGCAAATACCAGATATCTGTGTAGGCTGTTTGCATAAAGAATCTATCCTTTCCGTTCCTTTTCTCTTGAATATGCCGTCATAATATGGTAAACTATGATTAGTAAACAATAGAGAAACTACAGAAAGGATGGTCAGCTATGAGCACAAAAGAAATAGCTTTTGAAATATTTAATCGCTTAAGTGAAAAACAGTTACAAGGGTTTATTGCGTTATTTAGTGATATGTATCCTGTGGATGACGATGATGCTCAAAAAAGAGAAAGAGCTTTTGAAAACTTGCAGAAATTAAGACGTAATATACCGGATATTGATGAAAAGAAAGAACTGGACGAATATAGAACAATGAGGTTCGGTATATGAAAATATTAATCGATACAAATGTTTTAATTGATTTTATAGCGAACAGAGATCCTTTTGCAAAGGCTGCGGAGGATATCATAATTTTATGTAAAGACCAAAAGATAGAAGGATGTATAGCAGCACATTCCTTAATGAATATTTTCTATATACTTAGAAAAAGCATGTCGGTGAGCGAAAGAAAAGCGTTTTTGTTTTATCTTTCACAGATTACAGAAATTATTGGCATTGATAGACAGAAGATATTAAATTGTATTCAAAACGAAAGCTTTTCTGACTTTGAAGATTGTTTACAGTCTGAATGCGCCAAAAGCTTCTATGCTGATTGGATTGTAACAAGAAATGTTAAGGATTTTGCCGATAGTTATTGGCTGTTTCTGTAAAAAGGGAGTGTCAGAATAACCTGATCAGTTTAGTTTTAAGAGTCTTGACATCTATCCCCGCCCATGCTATACTACCCAAAACCGCATAACCAAGCCAAAAACACCCCTTCACCGAAGGGGTGTCGTCATCAAGTTCATGTGAAAGCAATTTCATGCAGCTTTCAGCCCTATTGCCTGCACCAAACGGAAAAATCCGAACCTTCTCCCGGTTGGAGATGGTTCGGATTTTTACAAATGTGCAATTATTTTCTTTACTTTCGTTTTGAGGATGAGCTTTGACGCGTCATGGCTTACCATGCGTTCGGTGGCAAGAGAGGGAATACGTTATCATTTCATTTAACAAATATGCCTTATAGTCATCAACGCAATCAAAAATCTTATGTGACAAAGGATTGCCGAATCGTTTTACTAATGCACTAACCGGCGTGTTTCTTGCAATTTTTAGGGCAGGAATATCCGCATTGATAATCTTGCTAACAAGCTCGCCGCTGTCATCGTTCAGTATATTGCCGATTTTCCATTCCGGGCGCATGTGCGTGAAATTAAAATACACATCAAAACTATTCGCAATATTCAGCGTGATTTCACTTTCATTGTGATACGTAAAGCAAGAGCCATCATTGGCTAATGCTCTGCAAAGATCAGCTTCGGTTTTTGCTTCCGAGAAATTGATATAATACGGAATCAACTCAACAGGTATATCCTCTTTGTTGATTCTCAGAGGATAGAGCTTTCTGTTTTCGCCGTCGCAGGAGCCGGAATGAACAAAGAAAGAAAAGTCTCTGCCGAAAGCCTTACAACGTTCTGATAGCTTCAATTCTTTACTGTAGGCTAACAAATCCATAATATTGGGTGTGTTCTCAGCGTTAATAAACACCTGCCAGCGCGGTGCGATTTGATGTTCAATCAAAATCTCTGTTGCTTGAAGCAATTCTTGATAAGCGCCCTTTCTGCCGACATAACAATCCGTCATTTTTTCTGTCCCGAAAAAGGTGAGCTGCACCGTGTTGACATCGACAGATTTCAGAAAGCGGACATAGTTTTTATCACGCACCAGCCGCCAAAAGCTCGCAAGTTCAAAACGCTGCGGCTTTGCGTTGACAGATATTTGTATATCTCGCTGCCAACGCTCGACATAGTTTTCGCAATAATCAGGCTCACGCACCCAACTGTAAAAGGTAACGGAGCGAAAATACGATTTGAAATATTCGACGATCTGTTTGTCGCTGTTGTTCGGCATTTCTCTGTTTGGCATATGACCGAGCCAGCAGTGCTTGCACCTGTTAGGGCAGCCGTACAAATCGGCTAAAACGGTTAAGTTGTTTGTTTTCAAAATAGCGTCCTCCTAAAATTATAGTTGTTTTAGAAAGACGCTGCAACACGCTTGACGTACATTTTGCACCTCCGTAAAAAGCTAGTTTGATAAGATTTTATTCCGCCTGAATCACACGCTTGGTGCGCCATTTGCCGCTTTTCCAGCGCAGCAGCATAAAAACGCCGCGCACACATTCGTCCGCCGCCAGCGCAATCCACATGCCGTAAATGCCCATGCCGCACACCACGGCAAGCAAATACGAGCCCAGCACGCTGAGCGTCCAGTTGGAAAAGATGGCGCAGACCGTCGGGAAAAACACATCTCCGGCGCCGCGCATGCAGGCAATCACCACCAAATTTGTCGTGCGCCCCAGCTCCAGAAAGACGTTCATCAAAAGGATTTGCGAGCAGATGGCGACGATTTCGGGGTTGTCGGTAAAAATGCCGATCAGCGGCACGCGCAGCAGCACGCCGATGGAACACATGCCGAGCGTAATCAGCAGGGCAATACGGTATGAGCGCGAGCCCTGACGGCTCGCTTCGTCAAATTGCTTGGCGCCGACAAGGTGTCCAATCAAAATCTGTGACGCCTGCCCGATGGCGACGGAAAACAGATAGAAAAACATCGTAATGCTCTGCACATAGGTCTTTGCCACCAGCTCGTTTTCCGTCAGGCATTGCAGCACGATGGAGGTAATCACAAGCTGGGACAGGTTATAGAGAAAGGTTTCCAGCGCCGACGGCACACCGACCTTGAGCATTGTCGCCAATTGCTTTGCCGGAAACGGCTTGAGCAGCTTAAAAATAGACGGCTTTTCGATTTTGCGGAATAAAACCACCGACAGCACAATGCTGCACAGCACGCGGCTGACGCCGGTGGCAATCGCCGCGCCGGACACGCCCATGACGGGCACCAGCAAAAAGTCCGCTCCCGTGTTGAAAATGTTCATGCCGACGGACACAAACATGGTGATTTTTGTCAGCCCGTGGTTGCGGATAACGACCGACACCGCGCCGATGTACGCCTGCAAAAAGATGGTGCCGCCCACAATGGAAAGGTACTGCCCGGCAAATTCGAGGACTTGTCCCTCTGCGCCAATCAGCAGTAGCACCTGCCGGTTAAACAGCAAAAACGCCGCGCTGACCGCGATGCCGAAAATAAACTGCAGCGCAATCGACAGCGCCGCCACCTGCGAGGCGGCTTCGCGCTTTTTGGCGCCGAGATACTGCGAAATCATCACGGCGCTCGCGGTGGATAATATGTTAAATACAATCGTGACGATGGAAACCGTCTGGTTGGCGGTGTTGACGGACGAAGCCGCCAAATCGTCATAGCCGCTGAGGACAAACACATCGACAAACCCCAGCAGCATAAACAGCGCGGTTTCAATGAAAATCGGCCACGCAAGGCTGAACAGCTTTAACTTTTTCACGTTATAGGAAACTCCTCTGTCTCGCTTTTTGAAAGTATCGGCAAACTGATTTTTCTCTATAGGAAACTTCTCTATCCCACCGCTGATGAAAGGGATGGCAAGATGAAATTTGTTAAAGGCGGGCGGAAGCGTCCCCGATGATTTTGCTGTTGTTTAGGGCATGTTTAACCCCGCCGTTGATGAAAGGGATGGCAAGATGAATTTTATTAAAGGCGGGCGGAAGCATCTCCGATGCATAGTGCGCCGTAGGTGCTGTCGTCCACTGGCTCGCACCACTCTGTGGAAGTGTTTTCACCCGGCACCTCCACGGCGATGTGGGAAAACCAGCTGTCCTTTTTGGCACCGTGCCAGTGCTTGACATTCGGCGGAATCGTAATCACCGTGCCGGGCGTCAGGCTGACCGCCTCCTTGCCCTCCTCTTGGTACCAGCCTTCGCCGGCGGTGCAAATCAAAAGCTGACCGCCGCCGCTTGCGGAATGGTGAATATGCCAGTTGTTGCGGCAGCCGGGCTCAAAGCTGACGTTTGCCAAAAACACAGCGCACTTGCCGTATTCCGTCAGCGGCTTCAAGTAGGAATTGCCGGTAAAATACTGCGCGTAGGCGTCGTTAGGCGCGCCCACGCCGAAGCTGTCCTGCTGCTCCAGCGCAGCTTTGGTTTCGATTTTATGCATTAAAAAGCCCCCTTGGTTCTGTTTGCTTCTATTATAAAGGGGAAAAAACGGAAAGTCAATTGAATTTACCGAGTTTTTTCATCAGTAAAGCTTATGGATATCGCCGCCGAACAGGATTGATTTTCGAGGGAAAAATTGTTATGCTGAAGAAAAAGAAAACGCGGAGCGGATCGCCTGTTGCAGCAAGAACGCGGCAGGCAGAAACAACGGCGTATCTGCCCGCTTTTTTCTTTTTCAGCATTTTTATGGCGGCAATATTTGATATGATAGAAGCAGAAAAGGAGGCGGCAGTGTGGAGCAAATCATCATTCATGTGGACATGGACGCGTTCTACGCTTCGGTGGAAACGCGCGACAATCCCGCCCTGCGCGGAAAGCCGCTGATCATCGGTTCGCTGCCGCACGAGCGCGGCGTGGTTGCCACGTGCAGCTATGAAGCGCGCCGGTACGGGATTCACTCCGCCATGAACATCAAGGAGGCGTACCGCCGCTGTCCGCATGGGATTTTTATGCATCCCGACTTTGACAAGTACAAGGCGGTGTCGGCGCAGCTCCACGCCATATGGGAAGCCTACGCCACCGCGTCGCAGGCAGTGGCGCTCGACGAAGCCTATCTCGATGTGACGGAGCACGCCAAAACATGGGAGGGCGCGCGTGCCATCGCACGCCTGATTAAGCGCCGCACGCGCGAGGAGCTGGGCTTGACCTGCTCGGTGGGCTTGGCGTATTCCAAAACAGCGGCAAAGACCGCCAGCGAGGAAAAGAAGCCCGACGGCTATTTTGAAATCCCCACGCCGCAGGCGTTTGTTGCGCTGATGAGCGACCGCGCCGCCCCCGCGCTCTACACCGTCGGCGCCAAAACCGCCGAAAAGCTGCACGCCGCAGGCGTCCACACCGTCCGCGATATCCGCGACAACCGCGAGGACGTGGTGCGGCTGCTCGGCAAACAGGGGCAGTGGCTCACACAGCTTGCCCAAGGCATCGACAACCGCAAGGTCACGCCTTACCTGCCCGAAAACGCGAAGTCCATCAGCCGTGAGCTGACCTTTCAGCAGGATGTGGTGGCTTTTACATTGCTCGACGACGTGCTGTTTTTGCTGGCGCTCTGCGTCAAAAACCGCGCCCGGCGCCACG
>CADCAD010000099.1 GCA_902799325.1 uncultured Ruminococcus sp. | reverse complement strand
CAACGAAGGCATGATGCAAAAAGTCCTTCCTATCTTTGGTCAGTCAGTATAAAGCTTTTCTCCCTGCTCTTTATTCAGTTTTGAAGGTACTTGCAGCGTCGGTTTTCCGGCGCTTTAATTTTTTATACAAATAATATAAAACAAGACCGGTAAGTCTAACGACTTATCGGTCTTTGATTTTTACTATTATACTGTGGTAAATTACATCTCCGTGACGATTTCGTTGACGGTTTTTCCCGGCGGAATCATCGGAAGCACGTTCACATCGGGGCTGATTTGGCAATCAATGACGACGGTGGTGTGCAGCTCGAGCGCTTTTTTCAGCGTGGGCATGATTTCCTCGCTCTTGGTAATGCGCATACCCTCCACGCCAAATGCGTTGGCGAGCTTGACAAAGTCTGTTGCGCGGTGCGGATCTGTCTGCGAGAAACGGCTGCCGTAGAACAGTTTTTGCCACTGGCGCACCATGCCGAGCACAGTGTTGTTCATAACCAGTACAATGACGGGCAGGTCAAACGATTTCATGGTGACGAGCTCGTTGAGGTTCATGTGGAAGCTGCCGTCGCCGGTGAACAGGAATACGCGCTTGTCGGGATGTGACACCTGCGCGCCGATAGCGGCGCCCATGCCAAAGCCCATGGTGCCCATGCCGCCCGAGGTGAGCAGCGTTTTTTCTGTTTCGATTTTGGCGTGCTGCGCCACCCACATCTGGTGCTGACCGACGTCGGTTGCGATGATGTCGTCGGGAGCCTTCAGCTCGTTGACCGCCTCGATAAATTCCTCGGGGAAGGGATATTCGCTGTAGGGCTTGGACGCGTCGTCAAAGTGATGCTTCCATTCCTCAATTTTGGCGAGCCATACATGGTGCTCCTGCGGCTCCAAATCCTGAAGCAGCGCCTGCAAAATCAGCTTGGCGTCGCCGAGGATATATTCATCGACCTTGACGTTCTTGTTGATTTCCGCTTTGTCGATTTCAAACTGAACAATCTTTGCCTGCTCGCCGAATTTTTCGCGGTCGCCGGCTACACGGTCGGAGAAGCGCGCGCCGATGGCGATAATCAAATCGCACGCTGCGGTAATCATGCCGGTTTCATAACCGCCGTGCATGCCGATGTTGCCGATGCAGAGCGGATGGCTGGCTGGCAGACAGCCGAGTCCCATCAGCGAGCAGCAGACCGGTGCGTTAATCAGCTCGGCAAACTGCTTGAATTCCGCGCAGGCGTCAGCGCTGAGAATACCGCCGCCGGCATAAATCATGGGACGGCGCGATTTTTTAATCAGCTCCTGCACACGCGCGATGCTGTCGGGATTGGCGATAGCGTCCGGCTGCGGCTGTTCGGGCGCAGTCGGTGTAAACTCGCCGAGCGCAGCGGTGATGTCCTTGGGGACATCCACCAGCACAGGACCTTTTCTGCCGCTGCCGGCAAGCCGGAAGGCTTTGCGAATGGTGGGTGCTAAGTCCTCGATTTCGGTTACGAGGTAGCTCGCCTTGGTGATGGGCTTGACGATGTTGACGATGTCAACCTCCTGGAAGCTGTCGCGCCCAAGCTGGTCGCGTGTCACGTTGCCGGTGATGGCGACAAGCGGAATACTGTCGATATTCGCGGTGGCAAGGCCGGTGACGATATTGGTCGCGCCGGGACCGGAGGTGGTGATGACCACGCCGGTTTTGCCGGTGGAACGCGCATAGCCGTCCGCCGCGTGGGAAGCGCCCTGTTCGTGGGCGGTCAAAACATGCTTGATTTTGTCGCTGTACTTGTACAGCGCGTCATAGGTGTTGAGCGCTGCGCCGCCGGGATAACCGAATACGGTGTCTACACCCTGCTCGAGCAAGCACTCGCAAATAATATCTGCGCCTGTTAACTTCATTTTCATACCCCTTCTTAAGAGTTTTCAATAAACGCTAACTTATATTTTAACGCATTAAAGCGTTGTTGTCAATATTTAGCGGAAAAGTCGTTGCCGATAGTCGCAAAAAAGCTGCCTTCAAGGGTAATTGCTCGAAGGCAGCCGGTAAAAAATCAATATTTTTCGATAAACGCTTTGACCGCATGAACGGTTTTCTCGGACGCAAGGGCACAGAATTTCATGAAATCCATGCCTTTGTTTTCGTTGAGGTCGTCGGAGATGGCGCGAAGAATCGCAAAGGGAACACCACAACGGTAGCAGACGTGCCCGATGGCGGCACCCTCCATCTCGCAGGCGAGCGCGCCGAAGCGGTCGTTCAGGCGCATGCGCTGCGCGCGGTCGGACACGAAAATGTCGCCGCTGGCAATAATGCCGCGCACGGTGGTGGTATCGTCAATGTCCTTGCAGATTTGCTCCAGCAGACGGGAGGCGGCTTCATCGCAGTCGAAATAGAGCATTTTGCCGCCCGGCACGCAGACCTCGCCCTGTTGGTAGCCCAGCGGCGTCATGTTCATGTCGTGCTCCACCGCTTTGCTGCCGACCACAAGGTCGCCGATGGTGACAACGGGCGACAGCGCGCCCGCGACGCCGCTGTTCAGCACAAGGTCAGGCTGATAGTCGTTAATCAGCGTGGCTGCGCAGAGGGCGGCGTTGACCTTGCCCTCGCCGCAGACGACGACCACGACGTCCTTGCTGCCAAGCGTGCCGCGCGTGTAGGTCATGCCGTATTTTTCGTTGGTTTGCTTGTTTTCGCAGAGGGCGAGAATGCCGTCCGCTTCGATTTGCATAGCGCAGATAATTCCAATCATGTTGATAGCTCCTTAATCAAAATTTCCTGTTTGGTACATAATAATAGACAGCGCGGCGAGCGGCGCGGTTTCCGCGCGCAAAATGCGCTTGCCGAGCGTTGCCGCTTTTCCGCCGTTTTGCAGGACGGCGTTGACCTCCGCTTCCTCAAAGCCGCCCTCGCTGCCGATGAACATGCCGAGCGTTTGCGGTTTGCCGGACAAAATATCGCGCACCGGCGCACCGCCCAGCTCATAAAAGAAAATCGTCTGTTCGTTTTGAGTGCTTTGCTGTGCCGCCTGCGCAAAGGACAGGCAGTCCGTCACCTCGGGAATGATGCCGCGGCGGCTCTGCATGGCAGCTTGCAGGGCGATTTTTTGCCAGCGCTCGCGCTTCTTTCGCAGCGACTTTTCATCGGGGCGCGACACGCACCTTGCCGAAAGCATCGGCACAATGCGGCTGACGCCGAGCTCCACGCACTTTTGCACGATGGCGTCCATCTTGTCGCCCTTGGGAAGCGCCTGATAGAGCGTGACGAACACGTCCGGCTCGTTTGCACATTGCTTGCGGCTGCAAACGCGCAGCAGGTCACCCTCGGCAACCTCGCAGGTACACTGTTCGCCGCCGGGCGTCACAACGGTGACCTCCTCGCCGGGGCGCAGCCGCAGCACGCGCGCGTGCTTTTGGTTTTCGCCGCTTAACAGATAGGTGTCGGAGAGCAGCTCCTCTCCGCTGAAAAACCATGCCATTGTTGTATCCCTTCCGTTTCGTTTGGGTGTTTATCAATATTACTATAATATAAAAAGAAAAGAATTGCAATATCCGCGATTCAATGCTACAATAAAAACAGAGGTGATTGCATTGATTACACTGACCGATATCGACATCATTCAGGTGTTGCGTAAAAACAATCTCAATCAGGACACACTTCAGGAGGATGTGGTGGCAAAGCTGCGCGAAAAAGGACTGCGCGTTGCCACCGCCGAAAGCTGCACCGGCGGCTTGATCAGCGAGCGCATTACGCGTGTGAGCGGCTCCAGCGAGGTGTTTGACTGCGGTGTTTGCTCCTATGCCAACGCGATAAAAGCAAAGGTGCTGGGCGTCAGCGAGGAAACGCTGACCATTTTGGGCGCTGTGTCCGCCGAAACTGCCATCCAAATGGCGGAGGGCGTCAAAAAGCTGTCCGGCGCCGATATCGCCGTCAGCACCACGGGAATTGCAGGTCCCACCGGCGGCACTGCCGAAAAGCCCGTCGGGCTGGTGTACCTCGGCGTTTGCACCGCCGAGAAGGCGTATGCCATCCGCCTGATGCTCGGCGGCGTCAACACAACCAATTCGCGCGCCTACATCCGCAAGCTGGCAAGCGACGCGGCGCTGTTTACGGTGCTGTCGGAGTGTCACTCACGTTGACGCGGCACGCTTTCCCGAAAGCGACTCGCGGAACTGCGTGGGCGTTTTGCCGTTGAGCTTTTTGAACATCCGCGAAAAATACATCTGGTCGGAAAAGCCGACGGAATAAGCGACGTCCTTCACCGATAGTCCGCTGTTGGCGAGCATTATCTCTGCCTTCGATATGCGGCGGCGAATGATGTAATCTATGATCGAAACGCCCATTTCGTCCATGAACAAGCGGTAAAGATAACTGCGGTCGATTTTGAGCGCTTCGGTCACATTTTTTACTCCGAAGCCCGGCGTGCTGAAATTGTTGTCGATGTAGGTGCAGGCGCGGTAAACATAACCCTCGTTCTCGTTGGTTTTGCTGGGGAATTTTTCGATGTAGTATGACAGCAGCAACAGGAAGCATCCGCCCATGCGGTAGTGCGAATACGCGTTATCGAGGTTGGCGGGCATTTCAAACAGATCTTCAAAGCCGTCCATATCTATTTTTCCCAAGACGGGATTCTTCTTGGAGAACGCGACTCTGCCGAGTATGGCGGAGCTTT
>CADCAD010000098.1 GCA_902799325.1 uncultured Ruminococcus sp. | reverse complement strand
TAGTAATGCCGCAACGTTTTTTCCCAACCTGCGGTAAGGGCAAGCCCTTACCCTACAATGCTAAAGATAAGTCGGATTTAGCCGATAGGTTGGATTATTATCCTCCAATGATAGAGCGCAATTTTCCACTTTCCATTTTCAATTTTCAATTTTCAATTGAAAAACCTTCCTGTGCGAACCAAATCTTTTTGGTGTCCACCGTGAACTCTTTGCCGTTTAGGTACTGCAGCATGCCTGCGTCCGAGGTGAAGCAGAACCGCAGCTTGTAGCTGTACAGCGCCTGATAGGGGAAATCTCCCGAGGTATGCTTGTGCAAGGCATATTTCGTGTCGCCTGCAAGCGGATGACCGACAGACGCCATGTGCGCGCGGATTTGGTGCGTTCTGCCCGTCAGCAGCTCCACCTCGGCAAGGCTGTATTTGCCGCTGCTTTTCAGCACGCGGTATTTGGTTTTCATCTCCTTGCCGCCCTCCACGGGGTGGTGAAACACGCTCACCTTGTTTTTGCTTTCGTTCTTCACCATGTAGTCCGTCAGCAGGGCTTCCCTTGGCTTGGGCGTGCCGATGAGCAGGCAAAGATAAAACTTTTCCAGCTCGCGCGTTTTCATCTTTTGGTTGAGAATCCGCAGGCTCTCGGCGTTTTTGGCGGCTATCACTATCCCGCCGGTGTTGCGGTCAATGCGGTTGACCAGCGCAGGGGAAAAGGCTTTGTCCTCCTCGGGATTGTACTCGCCCTTGTCGTACAGATAGTGCTGCACGCGTGCCACCAGCGAGTCAAAATGGTAGCTTTTGTCCTGGTGCACCAGCACCCCGGGCTTTTTGTCCAGCAGCAAAATATTCTCGTCCTCGTACACGATATCGAGCTTTGAGGGCGCCTTTAAAAAGTCGTAGTGCTTTTCCTGCGGCGCGTCAAAAAATTCGTCCTTGATAAAGAACGTCAGCACGTCGCCCTCCTGCAGCTTGTCGGCGATGTCGCACTTTTTGCCGTTGCGCTTGATACATTTTTTGCGGATGTACATATACATCATCGCCTTGGGCATGGTTTGAAACCGCTTTTGCAGGAACTTGTCCAGCCGCTGCCCGGCGTCGTTTTTGTTGATTGTCAGCGTTCTCATGCTTCACGCTCCCGTTGCTTTCTGCTTCTATCATAAACGAAAAAGCGGAAAATTTCAAGCACACTTTGCGGCTGCCCGGCTAAAATGATAGAGGGTGATACAATGAAGTGCCACAAACAAAAGATAAAGCCGGCGCTCTGCTTTGGCGCGGGGCTGCTGGTTGCGACGCTTCTGCCGCCCAAATGGACGCTCGTGGCGGCAACCGTCGCGCTGATCATCGTCAGTATTTCATGTATGCGGAGGTAATTATGAAGGTAGTACTTATCGACAATCCAAAATTCATTTCGGGACTGCTCAGAAAACTGTTCGGCATTAAAAAGCTCAGGCAAACAGTTTAAGAAACTGTAATCTTTAACAAAATTTCATCGGTTGAAATGTGCATTGTGACAAAAACAGTGCACATTTCATTTTTTTGTTGAGTTTTTTGCCGTTTAACGTTATAATAAAAATGGTAATCTTTATTGCTAATCGGCACAACATTTAGGAGGTTTGAAAAATGAGAAACATGAGAAAACTGGTAAGCGTTTTGCTTGTGGCAATGCTGCTTATCACCACCGTAGCCGCTGCGGGTATCACGGCGTCTGCCGCGGGCGGCACCCTGGCAAGCTACTACAAAACCAACCCCGACAGCAAGTTCGGCAAGCAGGCGACCATCACGGTTGACGGCAGCGCTTCCGACTGGTCGGAGGACATGATGATTGCGCGCAGTGCGGCTTGGGATGTTGCCAACCACTACAAGGGCGCGCACGAAAACAGCCTGATTGACGGCTACGCGCTGTTCGGCGCTTATGACAGCTCCAACCTGTACATCGGCATGCAGTATGTCAACACCACCGACACCTGGCAGAACTCCGGCGACGCCTCCCTGATGGACGGCGGCAAAATGGGCAACATTCCGCTGATGCTCGCGCTCAGCGTTGACCCGTCCTCCACCGGCATGACCGGCAAGGTCGGCACCGGCAAAGGCATTTGGGACATCGACGTCAACTTTGAAACCCATGTTGACCACCTGTTCTATTTCAGCGCTCAGCCCGGACAGGGCAACCCGGCGATGTTTACCGCCGCGGACAGCTCCGGCAACTCCGACTATGACGCGCACTGCAAGCTGTTCACCTCTGCCGGCATCACCTACAAGCTCGCCGACACCAACATTTGCAGCGAAATCTGGGGCTTGGACTATTCCGAGGATCCCGATGATGTCTATGATGACGCGGCAAACTGGGTGGATTTCAAGACCTTCAAGGGTAAAAAGGGCGTGCATGACACCAAGTACGACACCTTCTATGAGATGGCAATTCCGCTGTCCGCCCTCGGCATTGACGCCAACTATATCGCCACCAACGGCATCGGCGCCATGATGCTCGGCACCAGAGGTCAGTCCGGCATGGACTGCGTGCCCTTTGACGGCACCGCCATGCTCGACAACGCGCTCGGCTCCTACGGCAGCGATTCCAGTACCTCTCACGAAAAGGACGACGTGGACGTGATCACTGCACCGCTCGCCAGAATCGGCGCGCAGGGCAGCACGCCTATTCCTACCACGCCCACCACTCCCACAACACCTGCCACTCCTACCACTCCCACACAGCCCACTGCGCCCAATCCGGGCGTTACGACGGCTGACGTGAACGTCACCTCCAACTATTTCGGCTCCAGCAGCGTGACCGACCTCAAGGTAGGCGACACCTTCACCGCGACCTATACGCTCAACGCCAACATGGGCGTGTCAAGCGCCCAGTGGAGCCTGTCCTATGACAGCAGCGCCTTGAAGCTTTTGACCTCCGGCAGCGCGCTCTGCCCGTCCGGCGGCACGGTCAATGCAGAAGGCAACCCCGTTTACGGCAACTTTACCAACGCGCAGAATCCCTTCAGCTTCAGCGGCGGCAAGACCTTTGTGCAGGCTGAGTTCCAGGTGCTCAAGGCAGGCGCCACCAATGTTGCCCTGACCGTGGAGGAGCTCAACCTCAGCTACAAGAGCGGCAACAACCTCTATATCGGCAGCGTGGTGGAAAACAGCCAGCTCCAGAACATCACCTCGCAGTCCGGCTTTGGCAGCGCCAAGGTCAGCGGCACCTCAACTGCGGAGACCGGCAGCATTGTGGAGGACGGCATCACCGTCAACGCGAAGTCCAACTTCTTCAAGACAGCCTCCGCCACCTTTGACGCGGACACCGACCAGGTGACTGTGGCGTATCGCCTGCAGTCCAACATGGGCGTTGTCAATACCCAGTGGAGCCTGCGCTATGACACCTCCAAGCTGCGCTACAGCAGCGTGTCCATGCCCAAGGCGACCGGTGCCTATTTTGACCAGCCGGCAACCGGCGTTGTCACCGGCAACTTCACCAGCCTGAACATGGTCAGCTACAGCACCATGGACGATTTTGCGGTGATTACCTTTGACGTTATCGGCTCGGGCGAGACCGACGTGACGCTCAATGTGATGAACCTCGCGCTCGGCTACAAGAGCGGCAGCCAGGTGACCGAGGGCTACCTGGTTGACAACGGCACGGTGAAGAACCTCAAGAACACCACCGGCTTTACCAATCTGTCCTATTCCACCGAGTCCAAGGTATATGCTGAGGACGTCATGCTCGGCGACGTCAACGGCGACGGCAGAGTGAATGTCTATGACGCCACCGCTCTCCAGCGCTATCTGGCGGAATACACCACCCTCAGCGCAGACCGCCTGCGTGCGGCGGACGTTATCCGCGACGGCAAGGTCAATGTCAACGACCTCACCCAGATTCAAAGATACTGCGCCTATTTTATTAATTCGTTTTGATTGATACGCAATACGCATTTTTGCCGGTTGGCCGCTTGGTCAGCCGGTTTTTTCTATAGGAAGCTTCTCTGTCCCGCCGGTTTTTTCTATGGGAAGCTTCTCTGTCCCGCCGTTCATGAAAGTCCGCGACGCAGGCAGCGGTGCAGGCATAAGGAAACTTCTCTACCCGCCGTTAATGAAACACATCGACAAGATGTATTGTTCCAAAGGCGGGCAAGGGTGTCCGCGACACGCATATAATGCTTTCTCTCCGCATAAGAATGGTTACTGAAATGCAATACAAAAGTTGCAGACTAAAAAGGAGAGAAGAACATGGAATTTCAACAGGACAACCGCGCCTTTTGCGCACCGCAGACCGTTTTGAATACGGTAGCCGAGCAGCTGGCGGACGTCGATTTCACCCTGCCCGATTATTGTCCCGACATCGAAAAAATCCTCAAATGCACCCTCAGCCCGCAAATCCGCTCCAAAACGCTTTCGGGCGGACTGCTGCAGGTGGACGGCACCTGCACTGTCAGCGTGCTGTATGTGGAAAGCGCGCACAAGACCATCCGCTGCTGCGAGCAGAGCGTGGAGTTTTCCCAGAGCTTCACCGTCCGCGACGCAGGCGAGAGCCCTCTGGTGCTCACCAAAACCAAGCCTGAGTACATCAACTGCCGCGCGCTCAGTCCGCGCCGCCTGGTGATGCACGGCGCGTTCTCGCAGTGCATGCACGGCGTGGGAACGTACGAAACCTTCACCTGGGGGCGCTGGCCGCGCTCCCTCTGGTTCACCTTCAGCCAGAACTGGCCCGACTCGGGCTGCTCGGCGGCATAGGGCATCCAGCAATTGCCGCAGTGCTCGTCCTTGCA
>CADCAD010000097.1 GCA_902799325.1 uncultured Ruminococcus sp. | reverse complement strand
TTAACTTTTCCCACCTTGGTTTTAATATGGGAAAAGTTAAATCTTGTTCTGAAATTGACGCTGAAAAAGCAAGATTTTTGGATTGCAACGTCAACAATTCCCATATTATTTTTAGGGTGGGAAGAGTTGGAAACCCACTGTTTAAGCCATTTTTTTAACTCTTCCCATATTACCACGTACCCTTAGGGAAGATGGTAATTTATACAGTGACACATTATATTGTAGGGTAAGGGCTTGCCCTTACCGGTAGTAATGCCGCTAAGTTTTATTCCCAACCTGCGGTAAGGGCAAGCCCTTACCCTACAGATTATATATTGAAACCTTGCAGATAAATCCAACCTTTCGGCAAAGCTCAACCTATCCTCAGCATTGTAGTGACAGCAAAGGCTCCCGAACGCCGGGAGCCTTTATCATTACACATGACGCATTATCCGTCAAACCATTTTCTGCAAATCGGGAAAAACGCCGAGGGTGCGCTTTAAAATGCCCTGCATATACGCCAGCGCGGTGCCGTAGTTGGTGAACGGCACGCCGCAGTCGGCGGCAAAGTTCCGGCGGTACTGCACCTCGCGCTCGTTGAGCATACAGCCGCCGCAGTGAATAATCAGGGCATAGGGCGACAAATCCTCCGGGAAATCCCTGCCCGACACGGTTTCAATCACGATGTCCTTCTGCGTGTAGCGGCGCAGCATGCGGGGCAGCTTGACGGTGCCGATGTCGTCGCACTGGCGGTGGTGGGTGCAGCCCTCGGCAATCAGCACGCGGCTGCCGTTTTCCAGCGTTTCAATGGCGGCGGCGCCGACGACGGCGCTGCGCAAAAAGCCCTTGTAGCGCGCCATCAAAATTGAAAACGAGGTCAGCGGCACAGATGCGGGCACGATGTCCTTGACCGTGCCGAAGGCTTGGCTGTCGGTGATGACCAGCTTGGGCGGCGCGGACAGCTTTTGCAGGGTGAGTGCAAGCTCTGTGTCGCGGCAGACAAGCGGCACCGCGCCCGCGTCGAGCAGGTCGCGGATGGTCTGCTGCTGGGGCAGAATCAGCCTGCCCTTGGGCGCCGCCTTGTCGATGGGCACCACCAGCACCGCAAAGTCGCCCGCACCGACCAAATCGCCGCAGACGCGCCTGCCGCTGTCGCTTTTGACAAGCCGCGCCACGGTTTCCTTTAACAAGTCAATATGCTGCTTTTGCAGCGCGCTGACGGCAATGCCGTCGGACGGCTGCTCCCCTGCGAGGTCGCTTTTGTTGTAGGCGATGACAAAGGGGATATTTTTTTGCCGGAATATCGCAAGCAGCTCCTCGTCGGCAGGGGTTTTGCCGACGGTGCCGTCCACGACAAGGACGGCGATATCGACGCGGTTGAGCACCTGACGGGTGCGGCGGACGCGCTCCTGACCGAGCGCGCCCTCGTCGTCGAAGCCCGGGGTGTCGATGATCAAAACAGGTCCCAGCGGCAGGAGCTCCATCGCCTTGGAAACGGGATCGGTGGTGGTGCCCTTGACGTCCGACACCACCGCCAGCGGCTGCCCGGTGAAGGCGTTGACAAGGCTGGATTTTCCGGCGTTGCGCCTGCCGAAAAAGCCGATGTGAATTCTTTCGCCCGAGGGCGTTGCGTTTAAGCTCATGGTATCAGTCCTTTAGCGGCGCTGCGCAGCTTAAAACCGGAAGTCGCGCTTGCCGTCGTTTTTGATTTCCTCAATGTAGCGCTCGGCGATTTGGCGCACCTTTTCCTTGGGAATGTTGTTGAGCTGCTCGGCGATGACCTTTTCGCCGATGGCGCGCGTTGCGGGGGACGCGTAGTCTACCAAATATTCCTCCAGCGTCATCAGCGCGTTGGGGTGGCAGCAGTTTTGGATTTGTCCGCTCTTGCACAGCGCCATGAAGCGGTCGCCGGTTCTGCCCTCGCGGTAGCAGGCGGTGCAGAAGGACGGGATGTAGCCCAGCTCCATCAGCCAGCGCACCACCTCGTCAAGGGAACGGCGGTCGGAAACATCAAACTGCGCGGAGTTGTCCTCCTCCTTTTCCTCCTCCACATAGCCGCCGACGCTGGTGCGCGAGCCGCCGCTGATTTGCGAGATGCCCAGGCGCAGCGCCTTTTCGCGCACCTTGGCGCTCTCGCGCGTTGAGATAATCATGCCGGTATAGGGCACCGCGATGCGGATGATAGCAATCAGCTTGGCAAAGGTGTCGTCGTCGATGCCGTTGTCAAAGTCCTCGGGGTTGATGTCGTCGGCGGGCTGGATGCGCGGCACGCTGATGGTGTGGGGACCTACGCCGTGGACAGCTTCCAGATGCTCGGCGTGCATCAGCAGACCGGCGAGCTCATAGCGGTACAGCTCCAGACCGAACAGAACGCCCAAGCCGACGTCGTCGATGCCGCCCTCCATGGCTCTGTCCATGGCTTCGGTGTGGTAGGCGTAGTTGTGCTTGGGACCTGTGGGGTGCAGCTCCTCGTAGCTCTTTTTGTGATAGGTTTCCTGGAAGAGGATATAGGTGCCGATGCCGGCGTCGTGGAGCTTTTTGTAGTTCTCGACGGTGGTGGCAGCGATGTTGACATTGACGCGGCGAATCGCGCCGTTTTTGTGCTTGATGGAGTAGATGGTGTCGATGCACTCGAGGATATACTCAATCGGGTTGTTGACGGGATCCTCGCCGGACTCGATGGCAAGGCGCTTGTGTCCCATGTCCTGCAAGGCGATGACCTCTGCCCTGACCTCGTCCTGCGTCAGCTTTTTGCGGCAGATGTGCTTGTTTTTGGCGTGGTAGGGGCAATAGACACAGCCGTTGACGCAGTAGTTGGACAGATAGAGCGGCGCAAACATGACGATGCGGTCGCCGTAGAAGTCCTTTTTAATCTGCTCGGCAAGCGCGTAGATTTCCTTGATTTTCGCCTCGTCCTCGCAGGCGAGCAGCACGCTTGCCTCGCGGTGAGAAATGCCCTTGCGCAGCTTTGCTTTTTCGATGATTTCGTCAATCAGGGCGAGGTTGTCCTTGTTTTCGTCGGCGTAGCGCAGCGTCGCTTGGATTTCCTCGTCGTTGATAAATTCCTCTGCCTTGAGGGATTTGGGATCATAAATTGCCATTGTTTTGTTCTCCTTTTCAATTCTTATAGATAAGTCAGCCGGAAGGAGCCGCCGTCAGAGCGGCTGCCAATCCCCGCGGTAATCGCCGCGGTCGGTGACGATTTGATAGCCGATGGACTGCATGCGCGCCGCAAGGCAGCGGATACATTCGGCAGCTTCGTCGCCGGTGCAGATTTTGTTGTCATAGAGCGCGTAGTCCTTGCGGTGCTCGGTGGGCGACAGGTTGGGCATGACGACGTTGGCGCCGTAGAGAATACCCATTTCCCTGCCCTTCGGATGAATGGTGCCCAGCGCCGTAGTGGCAGGCAGCAGAAGGGGCGGATTCATCAGGCGCAGCACGGCAAGCAGCGTCAGCGTCAGCGTCAGGCTGCCCTGCGGTTTGTCAAAAAACGGTGTGTCCTTGTGCGGAATAAAGGGACCGATGCCGCACATCTGCGGCGAGAGCGCCTTGATGAACAGCAAATCGTCGGCGAGGTTTGCCGTCGTCTGAAACGGCGAGCCGACCATGAAGCCCGCGCCCGTCTGGAAGCCGATGCGCTTGAGGGCGTAAAGCTGCGCCTGCCGCGCTTGGGCGGTCATGCCCTCGGGATGGAGCCGCGCGTAGTGCGAAGCGTCGGCGGTTTCGTGCCGCAAAAGGTACCTGTCCGCCCCGGCGTCAAAGAGCTTTTGAAAGCTGTCCTCTCCCCTTTCGCCGAGGGAAAGCGTGAGCGCGCAGTCGGGGAAGCGGCTTTTGATGCGGCGCACGACGCCGCACATGACCTCATCGGTAAAGAAGCCGTCCTCGCCGCCCTGCAAAACAAAGGTGCGAAAGCCCAGCGCATAGCCCTTTTCGCAGCAGGACAGAATTTGCTCTTCGGTCAGGCGATAGCGTACCGCGCGCCGGTTGGAGCGCCGCAAGCCGCAGTAGAGGCAGTCGTTTTTGCAGACGCTGGAAAACTCAATCAGTCCGCGGATATAGATTTTGTTGCCGAAATGCGCCCGTGCCGTTGCCTGCGCCGCCCGGCGCAGCTCCTCGCGGTCGGCGTCGGTGAGGTTGTCCAGCAGAAAAATCAGCTCGTCGCGCGTGGCGGCGTGCGTTGTTTTCAGTTTTTCGATGATAGAAAGTGTTGTCATTTTTTGGAATAAGCGGTTTTGACGGTCGCGCCCGGCACCCTGCCGAGCTTGCCCGAGATGTTGTTGATGGCGTTTAAGTCCGCGTCAACCACCACGCTGATAATGCTGATGTTCTTTTCGCGGTACGGGATTCCCATTCTGCCGATGATGTGGTCGGCGGCAGAATGGAGTATTTCATTGATGGCAGGCACACAGCCGGGTTCTTCGACAATAATGCTGATGACCGCCACGCGCGTGTCTGTTGGCATAGCAGCAAACCCCCTTTTTTTTAATGGAAAATGGAAAGTGGAAAATTGTTTTGGCAGAACGTTGCGGATAATTCCAACCTTGCGGCAATATCCAACCTATCCGTAACAGTGTAGTGACAGGGCTTGCCCCTGTCAGTTCCACGTCGTTTACGACGTGGAATGGGAGACCGCAAGGGTTTCTGCCCCCTAATAGGGGGACAGAGGGGGTCTGGGCGTAAGCCGTACCTCCCCTACGGAGTTAAGGAGAGTTTCGCGGATAAATCCAACCTTGCGACAATATCCAACCTATTTTTAACATTGTAGTGTAAGGGCTTGCCCTTACCGCAGGTTGGGAATAAAACGTTGCGGCAT
>CADCAD010000096.1 GCA_902799325.1 uncultured Ruminococcus sp. | reverse complement strand
AATTTATACTTTTTTCATTCGTAAGCCCGCTATTCGATACTTCAAAATTTCTTTTGTGCAGGTATACAAATTTTTATCGTTCTGAATAGTTACAAAATACCCTATATTTATAAGGGTAGTATACACAATATACACTAAGGGTTAAAAACCGCATAGATAAGCCATTTTTGAGGGGTGCTCAAAAAAGTTTCAACATACACTAACATACACTAATACTATTCTCTGATAGAAAGCAGAAAGTCTGCTTTTTAATGAAGATTAGTATAACAACAGACAGCGGCAGCCCGATGGACTGCCGCTGTAAAAATGTAGTTTAGTGTACGATAACGGGTGTGCCGTAGGTGGTGTTGTTGTAAATCTTCTTCACCGCGCTGTAGGGGGTGTTGACACAGCCGTGGGAACCGTTGTAGGTGTAAATGTTGCCGCCGAAGGAGGAGCGCCAGCTTGCGTCGTGAATACCGCAGCCGCCGCTGAACGCCATCCAGTAGTCAACGGGAGAAGCGTAGTCGGCACCGACCAAAACGGTGTTGGTTGCACGCGAATACATATCAAAATAGCCCTTGGGCGTATCGGCGGTGTAGCGGTTGCCGGTGACAACCGGGGTGTCCACAATGCACTTGCCGTTCTTGAACAGCCACATGCGCTGTTGGGAAATGCTGACCTCAACATAGGTGGAGGGCACTGCCTTGCCGTAAATCTTGTTGCTGACAGTGATTTCCTTAGTGTGCGCCGTGCCTGTTACGGTCATGCTGTTGGTTTTATAGATGGGATATACACGGAAATACAGCTTGGTGCCGTTGGCAAACCGGGTGGAGGGGGTGTAGGAGCTGCCGGTGGTGCTGCCTGCAAAGGTGTATGCCTTTGCGTTTTTGTCCTTGGAGTAGTACACGTCATATCTGGTGGCATAGCGGTTGAGCTTCCAGCTCAGGCTGACCTTGTACAGCGAGGAGCTGACGGAAAAATTCGGCGCGCACAGACCGGCCAGGCATCTGATGGATGAGCCGGGAGAGTGGTAGTAGTTCTTGCCGTACAGCAAGCGGTAAGCCACTACTTTATAGGTATACACGTTGCCCTGCTTGACGTTGTTGTCCCTGAAAGAGGTAGTCGCGGAGCTCTCGATGGTTTTGTAGAGCACTTCCTTGTTGCCGGATTCGGGGCTGGTGCGGAAAATCTTGTAGCCCGTCGCCTGGCTGTTGCGCGACCAGGAAATTCCGTTGTAGGTGGAGCAGTGCTGACGCGCGATGTTTGCTACCTTGGCGGGCTGGGTTGCGGTTTTGTACAGGGTAGGCTCGCCTTCGTACATCTTGCCGTCCTTGGCAACATACGCGGCGACCTTGTAATAATACGGCGTGCCCTGCACCAGCTTGGTGTCGTTAAACGAGGTCGTGGTTACCGCGCCCAGTCTTTTATATTTGCCGTTGTCGAGGTCGGCGTTGGTTCTGTAAATCACATAGCCGGTGGCGCCATCGACCTTGTTCCACAGCAGGTTGATGTTGTTGGTGTTGGTGGTGTTCTTGCCCAGTCCGGTCACTCTGCCCACCGTGGGGGGTTCGGGCTGAGGCGCGGGCTCGGGGTCAACAACCTGTCCCTCTCCGCCAACCGCCGCCTGTGTGTCGGCAGCCGCGTTGGCGCTCAGCATGGTGAAAGCCGTCAGGGTGATGACCGACGCGAGTAAAACCGCCAGCAAACGTTTGATGTTTTTTCTCATAGACTATCCCTCTCTTTATATACTTGGGCTTGCGCCCGGAACCGAGTATAGCGCATACCCGGTAAAAATTTCACAAAACCTTGTCGGCAGCGTTATTTTTGCTGCTCCAGCACGGACTTGATTACCTCCGCCTTAAAGCGCTCGAAGGGGGAGTCCTTGCTGTCAATGGTGACCGGCTTTTTCGGAAACAGCTTTTTGGGCTTGATGTTGGAAGCGCCCGACTGCGCGTGCATCTGCACAACGATGTGCTCACGCTGAATCAGCGCAAACAGCTCGCTGAGCGTTTTGGTCGCCTGAATCTGTCGTATCAGCGCCGAGTCGCTTTCCTGCGACTTGGGCGGCACATAAGCAGAGCATACCGCGCGCTTGACCTCCGCCTTGAGTCTGTCCAGCGGCAGCGATTTGTTGCGGATGATTTCCTCCGGGCTGAGCTTGCGCGGCGTCAGGTTGGACGCGCCGGATTGGGCGTGCATTTGTATTTCAATCTGTTCGTGCTGAATCAAAGCGAACAACTGGCTGAGAGAAGTACATTCGTCAATTGCCTTCAACAGCTCACGAACATCTTTCTTTTTGTACCGCGCGAGATACGCATTATTCACCCAATCACCTGCCGTTCGTATCCGAAAAAGTTACCGATATCTATTTCATTATACTAAAAAGAGGTAAACTTTTCAATAGCATTTCCCAATTTCATTGTTTACAGAATTTTAATTTTATGGTATGCTTAAAATAACGTAACGTTGCCGCTTAACTTTGGCGACGATTGCTAATGATTACAAAACGAATGAGGTAAATGTATATGAAAAAGCTTTTTTGTTTGTTGCTTGTATTGCTGACGGCGCTCACCGCGCTTGCCGGCTGCAGCCAAAAGGATCCCACTGCTGACAATCCGCCCAAAAAGCCGCACGGCACCGCCGCGGCAACCGGCGACAGCGCCGCCACGCAGGATCAGGCGCCTACCGCCACAGGCGGCAAGGTGCGTGTTGATGACAGCGAACTGGGCGAAATTTGGATTGACGCCGTTCCGGGCGCGGCGGTCAATAACCGCCGCGTGGAGGGCTTCACGGGCGACGGCTCTTTTCTATATTATAATGAAAACGGCGTCCGCGCCTCCGAAACGGGTATCGACATCTCCTCTTACAGCGGCGAAGTGGATTGGACGCGCGTTAAAAACGCCGGTGTGGACTTTGTAATGGTGCGTCTGGGCGGCAGAGGCTACGGCGAAAGCGGCGCTTTGTATGCCGACGACAAGGCGGCGGAGTATATCAAGGGCGCGCAGGCAGCAGGCATTAAGGCAGGCGGCTACTTCTTCTCGCAGGCAATCACCGCCGAGGAAGCGCGCGAGGAGGCATTGTATTGCAAGGAAATCCTCGGCACGCTCACGCCCGACTGTCCCATCGCCTTCGACTGGGAAATCATCGAGGACGAAGCCGCACGCACCGACAGCGTGGACGGTGAAACCGCCACCGCGTGTGCGCGCGCGTTCTGCGATACCGTGAAGGAGCTGGGCTACGAGCCGCTGATTTACGCTCACAGCCGCGAGCTGTACTTCACCTACGACCTCTCGGCGCTCAGCGATTGTCCCGTTTGGCTGTGTGAGTACAACGAGATTCCCACCTATTACTACGATTTCGCCATGTGGCAGTATTCCAAGGACGGCAGCGTGGACGGCATTGAGGGCACGGTTGACCTGAATATGCGCTTTATTTGACAGAAAAAGCGCTTATCGGCAGAAAAAGTGCTCATTAAGAATAATACGATAAGTAAAGAAATATCTGATTATATACTTATGGTATAATTGATTCAAAGAATTATTGTGCAAGTTGTAAAAAGCAAAGCGGAGTTGTTTGGGCATTATATATGAACAACTCCGTTTTTTATTTCTCCTATTGAAATTTCGGCGAAATTTGGTATAATAGTGAACGGAAGGTTAAGTTACAGTATTGTAACAGTTAATGAAATAGGAGAAATAACCGTGAAAAAGAAGAACGAAGAAATGATGTTTCTCGGTATTGACGGCTTCAACGAAATCGAAAGCCTGACGCCGGAAGCGTCCAAGAAAGCAGCTGAAGCGCCCAAGCATAAGGCGCCCGTCGATTTTAAGGCACTTGCCGCAAAGCTCGGCAAATCGCTGCGCGCTTCCAAAACCAAGTCGCATCCCGCTCACAGCGTGGGCGGCAAGCGCGAGCACACTGTCTATAAGAAAAGAGCGGTGCTGGCGGTCGGCGCAAGCGTGACAGCTGTTATGCTGTCAATCGTCACCGTTGCAAGCGCACTTGACGGCGATCCTACCAAGAATAATCCGCCCAAAAAGCCGGCGGCGGCAAAGGCGGCAACCCCCGACGAAGCGCTGAAGCAGCAGGCACTCGGCAACGCCAAGGGTGAAGCCGCGGCGCTGTACATCGACGGCAAGCAGGTCGGCGCGGCAAGCGACAGCAGCAAGCTGCAGCTGGCGCTGGACAAGGTGCTCGCCTCTGTGAAGGAAGGTCATGACGACACCACTGTCACCTCCTTTGCCAACAAGGTGGAAATCAAGCCCTACAGCGGCACCGATACCACCGACGCCGACGCGCTGGTGGCGCAGGTCAGAGATTTGCTCTCCGTCAAAATGGACACCGACTGGATTTATGAGGAGGAAACCTCCTTTGAAACCGAGGTCACCTATGATGACAGCCTGCCTGCCGATTATGAAGAAATCACGCAGGAGGGCGTCAACGGCGTCACCAAAATCACCTACCGCCTGAGCTATGTAGACGGCGTTCAGGTGGACGCGGTGGACACCAAGACCGAGGTTGTGACCGAAGCCGTGCCCGAGAAAAAGCTTGTCGGCACAGGCTATACAGCCGATGAAGAAGAAACCGTCAGCGGCGACGTGCCGTCCGAATCCGGCTCCGGCAGTGCCGGCGGCAGCTTCATTTGGCCGGTCAGCCACACCCACAACATCACCAGCTACATGGAATGGCGCTGGGGCAGAATGCACAACGGTCTTGACATCGCCGGCGGCGACGACTACGGTCAGCCCTTTATGGCGTCTGACGGCGGCACCGTGGTGTGGGCAGGCGACGACGGCGGCGGCTACGGCAACTATGTCATGATTGACCACGGCAACGGCTATATGACCGTGTACGGTCACGCAAGCTCGCTTGCCTGCTCCACAGGCGACTACGTCAGCCAGGGACAGGTCATCGGCTATGTCGGCTCCACAGGCAACTCCACCGGACCGCACCTGCATTTTGAAATCCGTCTCAACGGCGAATATCAGGATCCCCTGAACTATGTAAGCTGATAAAGCAACGTAAAACGCTCCCAAATCGGGAGCGTTAAGTTTGTCGAAAAACTAACTTTTCTATTTCAATGATGGCAAAATTTTATGCTGACGTTTGAAAGGCTCCCTCGCGGTGAGGGAGCTGTCGCCGTCAG
>CADCAD010000095.1 GCA_902799325.1 uncultured Ruminococcus sp. | reverse complement strand
ACTTTTCCCATATTAAAACCAAGGTGGGAAAAGTTAAAAATGGCTTAAATACTGGCTTTTTTCAACTCTTCCCATATTACCGCGTGTCCTTGGGAAAAGTGGAAACGTCAATGGTAATTGTTGACGTTGCAAATCAAAAATCTTGCTTTTTCAGCGTCAATTTCAGAACAAGATTTAACTTTTCCCATATTAAAACCAAGGTGGGGAAAGTTAAAAAATGGCTTAAATACTGGCTTTTTTCAGCTTTTACCATATTACCACGTGCCCTTGGGAAAAGTTGGAAACGTCAATGGTAATTGTTAATCGGCGTCCACGCTTACGCTTTTGAGAGCGAGCAAGGCTTTGCCAAAATAAACGCCTGCCCCGCCGTTGATGATAATTTTGAAAAGATGAACATCTCCAAAGGCGGTGTAAGCGCCCCCGGCGCCCCCCGGCGCAATTTTCCATTTTCAATTGAACAATTACGCATTTGATTCCGGTTTTCGTCAGCGCCAGCGCGTCGGCGTGAAACTCCGGCAGGCGCTTGGAGGGCACACCGCCCTTGCCGGAAGCCGCCGTCATCATCAGGCGGTAGTGGTTCAGACAGATATACGGCTGCTCTTGAAAGGTCTTGCGGAACGCGCCGTCCTTTGCCCATTCGGCAAACACCGTCGCCATCAGATGGTGCATGTCCCTGTCCACGCGGTCGCAGACATAGCACGAGGACAGCATTTCTCCCAGCCCCTCCAGCGCCTTTTTGTCGGGTTTGCCGGGCTTTTTCGGCAGGTGTTTGTCGAGAATTTCAATGAGGTGGCTCTCCAAAATCAAGGCGTTCGGCAGCTTTTGTCCCACCTGCGTCATGCGCGAAAAATGGCGGTGACAAAAGCCTTTTTTGTTGGTTTCTACGCGCACGCTCGGTTCCATCATCGCGTCGCCCGTCACAAATTCGCAGTACTGCTGCTCCAGCATGCGCTCCATGCGGCACAGCGGACAGCCGTCCTTGGGCGCAAATAAATCGTTAATCGGGATGGTAACAATTGTTTCTTTCATAGAAAATACCTCCGTATTTATGGACGAAAAAGGCAGACGTTGTGAGAAAATATCCGCCAAATTCTCCCAAAATTCTGAAAAGTTGAATTTAGTATAGCATATTTTCGCGCAATATGCTATAATATTCGAAAAATCAGTGACGGAAAAAAATAATGGTAATTTTTGAGCAGATTCACGACACCGACCTGTCCAAAACCTTTGACTGCGGACAGAGCTTCCGCTGGAACGCGTTGCCCGACGGCTCCTTTTCGGGCGTGGCGTTCGGCCGCAGCGTGCGCGTTTTTATGCAGAACAACAGCCTTTTTATCGACGGCGCAGAGGAGGGCGACCGCGCTCTGTGGCACAGCTACTTTGACCTCGGCACCGATTACGGCGCTGTCGGCGAGCAGCTCAGCCGCCTGCACCCCGTTTTGTGCGACGCGGCGGACTTTTCGCGCGGCATCCGCATTTTGCGGCAGGAGCCGTTTGAAGCGCTCGTTTCCTTTATTATTTCTCAAAACAACAATATTCCGCGCATCAAGGGCATTGTTTCACGGCTTTGCGAGGGCTTCGGCGAACCGCTCGGGGACGGACAGTTTGCCTTTCCTTCGGCGGAAACGCTCAGCTGCTGCACCGCAGAGGACTTGGCGCCGCTGCGCGCCGGGTTTCGCGCGCGCTACATCCTCGACGCCGCCCGAAAGGTCGCCGGCGGCGAGGTGGATTTGGACGCCTGCCGCACGTTGGACTATGAAGCGGCGCGCGCCGCGCTGATGAAAATCACCGGTGTGGGCGTCAAGGTTGCCGACTGCACCCTGCTGTATGGCATGCACCGCTTGGAAGCGTTCCCGATGGATGTGTGGATGAAGCGCGCGATGGCAACGCTGCTGCCCGGGGTGACGCCCGCGGATTTCGGCGGCTTTGCCGGGATTGCACAGCAGTTTATTTTTCATTACAGCAGGTCGAATCCGTCGCTTTTTGAAGCTAAAAATTGTTAACCTCTTACAAAAATATTACAGTCTTTTGGACAACGTGCTATTTTTTCCGTGAAATCTCACAAAAGCAAAGCAAGATTTTTTACTTATAATATTCAAAACTTTAATTGCGACTTTTGTTTATCTGTGATATAATTATGCTTAGATAGTAGGCTACAAGCCTTAAATCGGAAAATTTTATTAGAAGAGGAGCTATTAAACATGAGAGCAATGAAAAAAACCATTTCCGTTTTGCTTTCCGTTGTGATGGTACTCAGCGTATTCACCGTTCTGGGCATCACCACAGCCGGTGCTGCGGAAACCAACACAGTCACTGTCACATCCAACATCGGTTCCGGCGGCGATATTTCCTACGTTCCCGGCACCAGCGAGCAGGTTACCGTTACCTTCGATTTCCAGACTGCCAAAAAGCTGGTAGCCGCCGAAGGCGTGCTGACCTATGACACCAATGTTCTGAAGCTTGCCGACAGCAACACCGAGGCAACCGTTATGCCTAACTTCACCGTCGGTAAAATGGTTAACCTGACCAACCCCGGCAGAATCAAATTCGTCAACACCGATATACAGAGCGGCTATGATTTCAGCACCAAGTCTGTTTTCATTACCGTTGTATTTGACATCATCGGCTCCGGCGACACCACCGTTGCGCTGGATGTTATGGAAGTTTCCGTTGCAGATACCTTCCCCTCCAAGACCGCAGCAAGCGCCACCAAAATTATCGCCGACAGCGCGTCCACCGGCACTGAAACCTTTACCTCTGAGAACACAAACGAGGTTACTCCCGCCGTTGAGGAAGATTTGGAAGACATCAACAAGTTCCTCCTCTACATGGGCAACTTCGAAGGCAAGGTTGGCTTGATTCACTTCCTGAAAAAGGCTCCTGACGGCTATGATCCCGCTACCCTGAGCGTTAAGTTCTCCGGCCCGATGGACGAGTTCAACAAGACCATGAGCTACACCAGCCTCACCAACGGTAGCAACAAATACTACAGATATGACTACTCGGTATATTCCGTCATGTTTGCACAGCCTATTACCATCGAGATTTATCAGAACAGCAAGCTCATCGCCAAGAATAGCTACTCCATTGAGCAGTACATTCTGGACAAGCTGCCCACCGCTTCCGCTTCTCTGCAGAAGCTCTACAAGACCGCTTTGAACTACGGCGCATATGCGCAGGTAAGATTCGACCGCTACACCGATAATCTCGCCAACAAGGGTATTGATTATCCGCTGCAGACCGTCAACGCTTCCGACATCACCGTTCCCGAGGGCGTAGGCGTTTACTCCGACCTGTCCGCTCTGGGCATCAGCAAGCTGTCCGCTGAAATGGGCGAGTATCTGGACGACACCAGACTCCGTCTGTTCTACAGAGTGACCGATGCTTCCAAGCTGACCGACGCTACCGTTGCCGGACCTACCGGTACCGCAACCGCTTCCTTCAGCAAGGGAAATGCTGCCGGCACTACCTATCAGCTGATTATCCCCAACATCGGTTCCGCTTATCTTGACGCGGTTTACACCGTTTCCTTCACCAACGGCACTACCTATAAGACCACCGTACTCAACGGCGTAAAGACCAAGCTGGCTGATACCACTATCACAGAGGCAGACAGAAACCTGTTTAGCGCTCTCTATTGGTACAACCAGGCGGCTAACGAACACTTTGGTAAATAATTTAATGTGAGCATATACCAGGTAAAGGAGGTGTACGAATTGAAATACATGAAGGCTATGATCGAGGTTACCGATCTCGAGATGGAGGATGTTGTTCTGACCAGCGGCGGCGGCTGCAATGCTGACGACTGTGATCTGGATGGCGTTGATTGCGATCTGATGGCATAATTAACTCCGATAAGAACGAACTGCTGTATGCGTTTGCATACAGCAGTTTTCTTTTTGCATAAAAGGCTATTCTGCCTTGTTGATAATAAACGGAGGCGCTTGCAATTTGGAGCAAAATAGAGTATGATAGTAAAAGTAAACATAAAAAAGTTGGTGAACACATGAAACTGTTGAATCAAGGCGATAGGCGGGTACAGCTTATCATCGGAAAAAAGAAGGTCAAGCCCGGCGCCTGCTACCGCTGGTCGTGTTATGCTGTTCTGCACTCGTTGAAGGGTGAGCAGTACCTGTATCATAATTTTACTAAGCGCATGTATGTGCTGGAGGGCGAACCGCTGACCGTTGACGCCGCCGTCCGCTACAGCGCGGAGGAGATCGCGGACAGCCCCTTGCTTTCGCAGCTCGCGGAGGACAGCTTTTTGGTGCCCGAGGATTTGGACGAAACGGCTGTTTATGAAAGCTATTGCACGATTGCGCGCGGCATGAAGGTTAAAAAGAACGGCTATTCCGCCTTGACCATCTTGCCGACCACCGCCTGCAACGCCCGCTGCGTCTACTGCTTTGAGCAGGGCATGAAATATGTCACCATGCAGCGCGAAACGGTGGATCAGCTGATTGCGTTCATCAAAAAGGAGCACAACCCGGATTGCCCCATCCGTCTGAGTTGGTTCGGCGGTGAGCCGCTGATCGGCAGAAAAATCATTGAAAGAGTCTGCAATGCGCTGCGCGAAGCGGACATCCCTTTCTATGGCAAGATGATTTCCAACGGCAGCCTGGTGACCGAGCCGATTCTGCGGCAAATGAAAGAGGAATGGAATTTGGAGCGAATCCAAATCACCCTGGACGGCACCGAGGAGTACTATAACACCCGCAAGAATTACTATTTTAATTACCAATCCGCCTACTGGCATGTGCTGTCGCGGATAAAAATGATTAACGAGGGCGGTATTCGCCTTGTTATCCGCGTGAATGTCGATGACGAAAACATCAACACAGTGTTGGATATGGCGGACGATTTGAAGAACTTCATTGTCAACCCCGACCTTGTTTCCTTTGATTTGGCGCCCTTGTTTGATTTGCAAACCGGCAACAACGGCTTGGAGGTTTGGGAAAAGGTATTTTCCATCAACGATGCGCTGGAAGCGCGCGGCTACAGGGTGGCTACCCACTATTCCGTCATGAGTGCGCGCACGAATTTCTGTATGGCGGACAACCCGTATGTCAGCTTGGTTGTCGCGCCGGACGGCAAGCTGTACAACTGCGAGCATATTGAGGAAGGCAAGTATTTGGGCGACCTTTGGAACGGCGTCACCGAGCAGGAGCAGGTGCAAAAGCTGCACAGTGTCGAGCCTGCAAGGGAGCAGTGCCGCGGCTGTTTTTCGCTGCCGAACTGCACCACCTTTACCGGCTGTCCCTACGTGAGGATGGACTGCCGCTTTGCGGCGCGCAAGCGCATGGAGCGCACGCTCAACCGTGCCATTCCGAAGCTGTTGGAGCAGCAGGCGGAAAGCCTTGCCGACGAGGACGACGAATAGAAAACAATAGGCTGACGCCAACCCCGAAAGGGAGCGGCGTCAGCCTTTTATAATGTGTGGTTAATTTGTATCAATGCCGTAAAACCGCCTTGCATTGTCGCAGGTGATGTTGAGCAGCTCTTGCGTGGAAATACCGCGCAGGGCTGCAATTTTTTCCGCCGCATAGACAATCATCGTGCTGTCGCAGCGCTTGCCGCGGAAGGGGACAGGCGCCATGTAGGGGGCGTCGGTTTCAAGCAG
>CADCAD010000094.1 GCA_902799325.1 uncultured Ruminococcus sp. | reverse complement strand
CTCGATGATTTCCATTCTGTCGCGCAGCGGCGCGGGAATGGCGCCCAAATCGTTGGCGGTAGTGATGAACATGACGTTGCTCAAATCAAACGGCACGTCGATGTAGTGATCGACAAACTGGTTGTTCTGCTCGATATCGAGCACCTCCAGCAGCGCGGAGGTCGGGTCGCCCTTGTAGTCGGCGGAGAGCTTGTCCACCTCGTCGAGAATCAGCAGCGGATTGTTGGTGCCGGCGTTTTGAATTGCCGCCATAATGCGTCCGGGCATAGAGCCGAGATAGGTGCGGCGGTGTCCGCGGATTTCGGCTTCATCCTTCACGCCGCCGAGGGCGATGCGCTGGCTTTTTCTGCCGATTGCCCGGGCGATGGACTGCGCAATGGAGGTCTTGCCGACGCCCGGCGGTCCCACAAAGCAGAGAATCTGCCCCTTTTGTTTATCGCTGAGCTTGCGCACGGCGAGCTGCTCGATGATTCTGTCCTTGATTTTTTCGAGTCCGTAGTGGCTCTTGTCCAGCTCTTTGCGAATTTTGGACAATACAATCTTGTCCTCGCTGGCGGTGTGCCACGGGAGGTCGAGCACGATGTCAAGATAGGCGCGAATGACCGACGCTTCCTGGCTGCCGTAGGGCATTTTCATGAGCTTGCGGCACTCCTTGAGCAGCGTCTCCTCTGTTTTTTCGTCGAGGTGAAGCTTTTCGATTTGGTCGGCGTAGTCCTCGGCGTCGGCGGAGGGATCGTCGTCCTCGCCGAGCTGCTCCTCAATAGCGCGCTTTTGCTCGCGCAGGAAGTAGATTTGCTGGTTTTCGTCAATGCGCATTTTGGCGCGGCGCTCGATGTCGCGCTCCAGCGAGCATATGTAGGTTTCGTCCACAAGCACGTCCAGCACGGTTTGCAGGCGCTCGGACGGGTTTAAAATATCGAGAATGGACTGCTTGGTCTGGTAGTCGAGCAGCATGGTGGACGCGATGTAGTCCGCCAACTCGCCCGGGTATTTGCACAGCGCCACCTTGAAGATGATGTCGGGCGGCATTTTGGGCGTGACCTCGAGATAGCTTTCAAACTGCGACTTGACAGAGCGAATCAGAGCGGTGTCGGCGGCGGTGGGCGGCGTTTTGCGCTCCGCCAGCGGCAGCACCTGCGCCATCATAATTCTGGCGTCAAACACGGGTGACGACAGTCTGGCGCGATATTTGCCCTCGAGCACCACGCGCGTCACGTCGTCGGGCTGCTTGAGCACCTGCGCCACCTTTGCCACTACGCCGATGGGATATAAATCAAACGGCTGCGGCTCGTTTTGCGCAGGGTCCTTTTGTGCAGCGAGAAAAATGAGCTGGTCGGATTTCATTGCGCGGTTGACGGCGGCGATGCTCTGTTTCCTGCCCACGTCAAAATGAATGACGGACTTGGGAAACACAACCATGCCGCGCAGCGGCAGAACCGGCAGCGTCAGGGTGTTGTTATCGTTGATTTCCATTTTAATTCCTTTCGGTTTGTGCCTATATATAGAATTATTCATTACTAAAGAAAGAGGGCGACGCCGCGCACACGTAAGCAACGCTGCGGTATCGCCCCAAAAAGCAGTAGATTGTACCGCTTAATATTTGATTTTTTTACCGCCCTGCCCCACTATTGTTAAAAGTGTTAGAAAAATTCTTTCATAGCGGTGTAAGCGTCCTTGACATTACTTTAGCCCGGAGAAAACTTTTCCGCCCGCCGTTGATGAAAGTTATCTGCAAGAAGGATTTATCAAGAGGCGGTGTAAGCGTCCGTGACGCTTAGGACGCGGAGCTGCGCTTGGAGCGTCTGGGCTCCTTTTTGGAGAGCTTCACGGGCAGCGAGGGCTTTTCCTTGCGGCGCGTGATTTGCGGCTGCGCGTTTTCGGTGACGGTTTCCTTGGTGATGATGATTTTCTCGATGGAGGCGTCACTGGGCGTTTCAAACATCAAATCGGTGAGAATTCCCTCCATAATGCCGCGCAGTCCGCGTGCGCCGGTGCGCTGCTCCTGCGCCTTTTCGGCGATGGCGCGCAGGGCGTCCTCCTCAAAGTAGAGCTCGACGTCGTCCAGCTCAAAAAGGCGCTTGTACTGCTGCACAATGGAATTTTTGGGAACGGTGAGGATTTTTATCAGCGCGTCGGTGTCCAGTCCGCTGAGCGCCGTGATAACAGGCAAACGTCCGATCAGCTCGGGAATAATGCCGAATTTTACCAAATCGTGGGCGGTGACGTCCTTCATCCAGTCGGTGGCGTCGAGCTGCGCCTTGGACTGAATCAACGACTCAAAGCCGATGACGGAGTTGCCCTTGCGCTTTTCGACAATCTTTTCCAGACCGTCAAACGCACCGCCGCAGATGAACAGGATATTTTTGGTGTCAATCTGCAAGAACTCCTGCTGCGGATGCTTTCTGCCGCCCTGGGGCGGCACATTGGCAACCGTGCCCTCGACGATTTTAAGCAGCGCCTGCTGTACGCCCTCGCCGCTGACGTCGCGCGTGATGGACGGGTTTTCGCTTTTGCGCGCGATTTTGTCGATTTCGTCGATATAGATAATGCCGCGCTGGGCGCGCTCAATATCGTAGTCCGCCGCCTGAATCAGCTTGAGCAGGATGTTTTCGACATCCTCGCCGACATAGCCTGCCTCGGTGAGCGTGGTGGCGTCGGCGATGGCAAAGGGCACGTCGAGCGCTCTTGCCAGGGTTTGGGCGAGCAGGGTTTTTCCCACGCCCGTGGGACCGAGCAGCAGCACGTTGCTCTTGGCAAATTCGATGCTGTCATCCTCGGCAAACGCGCGCTTGTAGTGGTTATACACCGCAACGCTGAGCGTTACCTTGGCTGCGTCCTGACCGATGACATATTCGTCGAGAATCGCCTTGATTTCCTTCGGCTTCAACAGCTCGGCAAGTGACGCTTCGGGCGGCTGCGGCGCAAGACCTCTGTTGTCGCGGAAGCTTTCGCGCTCCGCCTCGCCCGACTGCTCCAGGATATTCATGCAAAGATCCACACAGCGGTCGCAGATATAGGCGCCGTTGCCGGCAATCATCCGCAGCACCATGTCCTGCGGCTTGCCGCAAAAGGAGCAGTAGATCTCTTTGTCGTTGTTTTTACCTGCCATGAGAGTTCCTCACCTTATCTCTTATCAATAACCTTATCAATCAAGCCGTATTCCAGCGCCTGCTGCGCGGTCATGAAGTTGTCGCGCTCGGTGTCGTTTTTGATGACGTCCAGCGGCTTGCCGGTGTTTTCGGCAAGAATTTGGTTCAAGCGCGCCTTGATGTCGAGCATGTAGCGGGTGTGGATTTCCATATCCGTCGCCTGACCTTTGTAGCCGCCGAGGGGCTGGTGAATCATGATGGTGCTGTTGGGCAGCGCAATACGCTTGCCCTTGGTGCCTGCGGAAAGCAGGAACGCGCCCATGCTTGCCGCCATGCCCATGCAGATGGTGGACACGTCGCACTTGATGTATTTCATGGTGTCATAAATGGCAAAGCCGTCGGTTACACTGCCGCCGGGGCTGTTGATATACAGGCTGATGTCCTTGGTGGGATCCTGGCTTTCCAGATACAGCAGCTGTGCCACTATCACGCTGGCACTGGCGGAGTTGACTTCTTCGTTCAGCATGACGATTCTGTCGTTTAATAAACGGGAATAAATGTCATAGGAGCGCTCGCCGCGGTTGGTTTGCTCCACAACATACGGTATTAATGCCATAATATCAAGACCTTTCTGTTTATTTATGGGCAGAAAATCAGCAATTATGCAATTATTTCATTTCTGCGCTGTTCTTGACAAGGTCAAGCGCCTTCTGCACCTTGATGTCCTCGGTGAGGGACTCGGCGGGAACAGCCGCCTTTACCTTGTCGGCGTCCATCTTGTATGCCTCTGCCATCTTGGCGTATTCGTCCTCCAAGTCGGCGTCGGTTACTTCGATATTTTCTTTCTTTGCGATGGTTTCAAGCGCGAGTCTGAGCTTGACTCTCTTCTCGGCTTCATCTCTGTACATGCTCTTGAGAGCGTTGATGTCCATGCCCATGTACTGCATATAGGTCTGCATATCCATGCCCTGGCTGCGCAGACGCATCTCAAAATCTCTTACCATATCATTGGTCTGGTTTTCGTACATAGCGTCGGGAATTTCGCCCTCGAGCAGCTCCATGAGCTTGTTGGAAATCTGGTCGTCAACGTCCTTTTCGGCTTCATCCTGCAGGCGCTTGGCAACGGTTTCCCTGAGCTCCTCGCGGTACTCGGCAACGGTTTCCTTTTCGGAAACGTCCTGCACAAACTCGTCGTCCACCTCGGGCAGCTCCTTGACCTTTACCTCATGCAGCACAATCTTGAACTGCGCGTCCTTGCCCTTGAGCTCCTCAGCCTGGTAGTCCTCGGGGAAGCTGACGTCGATGGTGAACTCCTCGCCTGCCTTGTGGCCGACAATCTGCTCCTCAAAGCCGGGGATAAAGTTGCCGGAGCCGAGCGACAGGTTGTAGCCCTCAGCCTTGCCGCCGTCAAACGCTTCGCCGTCAACAAAGCCCTCGAAGTCAATCACGGCGGTGTCGCCGTTTTCGGCTGCCTTGTCCTCAACGGACACAAGACGGGACTCGCTGTAGAAAAGCTATAAGAGCCAAATGCCTGAAACACCGGAAAGAAATAACATACTGGACTACACGCCGGAAGAACTTGAGACAATAGTGACCGGGATGGGCGGACAGAAGTTCCGCGCTAAGCAGGTGTTCGGATGGCTCTCAAAAGGAGCAGCGACATACGATGAGATGTCGAATGTTCCGAAGGACCTGCGCGAAAAGCTTGCTGAAAAGTATCCGTCCTGGCTTCCGGAAGCCGTAAGGATGCAGAAGTCGAAAGACGGCACGGTAAAGTGCCTCTTTCGCTTCGCGGACGGCACCGAAGTCGAATCCGTGTTCATGAAATACGAATACGGCAATTCCATATGCATTTCGTCGCAATGCGGCTGCCGTATGGGCTGTACGTTCTGCGCGTCCACGATGGACGGTCTGGCGCGCGGTCTGACGGGCGGAGAGATGCTCGGTCAGGTGCTCGCCATGAGAAATCTGACCGGCAGTGACATAGGCCATGTCGTGATAATGGGTATGGGAGAACCTTTCGACAATTACGAGGAGGTCTCGCGCTTTATACGCCTTATCCACGACAGCAGGGGATACGGTCTGGGACTTCGCAATATCACGGTGTCCACCTGCGGTATCATCCCGAAGATAAAGGAG
>CADCAD010000093.1 GCA_902799325.1 uncultured Ruminococcus sp. | reverse complement strand
CACTTCATCATCACCGTTGCCTCAGAGGTCATGGCAATCCTCTGCCTGGCGGCGGATTTGGACGACCTCAAGCGCCGCCTCGGCAACATTCTCGTTGCCTATAATTACGCGGGCGAGCCGGTCTACGCCAAGGATTTGCAGGCGCACGGCGCCATGACAGCGCTCTTGAAGGACGCCATCAAGCCCAACCTTGTCCAGACGCTGGAGGGCACCCCTGCGGTTATGCACGGCGGTCCCTTTGCCAATATCGCCCATGGCTGCAACAGCGTGCGCGCCACCAAGCTCGCGCTCAAGCTCGCCGACTACTGCATCACCGAGGCAGGCTTCGGATCCGACCTCGGCGCGGAAAAATTCCTCGATATCAAGTGCCGCTACGCAGGCTTAAAGCCCTCGGCTATCGTGCTGGTGGCGACCTGCCGCGCACTGAAATATAACGGCGGCGTGCCCAAAGCGGAGGTGTCCGCCGAGAACCTCGACGCACTGAAAAAGGGTATCGCCAACCTCGGCGTGCATATTGAGAATATGCGCAAGTACGGCGTGCCCGTTGTGGTTGCCATCAACCGCTTCGGCACCGACACCGAAGCCGAGCTCGGCTTTATTGAAAGCTACTGCATGGAAAAGGGCGCGGATTTTGCCCTCTCCGATGTGTTCGGCAAAGGCGGCGACGGCGGCATAGAGCTTGCCGAGAAGGTAGTTGAGGCTTGCGACAAGCCCTCCGACTTCCATCCGATTTATGACATTAATCTCACCGTCAAGGAGAAAATCGAAGCGATTGCCACCACCATTTACGGCGCTTCCAAAGTCAACTACACCACCGCCGCGGAAAAGGCGATTGCCGAGGTGCAGAAGCTCGGCGCGGACAAGCTGCCTGTTTGTATCGCCAAAACCCAGTATTCGCTGTCAGACAATCCCGCGCTGCTCGGCGCGCCCAAGGACTTTGAAATCACCGTGCGCAACGTATCGCTGTCCAACGGCGCAGGCTTCACGGTGGTGTATACCGGCGACATCATGACGATGCCCGGCCTTCCCAAGGCGCCTGCCGCGCACAATATCGACGTCAACGCCGACGGCAAAATCACGGGACTGTTTTAATATGAAGCAATTTATTTCCAACAGCGCGGAGGATACCGAGCGCCTCGGCGAACAGCTGGCGCAGACGCTGCGCGGCGATGAGGTCATCGCCCTGTTCGGCGGTCTCGGCATGGGCAAGACCGCCTTCACACGCGGATTGGCGCGCGGACTGGGCGTCAGCGACGGCGTTTCCAGCCCTACCTTTGCGCTGGTGAATGAATACCGCGGCAAGCATATGATCTATCATTTCGATATGTACCGCGTGCAAAGCTGGGAGGATTTGTACTCCACCGGTTTTTTCGACTACATGGATAACGGGATTCTCGTCATTGAATGGAGCGAAAACATCGAGGGCGCGCTGCCCGACAACGCCCTGCGCATCACGATTCGCAGGGGAGAAACCGATCATCAGCGGATTTTTGAGATAGAGGAGGGGAAAGCATGAAGCTGTTGGCTTTGGACACGTCCGCCAAGGCGGCTTCGGTGTGCTTGGCACAGGAGGACAAAATCATCGGCGAGTTTATGATAAACACCGCTGTCACCCACAGTCAAACGCTGATGCCGATGGTGGAGCAGCTCTGCCAAAACACCGCCACTTCGCTCGACGCCGTTGAAGCGATTGCTGTCAATGCAGGCCCCGGTTCCTTCACCGGCGTGCGTATCGGCGTTGCGGCGGCAAAGGGCTTGGCGTTTACGCGCAGCCTGCCCTGCGTGGCGGTTTCCACGCTTGAGAGCATGGCGTATAACTATCTCGGCGCCGACTGCCTTGTCTGCGCGGTGATGGACGCGCGCTGCGCACAGGTTTACAACGCGCTGTTCCGCGTAACAGGGGACAGGGTGGAGCGCCTTTGCGATGACCGTGCGCTGGCGCTGAGCGATTTGCAGACAGAGCTTGCACAGCTTGACGAGAAAATCCTGCTCGTTGGCGACGGAGCGGAAATCAGCTTTCAATTCCTGTCAAATTCGCTCTCTAACGTATTTTTAGCGCCGATGAATCACCGAGTACAGACGGCGGCTTCCGTCGCTCTGGCGGCGTTCTCGCAAATAAAACAAGGAAACACACTCACGCCTGCCGCGCTGATGCCGGTTTATCTGCGGCTGCCGCAGGCACAGCGTGAGCTGAACTTAAAAATGGGGGTTAAACAATGATAGCACTTGGCTGTGATCACGGCGGCTACAAGCTGATGGTCGCCATCAAAAAGGATCTTGATGACAAAGGAATTGCCTACAAGGATTTCGGCACCGACAGCGAGGCGAGCGTGGACTATCCCGTCTATGCCTACAAGGTTGCCAAGGCAGTGACCGAGGGCGGCTGTGAGCTGGGAATTCTTTGCTGCGGCACGGGCATCGGCATTTCCATGGCGGCAAACAAGATTAAAGGCGTGCGCGCGGCAGTTGTCAACAACGAGTTCGGCGCGGAGATGACGCGCCGCCACAACCATGCCAACATTCTGTGCATGGGCGGCAGGGTAATCAGTGAGGAACAGGCGGTCAAATTCACCGATATTTTCCTCAACACGCCCGAGGAGGGCGACCGCCACGACAAGCGCGTAGCGATGATTACCGCCATTGAAAACGGCACCTTTGAGGCTGATTGAATAGCACTAAAGAAAAAAACGCACTGCTTTTGCGGTGCGTTTTCATTTGCCCCAGAAGATTACAGTGCTGTAACTATTTGTAGTAATTTTGCTTTGAAACACCTGTTTTTTAACATAATCAACATCTTTCCACAAATTTTGTCGTCTTTTCAACACAATCAACATGCTTCCACAGGGACTTAAAAACTGTACAATATACCTTGTTATAATCCCAATTGAGAAATATACACAGCAAAATGAACAATAAAATAAGAATTTGTAATGATTATCGTCAAAAAATTTCATTTTTTTAAATTTATTTACAAAAACACTTGCTTTTTTTCTTAAAAGGTATTATAATAACAACATAATGTTCTTGAAGAATTTTATTAAAGAATTTTTCTTGAGAATTATTTTATTCGCCGGGAAGGTTTTCCGTACCGCTGTTCTTGTGTGGTATAGACAAGATAGGCTTTGCCAAAGGCGGGAAGAAATGTCCGCGACGTTTATGGAATCTTTTAAAAGCATTCCGACAAAGAAGATATGGAGAGAGTAAAAAATGAGATTACGGAAACAGGAATTGGGAGATAGAAATCTGGTAGGCAACCGCGTTGAGCTTGTCAGAAAGCAAAAGGGTATGAAGCAAAAGGAATTGCTGGCACAGCTGCAGGTCAACGGCGTTGACATGAACGCGTCCGGTCTTTCCAAGCTGGAAGGTCAAATCCGTTTCGTTACCGATGTGGAGCTGGTAGCGCTCGCCGATATTTTGGAAGTGTCGGTCGACTACCTTCTCGGCAGAGAAAAGTAAACAGTCTTTCCAACGCCCCTCGCTTATGCGGAGGGCATTTTTCATATAGGCGGCTTTTTCCTGCCGTCGTTGAAAAAGAAGAACCCCCGGCTTGTTGCCGGGGGTTAAACACTCTCACATCTATTATTATATCACAGGCAAATAGAAGATGCAAGGGGTTTCGAAAAAATATAATTTAAAATAATTTTATAAGAAGTATTGACATTGTTTAAATATATGGTATAATATAGACAAAGAAAAACAAAGGAGGTCTTTAATATGAAAGTTAAGATTTTTCAAATCAGACTGATTAAAGATTTCATCCGGAGTCTCCCGCCCAATGTGGAAGCCCAAGGCTTTGGGGCAAAGGAAAGCGAATCTTATTAAGTCGGGATAGGCTAATCAATTTCATTGTTATTCAACAAATTTTTTAAGACGGATTAAGACCGTATCTGCTGCGAAGGAATCACGTACACTTCCACTTTCATTTTACATATAGATTCCAACGCCTTAATAAGAGGAGCCGACGGAGCCGGAAGGCTTTTGGGAACCGGACTTCTTACAATTTAATATTTCTACTTTGTATGTTTTGTTTACATACCTTCCTACTTTTCAGAATAGGAGATTAGTCCCATGAGAAGGTTTAGTTTTTAATCATACCATCCTTACGAAACCGGAGAAGGTCCAATGTAATACTTAATGATTAAACGGTTCATATCTTTGCAAAGTGAGGAAAACTCCCATGTACACGTTACGGACACTTTAATTTTCAACAACAATCAATTGGAGTGAGTCCCAAGAACAGTTTAATGTCAAAGTAAACCAAACGGTCGGCAAGTGCACTGCCGACCGTTTTTATCTGCTTGTTTGCAAAACGGACAGTGAAGGTTTTGCCTTCACTGTCCATGATTGGTTGAAACTGAAATTATAAGCCGAGGATCTCCTTTGCGGAAGCAACCAGCTTTTCGCAAACGGAGAGCGCATCCGCGCGATCCTTGCCGACAGCCGTGACATACAGCTTAATCTTCGGTTCGGTGCCGCTGGGACGGATAATCACGCCGTTGTCTCCTTCGAGGTGCAGCGCAATCACATTGGAGGTGGGGAGGGTGAGCGCTTCCGCTTCGCCGGTCAGCAAATCGGTTTCCTTCTTCAGCAGATAGTCGCTAACCTTCACTACCTTGTAGCCGGCAACCGCTGCGGGAAGCTGCTCTCTGACGGCGGTCATCATGTTCGCCATCTTCTGCATGCCCTCGGCGCCTTCAAATTCAAACGCAAAGGTCTGGTTGAGGTAGTAGCCGAACTCCTCATACAAGCCGTCAATTACCTGTGCCAGCGACTTGCCCTGCTTCTTGTAGTATGCCGCCATTTCAGCCACCAGCATAGAAGCTACAACCGCGTCCTTATCTCTTACATAGGTGCCCTTGAGGTAGCCGTAGCTTTCCTCAAAGCCGAACAGATAGCGGTTCTCCTCATGCACCTTTTCGAGGTTGAGAATTACCTCGCCAATGTACTTGAAGCCGGTCAGCACATTCTTGAGCTCACAGCCGTACTTTTCGCACAGCTTGTTGATCAGCTTGGTGGTGACGATGGTCTTGACCACTACGGGATTTTCGGGCAAGGTGCCGGTTTTCTTGCCGCAGGAGAGGATGTAGTTCGTCAGCATAACGCCGTCCTCGTTGCCGGTAATCAGGCGGTAGCTGCCGTCGTAGTCCTTGACAGCGATGCCGACTCTGTCCGCGTCGGGATCGGTGGCGAGCAGCAAATCGGGCTGCTCGGTTTCGCAGAGCTCCAAGCCCTTTTGCAGTGCTTCCTTGATTTCGGGGTTGGGGTAGGGGCAGGTGGTAAAGTTGCCGTCGGGCA
>CADCAD010000092.1 GCA_902799325.1 uncultured Ruminococcus sp. | reverse complement strand
GGCACTGTCAGCCAGGCAAAAAGCGTATGGAAGTCGCTGGAAATGCTGGTGCGCGGACGGTTTTCGCTCAACGATATGTCCGGCCCGGTGGGCATCACCAAGGCAGTGTCTGACGTCGCGGCGGCAGGCCTCAAGACCGGCTTCGGCGACGCGGTGCTCAACATCATCTTTATCATGGCGCTGATTACCGTCAACCTCGGCATTATCAACATGCTGCCGTTCCCGGCGCTCGACGGCGGACGGTTTGTGTTCCTGCTGATTGAGGCGATTATCCGCCGCCCGATTCCGCGCAAGGTGGAATATATCGTCAACGGTATCGGCATGGCGCTGCTGATAGCACTCATCATTTTTATATCGGGAAATGACATTTATAAACTCATTACAGGACAGTTTCAGTCCATAGAATAATCATCGGAGGCAGTTATGGGAAGCAAAATGCAGGTTAAAGCAGGCAACGTGCACATCGGCGGCGGCGCGAAAATTTCGGTGCAGTCCATGCTGAATGTGCCATCCACCGACATTGAGGGCAGCGTCGCGCAGGCAAAGCGTCTGGAGGAGGCAGGCTGCGAAATCATTCGCGCCGCCATTCCCGACATGGACGCCGTGCGGCTGATTCCGGCGCTGAAGGAAGCGGTCGGCGTTCCCATTGTCGCCGATATCCATTTTAACTACAAGCTCGCGCTCGAGGCGTGCGCCGCCGGTGTGGATAAAATCCGCATTAACCCCGGCAACATCGGCTCGGACGATAGGGTAAAGGCGGTGGCGGACGCCTGCAAAAGCCGCGGTATTCCCATTCGTATCGGCGTGAATTCCGGCTCGCTCGAAAAGGAAATTTTGGCGAAGTACGGTCATCCCACGCCGCAGGCGCTCTGCGACAGCGCGCTGTATCACGCGTCGCTGCTTGAAAAATTTGACTTTCACGACATTGTGCTCTCGATGAAAAGCTCCACTGTCGGCACGATGATACAGGCGTACGAGCTGGCTTCTCAGCAGTGCGAGTATCCGCTGCACCTCGGCGTGACCGAGGCAGGCACCGAGCGCATGGGCATCATCAAGTCCGCCGCCGGCATCGGCTCGCTCCTTATGCACGGCATCGGCGACACCATCCGCGTGTCACTGACCGCCGATCCCGTCCGCGAGGTGTACGCTGCGCACGATATTCTGCGCGCGCTTGATTTGAAAGAGGGCGGCGTGCAGTTTGTGTCCTGCCCGACCTGCGGCAGAACGCGCATTGATTTGGTGCGGATTGCCAACGAGGTAGAGGAGCGGCTCAGAGGCTGCGAAAAAAATATCAAGGTCGCCGTCATGGGCTGTGTTGTCAACGGTCCCGGCGAGGCAAAGGAAGCGGACATCGGCATCGCAGGCGGCGACGGCTGCGGCTTGGTGTTCAAGAAGGGCGAGGTAATCTGCAAGGTAGACGAAGATAAGCTGGTAGACGCCCTGATGGAAGAAATTGAAAAGATGTAAGGAATTTGAATGAAAACATTAGCACAACTTTTTGGCTCTTTTCGTGAGTGTGCGGCGGTGCCGCGCGTCATTGCGGACGGAGTCGTTACCAAAGTGAATATCATCAACGAGGTGCGCGTGGTGACGCTGTGGGTGGATTTTCCGGCGCTGGTGGAGCGCGAAGCGCTGCTGGCAGCGGAAAAAGCCTACGCCAAGGCGTTGGACGGCTCAGTGTGCATCAAGCCGCATTTCGGCAAAGAGCTGTTCTGTGCGGACTATTTTCCGCATTTGTACACCGCCGTCAAGCGCGAAATGCCCAGCATAAACGGCACGCTCAACAATGCCGAGGTGCGCTTGGAGGACAACACACTTACCATTCACCTGCACAACGGCGGCAAGGCGCTGCTCGACGCCAAGGGCTTTGACGAAGCGCTCAAGCGCCTGATTGCCGAGGAGTTTGACCGCGACGTCAAAATTCTGTACACCGGCACCTTTGAGGTCAGCGACAACAGCGAGGAGTACCGCCAGGCAATCAGCAGCGCGCACACACAGATGAAGCGTGAAAAGCTGCAAAAGGCGGCGGACTTCTTCCGCGAGGAGGAGCAGATTTCCGAGGAAATCCGCGAGCGCCAAATCGAGGACGCCGTGACGGAAATCGAGCTGCGCGAGGGCACCTTTGCCACGCCGCAGATTCTCCGCTCGTCGGTGCGTCCGCTCTACGGCAGAAGCATCCGCGGCAAAATGGTGCCGATTACGACGCTTTCCGACGGCATGAAGGGCGCTGTTGTGTGGGGCGACGTTGTCGAGATGGAAAAGCGCACCACGAAAAACGGAAAAAACAGTATTATTACGATTGATATAACCGACTACACCGGCTCCGTCACCGTCAAGCTGTTCTGCGGCGTCAAGGAGGCCGAGGCACTCGACGGCTTAAAGGCCGGCAAAACCATTGTCGTCAGCGGCAACGTGGAGTTTGACGAGTTCATCAAAGAGGTCGTCCTGTCCGCGTTTTCCATCGGCACCGCCGAAAAAATCAAGGTGGTGGACAACGCCGAGGAAAAGCGCGTGGAGCTGCATTTGCATACCAATATGTCGCAGATGGACGCGCCGACGCCGGCAGGCACGCTCGTCAAGCGCGCCTATGAGTGGGGGCACAAGGCGATTGCCATCACCGATCACGGCGTGGCACAGGCGTTCCCCGACGCGATGAAGGCTGCCGAGGAGATTAAATACAAGCTCGGCGGCGACATCAAGGTGCTCTATGGCATGGAAGCCTATTTTATGGACGATTTGGTGGAATCCGTCAACGGTGAGCAGGACGAACCGCTCGACGGCACGTTTATCTGCTTTGATATCGAAACCACAGGGCTTTCACCGCTGCGCGACAAAATTACCGAAATCGGCGCGGTCAAGGTGGTCAACGGCGAAATCACCGATACCTTTTCCACCTTTGCCAACCCCGAAATGCCCATTCCGGCGAAGATTACCCAGCTCACGGGCATCACAGACGAGATGGTCAAGGACGCGCCCTCGCAGCGCGAGGCGGTGTCCGCGTTTTTGGAGTTTGCCGGCGACAATATTCTGGTCGCGCACAACGCGCCGTTTGATACTTCCTTCATCCGCCGTGCGTGTGAAAACATGCACCGCGACTACCCCTATACTTCGATTGACACGGTAGCAATTTCGCGCGCGATTTTGCCCGACATCAAGAACGTCAAGCTCGACACGGTTGCCAATTATCTGCGCCTGGGCACGTTTAACCATCACCGCGCCACGGACGACGCGGAAATGCTGGCGAAGATTTTCATCTCCCTGTGCAGCCGTTTGGGCGACGATTATCATATTTTTACCGTTAAGGACATCAACACCAAAATTGCCGGAGGCGACTTTAAAAAGCTGCCGACGTATCATCAGATAATTCTTGCAAAGAATAATGTTGGCTTAAAGAACCTTTACAAATTGATTTCCAAAAGTCATCTGGAAACCTTCTATAAAAAGCCGCGTATCGCCAAAAGCGATTTGGTCAAGCACCGCGAGGGCTTGATTCTCGGCTCCGCGTGCTGCGAGGGACAGCTTTATCGCGCCATCCTTAAGGGCGCGCCGTGGGGCGAGCTGAAGCAGATTGCTTCCTTCTACGATTATCTCGAAATCCAGCCCGCGGGCAACAACGATTTTTTGATTCGCAACGGCACGTTCCGCTCGGTTGACGAGCTGCACGAGGTGGACCGCACCATCATCAAGCTCGGCAAGGAGCTCGGCAAGCCGGTGTGCGCCACCTGCGACGTACATTTTATGGATCCCCACGACAGCGAGTACCGCAAAATTTTGCAGGCGGCGTTAAAATTCAAGGACGCCGACCAGCAGGCGCCGCTGTATTTCCGCACCACCGCCGAAATGCTCAAGGAGTTTGAGTGGCTCGGCAAGGAAAAGGCGTATGAGGTCGTCGTGACCAACCCCAACAAAATCGCCGACATGTGCGAGGACATCCGCCCGATTCCCAAGGGCACGTTCCCGCCCTACATCGAGGGCGCACAGGAGCAGTTGATTTCCATCACATGGGAACGCGCCAAGAAAAAGTACGGTGATCCGCTGCCCGAAATCGTGAAGGCAAGGCTCGACAAGGAGCTGAATTCCATCACCACCTACGGCTTCTCGGTGCTGTACATGACCGCTCAAAAGCTCGTTGCCGACAGCGAGGCGCACGGCTATCTGGTCGGCTCGCGTGGTTCGGTTGGCTCGTCCTTTGTGGCGACCATGTCGGGTATTTCGGAGGTAAATCCGCTTTGTCCGCACTATGTTTGCCCCAAGTGCAAGCACAGCGAGTTCATCACCGACGGCAGCTACGGCTCCGGCTTTGACCTGCCGCCGAAGGATTGCCCCGAGTGCGGTACGCATATGGATCAGGACGGTCATGAAATTCCGTTTGAAACCTTCCTCGGCTTCAAGGGTGACAAGGTGCCTGATATCGACTTGAACTTCAGCGGCGAGTACCAGTCGAAATCCCATCGCTACACCGAGCAGCTGTTCGGTAAAAACAACGTATTCAAGGCAGGCACCATCTCTACCGTGGCGGAAAAAACCGCCATCGGCTTTGCCAAAAAGTATTTGGAGGAGCGCGGCTTGTCCGCCAACAAAGCGGAAATCAAGCGGCTCGCCAAGGGCTGCACCGGCGTCAAGCGCACCACAGGTCAGCACCCCGGCGGCATGGTGGTTGTGCCGCGCACCAACGAGGTCTACGACTTCTGTCCCGTGCAGCACCCTGCCAATGATATGAAGTCGGACAACATCACCACGCACTTCGACTTCCATTCCATCCACGACACCATCACCAAGCTCGACGAGCTCGGACACGATGTGCCGACGATTTACCATTATTTGGAGGAGTTCACGGGAATCCCGGTCATGAACGTTTCCATGAGTGATCCCGAGGTCATGTCGCTGTTCACCTCCACCAAGGCGCTGGGCGTCACCAAGGAGGACATCGACTCCGACACCGGCACCTTCAGCATTCCCGAATGCGGCACCAGCTTTGTGCGCGGCATGCTGATGGAGGCAAAGCCCAAAACCTTCACCGACCTGCTGCAGATTTCCGGTCTGTCGCACGGCACCGACGTATGGCTCGGCAACGCGCAGGAGCTGATTCACAACGGCACCTGCACCATTTCCGAGGTTATCGGTACGCGTGACTCGATTATGACCTACCTGATGCACAAGGGCTTGGAGGATTCCATGGCGTTCAAGATTATGGAAATCGTCCGTAAGGGCAACGCCACCAAGCTTTTGACCGAGGAGCACTTCAAGGCGATGCGCGAGCATAACGTGCCGGAATGGTATATTGACTCGTGCATGAAGATTAAGTATATGTTCCCCAAGGCGCATGCCGCCGCG
>CADCAD010000091.1 GCA_902799325.1 uncultured Ruminococcus sp. | reverse complement strand
GGTGTTGCACATAATATCATCCTTTCTGTTTTAAAAAATTCGGTATGGTCGTCTATCATTATCTTAGCAGAAAAACGGCGGTTTGTCCATCAAAAAATGTCAAAAGCTTATGGTTTCCTTCCACACGCTGTCAACGGCGGCGAGGATTTCCTCCAGCGGCTCCTCGCCCTCGAACACGCGGACATAGCCCTGCAGCGCCTGCGCCTTGGCGCGGAGCACACGGCAGCGGCGGTTGACGAAAATCCGTGCCCTGCGCTTGCCGTTTTTTGCCTCCTGCACGGTGTTGGCGGCGGCGGAGTTGCCGTCGAGCGCAAGCACCACGGACGGGCGGCGCTTGAAGATTTCATAGGCAAAGCTCTTGTACAAGCCCATGCGCGTCGGCTCAATGGACACGCGCACGCCCACGCCGCTGCTTTGGATGCGCTGCGCCTCCGGCGGCGCCGCCAGCGTGGGAACGATGGCGGTGATATCAAAGCGATCCTTGGCGAGCGTCACCAGCTCCTTTTCATAGCCCGTCATGCGGTTGCCGATGACAAAGCAGACGCGCGCCGGATCCAGACGGCTGACGAGCTGTTCGAGCAGCGCGCTGAGCTGCGCGTTTTTGCGCGTGGCGTGGCGGCTGCTGTTGAAGCTGCCGCCCAGCAGAATCAGCGGCGCCTTGTCGGTGGGAATTTCGCGGATTTGCGCCTTGAAGCAGACGGCGCTGTCCAGCTTTTGGGTGGCGAGGGCGCTGTCCTCCCCTGCGCCGGCGGTGGCGATCATTTTTTGGTTGTAGTAATCCTCCACGCTCTGTGCGCCGCGCAGCTTTGCAAACGCCTGCGCCTTTTCGCCGAACACGCGCAGGCTTTCCGCCAAGATTTCGTCCTCGGCGCGGCGCATGGCGAGCATGTCCTCAAAGGACAGGTCGAGCAGGCGCTCGAGCGCGAGCTGTTCGTCGATGGAGTCGGTGCCATAGAGCGCGCCGCCGTCGGTGCCCTGCACGCAGTACACGCCGCCGCGCAGATAGTCCTTGAGCGGATGGCGGTCGAGCGCCGTGAGGTTGTTGAGCCGCACGTTGGAGGTGAGCTGAAATTCGAGCACCGCCTGACTTTCGCGCAAATCGGCAATCAGCTGCTGTCCCTTGCGCGAGTGCAGGTTGGCGGTGTACAAGCCGTGACCGATGCGCAGGCGCGGCATCGGCTGCCCCTCGGCAAGCGCTTCGCGCACGCAGCGCAGCGAATTGGCGACGTTGTCGCGCAGGCTGTCGTTTTCTCCGGCGTGAATCCGCAGCACAAAGCCGCGGTTCTCCCCGGCTATGGCAACCAGCTCGCGCAGCACCGGGCGCAGCTCGCGGATATCGTTGATTTCCTCGCCGATGATGTCGCTGCCGGCGACATACGGGTCGGCGGCGACGGCGCGGATGACGCGCAGCTGTTGGGCGGTGTCCTCGCGCACGGCGGCGCGGTCGCGGACAATCGTCAGCGGAATACGGCGGATTGCCGCCAAAAAGCGGAGCGTGACGCCGGTTTCGCGCGTGACGGCAGGCATGACGCGGTGCACCTGACGGAGCATTTTTGCCGCGCCCTGCGGCTTGACGAGCGTGGTGTCCGAGATTTCGGCATAGCACACGCCGCGGCGGCTGAGACTGCGCGCAATCCACAGCAGCTTGTTTTCAAAGAGCGTGAGGTTTTTGTAGTCCTCCGTTTGGCTGTCGCGCAGCATTTGCCCCACGGCGGCGGCGACGTCGTCATCGGGGATATCGCGGTAGCTGTCGAGCGCAATCCGCTGCTGCGAGGGCAGTCCCTTGGCGAACACATAGCGGTAGAGGTACACCTTTTCCAGATTGGTGAACACCGCCTGTCCGTCCTTCAAAATCGTCAGCGAGGCGCGGATGCGCGGCAGGTTATACGGCGCGTTGGCGAGGTTGTTGAGGATGAGGTCGGCGAAATTGATGAAGGTGTTGTCGTCGATTTTGCGCGTGAGATACTTGCCCGTGAGGGGTGAATCCGCAAAGTGCTGGGCGGCGATTTTGCGCTGCCGCTCCAGCGCCTCCTGCTGCTGCGCGGTGATGCGCAGGCGCAGCTTTTTGACGTAGTACAGCGGATAGCGGATTTGGTGAAAAATGCCGAGCGCCATCAGCACGTCGGCGTCGAGGTTGGCGTTCATGTGCGTGTGCAAATCCGTGCGGAACTTGCACTCGCGGCGGATATAGGTTTTGACGAGCGTTTTGCGCGCGTCGAGCTTGTATTCCTTGGTTTGGCTCATCAGCGTTTTGGAGATGGCAGGGATATACGCCTTGCGCTCGATGGCGCCGTCGGGATAGATGTTGGCGACCTTGGTGTCGGCGAGCCGCAGGACATACACCTCGCGGTTGCGCTCGTCCACATAACACGGCACGCTGCCGCGGATGACCTTTAAGCCGTCCTCACCCGTGGAGAGCGGCAGCGCGCACAGCCGCGCGAGGTTGGTGATCAAATTGCCCTTGGCGTGGTTGGGCGTGCGCAGCACATATTGCAGCGCGCCGCCGGTCATTTCCAGCTCGATGATGATGTCCTTTTCCTTGTCCAGATAAAACTTGCCGAATTGCGCCATATGCTTCTCTCCCGAAAGAAATATTGCTCTTATCATACCAAAAAACCGCGCGCTTGTCCACCGTTTTGTGCAGATTTCGTTGCGTTGGGCGCGATTGCGTGGTATACTGTAGAAAAGGGTGTGAAACAATGCAGTACGAACCGATTGCGCACATTGAAAACGATTTTCCCACCAAGTTCGGCTTGCCGCGCCAAAGCGGACTGAGCGAGCATTTGGTGTCGCGGATTATCATGGAGCCGCGCTACCGCGACGCGGAGGCGTTTCGCGGCATTGAAGAATTTGAATATCTGTGGCTGATTTGGGCGTTTGCGGAGATGGGCAAGCGCGCGTGGTCGCCCACGGTGCGCCCGCCGAAGCTCGGCGGCAACAAGCGCGTCGGCGTGTTTGCCACGCGATCGCCCAACCGCCCGAATCCCATCGGGCTGACGCGCGTGCGCCTGCTCGGCGTGGCGCAAACGCCGCAGCACGGCACGGTGCTGACCGTCGGCGGCGCAGATTTGATGAGCGGCACGGCGATTTTGGACATCAAGCCCTACCTGCCCTTTGCCGACAGCGTACCCGGCGCCGCGGCAGGCGGCTATGAACAGCGCGCGCGGGAAAAGGCGGCGGTGGAAATTCCGCCGGAGGTGGCGGCGCTGTTCACAGAGGAGCAGCTGCAAACGCTGCGCGAGGTGCTCGCCTGCGATCCGCGCCCGGGCTATCAGCACGACGCGGAGCGCGTGTACGGCTTTGCCTATGCCGGCTACGACGTCCGCTTCACGGCAAAGGACGGCGTGATTGCCGTGCTGGAGGCGGTCAGGGAGCCGCGTTAACGCGCGCTGAATATATTCCAAATCAGAATAATAAAAGGTTGGCGCAGCGCAAAAACGGCTGTACCAACCTTTTTGTTTTATACTAATTCCTGATAGTATTAGTATTATACCATATTTTTCAGCAAGCCGCTGACCAGCACCGCAAAACGCTTGGCGGCGTCGTTGGAGGAGCTTTGCACTTCCTCGTGGGAGATTTTCTCCTGCATGCCTGCCGCCATATTGGTGACGCAGCTGACAGAGCAGACGCGCATGCCCATGTGCCGCGCGGCGATGGTTTCCACCACGGTGCTCATGCCGACGGTGTCGGCGCCGAGGCTGCGGAACATTTTTATCTCGGTCGGCGATTCATACTGCGGACCTGTTGTCTGCACCATCACGCCGCGGTGAATCGGAATGTTGTTTTCGCCGGCAACCTTTTCCACAATGCCGTTGAGCTCCTCGTCGAACGCGTCGGACATGTCCACAAAGCGGTCGCCGAGCTTGTCGATGTTTTCGCCCACCAGCGGAGAAGGCACAAAGCTGGAGATGTAGTCCACGTTCAGCACAAAGTCGCCGACGCTGTAATCGGCGTTGATGGCGCCGACGGCGTTGGTGAGGACGACGGTTTTGGCGCCCAGCAGGTGAGTGACGCGCAGGGGCAGCACCACATCGTGGATGTCATAGCCCTCGTAATAATGCACCCTGCCGTTCATGACGACAACCTTTTTGCCCTCGATTTCGCAGAAAATCAGCGTGCCGTCGTGACCTGCCACGGTGGAAACCGGGAAGCCCTGAATGTCGCTGTAGGGGATTTCGGCGACAATTTTAACGCTGTCGGCGTAGTCGCCCAAGCCGCTGCCCAGCACCAGCGCGACGTCCGGCACAAAATCTGTCTTTTCGCGGATTTGCTGCACGCAGCGCTCCAGCCGCGCATAGTAGTCGTCCGCGTCAAAGTCCACTTCAACAACTTCGTCCCGCGTTGCCGCGTCCGACGTTTGCGGCTTGTCCGCCGCACAGCCGCACAGCGCCGCCATAAGCGCCAACGCAAGACATAGAGATACCAATTTTTTCATGATGTCCTCCTGTTGATTGTATACCAAGGATAGCAAACAGATGTATTTTCAAAAGCTGCTGCGGGTCAGCGAACCCCTGCGCCGCCCCTACAAATTGTAAGAAGCGTTGTGATTAATCCAAACCTTTCGACAATATCCAACCTATCTGTAACATTGTAGTGACAGGGCTTGCCCCTGTCATTTTGCCGCTTTGCGGCAAACGGGCGGCGGCGAGCCCCTGCGATTTTGTCAAATATTGCTCTGAAAAAATCATACGCGGACGTTTTCTACCGTCAGAAGCCGGCTTATGAAGCCGGCTTCTTGTTATACGGAACTTTCGCAGATGGTTTATGAGCCGTGAAACTCGTTCATCTTTTCGCTGAGTATTGACAAATCGTAGAAGTTTTCATAGGGATTTTCGCCTTCGGAGATTAAGTCCGCGTCAATCGGGCAGCCAAAGTCCACGTCCTCGCCTGAATCAGCGACAATCTTGCCGCTGCATGAGGAGCAGGCGAACTCGATTCCCGCGGCAGAGGTGATACGAATGCAGCAGGCGCCGCCGCCGGTTTTTTGACCGAGAATCATCGCGCCGTGTTCGTGCATAAACCAAGGATAGGCGTTGCCGCAGGAGAAGGCATAGCTGCTTGTCAGCACACCGTAGTTATAATCGGTATAGGGGCTGACGTCGTTCTCATCAAAAACGCCGTCAAAATTCATATCAAACTGAACGGCAGAGGTCTTCGTGCGTCCTGTCAACCGACTCTCGGAACGGGTATAGCCCTGACCGGTCATCAGCCATTCAATTGCATTCATAGCGCCGGAGTCGCCGCCGCCGTTGCAGCTCATATCAATGCCTTCCGCGGACTCAAATGTCAGCGGACGCTCGCCGGTTCCGGCATAAAACGCCTTCCAGCCGTTGTAGTCTACAACAAAGCTGTCGAAGTGAATCATAGCGGTATCGCCCTGTTCCATGTAGTAATCCTCACCGTAAGCAGCGTCGCGGGCTTTGGTGCGTACTGTCATATCTCTTTGCTTTTGGCCAAGCGAGTAAATAAATTTTCCGGCGTATTCCTCTATTGCCAGAGACTGCGCCGTCTCTAAAAACAGAGGGACATTCTCAGTGTTCAGTCTGGAATAAACGGTGGTATGTCCGCCGTCGAACAGCAGACCGTTGATAAGGTAGAATAAACCGTTATAGAATGTTTTAAAGTTCCCGGATTGCAGATTGGCTTTAATATCGGGATATTTTTTTGTCAGCAGCTCGTCGATCTTATCGGTCTTGAGATCATCATGAACCCATTCCTGACCCGGCTGACCGTACCACAAATCGAGATTGAAGCAGAGCTCACGGTAGGTGAAATCCGCCAAGTCGGCA
>CADCAD010000090.1 GCA_902799325.1 uncultured Ruminococcus sp. | reverse complement strand
ACCCGCCCGGACGAGCTGTATCTGCGCACGCAGTACGGCAACATCCGCATCTGCATGCCGGAAACCGGCCTTATGTACTTTAAGGGCGAAAACGGCCTCGGCCTTCGCATCGACAAGGAGATGGAGCGGCACGAGCTGATGAAGCCGCGCGGAGACAAGGGCGGCTGGGAAGGCATCTTCCGCCAGACCTGCTCGCTCGTGTTCCAGCCGCTGAAGGGCTCGATCGACATGGATGCGCGCTGGGATTGGGAGCGCCTTTCGACCCCGATCGTGCGCGGCGACATCCTGCCGGACGAAAACGGCGAGCTTCTGCTCTCCGTCGAGGAATTCACGCATGCCGGCCTTGTGCGCGACAGCTACCCGACCTGGGAAGAGGGTCTTGCGAATGTCCGCGCCGACTGGGAGGAATTCCTTTCGCATCAGCCTTCCCTGGGCGTCGCCTATGAGGAGGAGCGCGAGCAGGCCGCCTATATGACCTGGTCGCACATCGTCGATCCGTGCGGCAGGATCAAAAGGCCGCTTCTCTACATGATGGGCACCTCCTGCGCTTCGTCCTGGCAGATGTGCGAGGGCGCGGTCGCGCTGAAGAACAACCTGCCGCTTGCCATCGAGCTGATGCTCAATCCGTTTGACGAGCAGGCGGACACCGGCCGTATCCCGGACCTCTACGACAGCATCAAGGGCAGCTATATGATGTACAAGCCGCCGCTGCAGGGCTGGGCGCTGAAGATCCTGATGAACGGCCGGGGGATCCGGGTGAAAAAGGATAAGGTCCGCCCGAGCCTGCATATCATCCCGAAGATGAAGGAAAAGCCGCAGACAAAGGAAGAGGTTCTGTCGCTGTATTCCATCATCGACCGCTGTGTGCTGCCGCCCCAAATCTTTGACATTCTGGAGCGCACTGCTCCGGGCGCCGGCGGCGAGATTCAGCTCACCGACGCCATGCGCGAAATTGCCGTGACCAAAGGCATGACCGCCGTAGAGTTCGAGGGCAAGCGCTACGACATGGGCAACAAGTTCGGCATTTTGCAGGCGCAGATTGAGGTCGGTCTTGACCACCCCGAAACCAAGGAACAGCTCAAAGCCTACATCAAGGAGCTGGCAAAAACACTGTAATTTTAAACGGTTGTACGCAAAGACTGTGTACAACCGTTTTTCTATAATGCTATCAGCTGCGGCCGGTGCTTTTCATAGATGGCATAGTGCGTAAAGCCGGCGGCTTTGGCAACCGCCATGCCCTGCTCAATGCCCTTGCCTACCATGTCAGCGCTGTGCGCGTCGGTGCCGATGGTGATATATTGTCCTCCCAGTTCCTTGAAGCGGCGGACAAGAGATGCGTCGGGAAGTGTGGATTTGAGTTCCTTAAACAACCCCGAAACGTTGATTTCGAGCGCTTTTTGATTCTTTATCAGAATTTTAAATATCGTGTCAATCGCGTCACGGTAGCGCGTCAAATCCGGCATCTTTCCCGTTCCTGCCACGATATAGCGCAACGGATAGGTCAGGTGCGCCAGGCTGTCAAAATGCGCAAAGGCGGCGGTTTCGCACAGCTCGTCAAAATACTGCGCCAAAAGCCTGTCAATGTCCACGCCGGTGTAGTTCATATAATAAAAATCCTGCATGTTTTTCATGTTGTGCACAGAGGCTAAAATGAAGTCAAAATCGCCGTAACCCAGCGCGTGCTCCGTGGCAGCCGGATCGTGCGTCGGCTCGCCGAGCTCCATGCCGCGCAGCACCTTGAGCCTGCCGGCGTATTTTTCACGCGCGGCGGTGGCGTCGGCAAAGGATTTCGGAATCTGCTCATCAAAGCAGCCGAACTCGCAGTCCGCGCCGAAGCGGATGAACGGCGCCTCGCAGTGATCGGTGACGGCGAGCGCGTATAGACCTGCCGCAGCAGCGGCTTGACACATCTCGTCAACGCTGTTTTTTGCGTCAAAAGAATTATCGGAATGGGTGTGCATATCGCAGATGAGTTTCATTTCAAATCCCTCCAAAAAAATAATAGCACAACAATCAACTTTATGCAAGATTTGACTTTACTTTAGCGTAAAAAAAGACTATAATAATACGGTAAATTTTTATCTATATATTAGTATAGTATATAGGGTTAGGAGGTAATAATGAAAGCGATTATCACGGTTATCGGCAAAGACACGGTCGGTATTCTCGCCAAGGTGTCCGACGCCTGCGCCTGCGCGAACGTCAACATTGTTGAGGTGACGCAAAGCGTGCTGCAGGACATGTTTGCCATGATTATGCTGGTGGAAATCGACAAGGCGTCCGTCGGCTTTGAGGAACTGCGTGAAAACCTGAACCGCGTGGGCGACAGCACCAACACGAAGATTCATTTAATGCACGAGGACATCTTCAACAGCATGCACAGAATTTAACCGGACGAAAGGATTTACTCTATGCTGGAAACCAAAGATATACTGGAAACAATCAATATGATTGACAACGAAAACCTGGACGTGAGAACTATCACGATGGGTATTTCGCTGCTCGACTGTATGGACGAGGATATCGACAAGGCGTGCGTGAAGGTTTATGACAAAATCATGCGCAGCGCCAAGGACCTAGTCAAAACAGGCGAGGATATTGAAAGTGAATACGGCATCCCGATTATCAACAAGCGCATTTCCGTCACCCCTATCGGCATGGTGGCGGCGCCCTGTCAAAGCAAAAACGTGGTGCGCTTTGCGCACACGCTCGACAAGGCGGCAAAGGAGCTGGGCGTCAACTTCATCGGCGGCTACTCCGCGCTGGTGCAAAAAGGCTTTGCCAGCGGCGACTACGCGCTGATTGAAAGTATTCCGCAGGCGCTGAGCGAGACGGACTTTGTTTGCTCCTCGGTCAACATCGGCTCCACCAAGGCAGGCATCAACATGGACGCGGTGAAGATGATGGGCAAAATCGTCAAGCAGACCGCCGAAATCACCGCCGACCGCAATTGCATCGGCGCGGCAAAGCTGGTGGTGTTCTGCAACGCGCCCGAGGACAACCCGTTTATGGCAGGCGCCTTCCACGGCGTCGGCGAAGCGGACACCGTGATTAACGTCGGCGTTTCGGGGCCCGGTGTGGTGCGCGCGGCGCTCGCCAAGGGCGGCGCCGGCAAGGATATTACGGAAATTGCCGATATGGTCAAAAAGACCGCGTTTAAGATTACGAGAATGGGACAGCTGGTCGCCAAGGAAGCCAGCCGCCGCTTGTGCGTGCCCTTCGGCATTGTTGACCTCTCCCTCGCCCCCACTCCGGCTGTCGGCGACAGCGTCGCTTATATTTTGGAGGAAATGGGACTGGAGGTCTGCGGCTGCCACGGCACCACCGCTGCGCTGGCGCTGCTGAATGACGCTGTGAAAAAAGGCGGCGTGATGGCGTCGAGCCATGTCGGCGGACTGAGCGGCGCGTTTATCCCCGTGTCGGAGGACGCCGGTATGATTGCCGCCGCCAAGAGCGGCTATCTGGACATCACCAAGCTCGAGTCCATGACTGCCGTCTGCTCGGTGGGACTCGACATGATTGTGGTGCCCGGCGACATCAGCGCCGAAACCATTTCCGCCATCATCGCGGATGAAGCCGCCATCGGCATGGTCAACACCAAAACCACCGCCGTGCGCCTGATTCCGGCTGTCGGCAGGCAGGCAGGCGATGTGCTGGAATTCGGCGGCTTGCTCGGCTCCGGCCCCGTTATGCCCGTTCGCGCAGGCTCTCCTGCGGTGTTTATCAACCGCGGCGGACGGATTCCCGCGCCGCTGCAGGCGTTGAAGAATTAGAGGTGTAATTATTTATGCAGGACATGATTAAGCGTATCATTGACGCCGATAACGAGGCAAAGCTGCTGGAGGAAAAAAGCCGCAAAACCGCCGAGGCACGCAAGGAGGAAATCGAGCGCCAGTCCAAGGAAATGTATGACAACTACATTTCGGACGCGCTGGAAACCGTCAAGAAAAACGACGCTTATGAAGAACAAAAAACCGAAAAGGAATGGGAGGAAATTTCCGCCCGTCAGCAATCGGTGATGATTAAACTGAATTCCGATTACGAAAACAACTGCGACCGCTGGGCAGACGAAATCGTCAGCCGCGTTTTGGCGGATGATTAGGAGGCGGGTATGTCATCAACATCCTTAGCCGTACTGACAAAAGCCCGCGCCAAATTCGGAAAGCAGCTGAAAGAGCGCGACTACAGCAACCTGTTGGCATGCCAAAGCGTGGCGGAGGTCATGGTGTACTTGAAGTCGCACACGCATTTCGCCTCGGTTTTGGCGGACGTCAACGAGCGCGACGTGCACCGCGGCAGGCTGGAGCAGCTGCTGCGGCAGGAGCTGTTCAACGAATTTGACTCGCTGTGCCGCTATGATTCAGACGTGAGCAGCGGCTTTTCGCGCTTTATTGTGGAGCAGATAGAGGTCGAGCAGATTCTGCGCTTTTTGATTTTGCTCAGCGCCAACGCCACGGAAAAATTCATTTTTCAGTTTCCAAGCTTCTTTGCCAAGCATACCGAGATTGACGTCAACCGGCTGGCAAACGCCGAAAACTATGAAGAATTTTTGGCGGCGCTCTCCTCCACCCCGTTCTTTAAGCTGCTCAAGCGCTTCCGTCCCGACGAAAACGGCAAGCTGCCAGTCGCGGAAATTGAAGTGGCACTGTACGATTATGTATTTCACAATCTGCTGGAGCTGGTGGTCGCCAAAACAAAAGGGCAGGAACGCGAGGAGCTGCGCTCCATGTTCTTTACCGTTAACGACTACATGATTTTTTCCAAGATTTTGCGGCTGAAAAAATACTATGACCTGCCGCCCGAAGCCATCAAAAAGACGCTTTTCCTGCGCTACACCAACATCAGCCCCAAGCTGATAGACAAAATGTGTCGCGCACAAAGCACCGGCGAGGTGTTCGCCGTTATGCAAAGCGCAGGCACCGGCAGAATGATTAACAAAATCGGCTACAACTACGCCGGAGACATTCCCCCGAGGGTAAAATATAAGCTGGCGAAGCACAACATCCACTTTTCCGTCAACCCCTCGGTCGTGATGATTTCCTATATGTTTACTTCCGAAACCGAGCTGATGAACGTCATCAGCCTGATTGAGGGAATTCGATATCAACTGGACAGAAAAACAATCAAGTCGCTGCTGATTCTATAAGCAGCGAACAGCAAAAGAGGTGATTTGAGTTTGGCAGTATCATCTATGCAAGCCGTGAATGTCATCGGTCTGATGGATCACATCGACGAGGTCATAACGGCGCTCGGTGAGTCGGGGGTGTTCCATCCCGATGAGGTGTCCGACTTCTACAGCAACACACGGGACTTCACCCACCTTCAAACCAACAATATTTATGCCGAACCTCTGACAAATTTAAAAGCGTCCCTCAACCAGACAAAGCGAAGGTTTGAGCTGACGGACGTCAGCGACTACAGCCCTGGCTTTGAGGAGCTGGA
>CADCAD010000089.1:5241-10701 GCA_902799325.1 uncultured Ruminococcus sp. | reverse complement strand
TCCTAAACATTGTAGTGACAGGGCTTGCCCCTGTCATTTTGCCGCTCTGCGGCAAATGGGCGGACACAAGCGCCGCCACTAATACTATTCCGTTGCCTGTTAGTTCGCTGTGCGGTTGACAATCCTTTGCCGGGTGTGATAATATATAAAAAGCAATCCGCATACGCTTTGATGAGGTGATATTATGGCAAACGGTATGGACGAAAAAATCAACGGCATTGTCAATTTGCTGATGGACGACTACGCCAAGGGGCGCGTTATCGACGCGAACAAAATCTTTGAGTACCCCGACAAGGACGTGGTGATTGACATTCTCGAAAAGCTCAAGGTCGTCATCTATCCCGGCTACTACCGCAACAGCAACTACCGCACCTACACCGTGCGCAACAATATTGCGATTTTGCTGGAGGACATCATCTTCCATTTGATTCGCCAGACGTCCATTGTTCTGCGCTATATGCCCGAGTATGAAATGGCGGACGCGGACGCCATCCGCGCCGAGTCCGAGCGGATTACCTTTGCCTTTTTGGAGACGATCCCCAAAATCAGGGAGTACATCGAAACCGATATCCAGGCGTTCTACGACGGCGACCCTGCCGCCTACAACAAGGACGAAATCATCTGCACCTACCCGGGACTGTACGCGATTTTTTCGTCGCGCATCGCCCACGAGCTGTTTTTGCTCGGCGTGCCGCTGATTCCGCGCATTATGACCGAGCATGCCCACAGCCTGACGGGTATCGACATCCATCCCGGCACCACCATCGGCAAGTATTTTTTCATCGACCACGGCACCGGCATTGTCATCGGCGAAACCACCGAAATCGGCAATAACGTCAAAATCTATCAGGGCGTCACCCTCGGCGCGCTGTCCACGCGCGGCGGTCAGAACCTCCGCGGCAAAAAGCGTCACCCCACCATCTGCGACAACGTGACCATCTATTCCGGCGCGTCCATCCTCGGCGGCGACACGGTCATCGGCAAAAACGTCGTCATCGGCGGTAACGCCTTCATCACCAATTCCATTCCCGAGGGCGCCAAGGTGAGCGTCAAAAGCCAGGAGCTGATGTTCCACTATTCCGGCAGCAAGCCTGCCGAAACGCGCGAGATTAACCCCGAGGACACCTGCTTTCATAAGATATAAACATAAAGGTGCTGCTTCCAAGGCAAGTTGGAAGTCAGCACCTTTTTGACCGGTGATACTATTCTCTGATAGAAAGTCTACTTTTTCATGAAGATTGGTATAAAAAACGGGTATTATACAAAGCCGGCTTTGACGCGTTGCAGATGGGTGACGTCCGATACGCTCAAGCCGTCGCCCTCGGCGTCGGCGAGGTCAGCCTGCAGGGCGCTCAGCGTGGTGTATTCCGCCAGCGCGCGCTGCAAATCGGTGATGTCGTTGACGTCGAATACGCCGTCGCGGTTGATGTCATACTGCACCTTGGAGCCGGTGTAGTCCGCGTACATCTGGCTCGACAGCCACGCCGCGCGGTTCAGCATCCAGCGCACCGCGTAGTCGTACATGCCCTTGAAGGTCGAGTTGAAGCGCGTGGTGCCGCTTGCGGCGTATTCGCCGGTGTAGAAGTCGAACACAGCCTTTTTCTGCGCGTTTCGCGGCGCAATCCAGCTGCCGGTGTTCAGCAGCCAGCCGCCGGTGTAGTTCATGGCGGCGCTGTCCTTAATCAGGGCGTAATATTCTTCTGAGGAATAAAGCTCGCCGCTGACCGCCGCGTTTTTCGTCTTGCCGGCAAAGTGGTTGATGGCAGGCATAAAGTCCTCAAACCACACCCTTGCCGCCACCGCGAGCACTTCCTTGTTGCGCGCGAGGTTGTTGATGATGTTGTAGGACATGGTTTCGTTGGAGGCTTTGCCCTTGAATTTGCACCACCAGCCGTCAAAGCTTTGGTAGTCGCTGACGCCCATGCTGCGCAAATCCCACTCGACGCCCGTGGCGTTGCCGAGCGAGTTGTCGTAGTCCCAAACGGGCGAGCCGAAGAATTTATACTTGCCGTTTTCGTCCTGCTTATAGGTCAAAAACGTGCTCGAAACGCCGGCGTCCCAGTTTTTGCCCAGCTCGTTAATCAAATAGAGCTTTGCCGCCGATTCCAAATCAATCAGATCCGCAATCGAGGTGGAGGTCTTGCGCGTCGCGGTGCGGCACTGCTTGATCAGCGTGTTGAATTTCTCCCGCACATACGCCTTCACCTCGTCATAGCCCGGCTGACCGGGATCGATTTCGGGCGCTTTAATGGTGATTTTCACGCCGCCGTCGCAGGTGACATAGTAATCATCGCCGCCTGCGCTCGCGTCCACCTCGGCGATAAACGGGAAATCCGCGTTGACGGTGCCGTCCTCGTTGAGATATTCCTCGCCCGTGACGTCGGTGACAAGGCTGCCTGCCTCGACCTTTTCTGCCATCTGATAGCTGCCCCAGTAGTAGCCGTTGATGTAGAAATCCACATACCGCGAGTCGGAGGCATAGGGCATGCCCACCGCGTCGGACAGGTCAAACAGAATACGGTTGCGCGACAGCGAGTCGTCCTGATAGTTGGGGAGGATGGAGTATTTTTTGTTCTTCTCCATGCCGGCAACCGAAACCTTTTTGTCGTAGGTGATGTTGTAGCCCTTCTTCGGCTTTTGCCACGAGGTGTTGCCGCGCCCTTTGATTTTCTTAATGGCGGTGTTGTCAATCTTGCCGTCGGGCGTGACAATCGCGCCGGTCGCCTTTGCGCTGTTTTCCTTGTTGTCGTTGAGGTAAACCGACAGCTCGGTGCCGCTGCCGTCCGCGTCGGGGTTGTTGATGTACACCGCCGCCTCGGCGTTGGACTTCATCACCTTGAGCGTGTAGGTGCTGCCGTCCGCCGTGACGCTGCAGCTCTGCGCGGTGCTGTAGCCGACCGCGCGCGTTTCTCCCGGGGGAATCGTCACGCCGTTGAGCGTCACGCTGCCGCCGAAGCCGTTGTAGACGTCCATGCTGTCGTCTTTGGCGGAGGTGGGGAGGAAGAAGTATTTTTCGTTCGGGTTGGCTTCGTCAAAGTCCTCGTCGTGAACGCTCTGCCACGCCTGCCACGCTTCGGTGTCATCGGAGCCGGATACGGCGTGCACATACAGCGCCTTTTCCGTCGCAAAGCCGGACGGCTTGCCTGCGGCGGCTTCGCTTTCCGCACCGGCATAAACCGTTGCCGTGCCGCCGAACGCCATCACAGCCGCCAGCAGAGAGGCTAATGCTTTTTTCATGGGGGATCCCTTCCTTTCGGATAAAATTTGACAATAAATCTGCGGTTGTTTGGTACATTTTTATTTTACTACAAGCATATGGCTTTTGCAAGGAAAAAGTCATGTAAATTATAAATGAAATTTTTTTGAAGATTTTGTGAAATCTCTTTATTTTTTTGAAAACGTTTGCTATAATAACCATTGAAAACGCATATCGGTTGGAAAGGTATGCTTGCTTGAAAACTCAAGGAAATACACGGAGGACAGGTTAATATGGCACAAAAAGAAACTTCATCAAAGAAAAAGCTGCTCAGCGGCTCGCTTATTGCGCTTTTGGCGGCGTCAATCATTACCGCGAGCTTGGCAGGCTGCGGCGGCACATCCGGCGATAAGGCGACGGCGGACGAAGCGGTTGCCACCGAGATTGTGACCGAGGAGGTCAGCGGCGTGTATGTGGACAAGGACGGCAAGCTTGTCAGCGCGCCCGCCAATGAGGAGAAAGCCGAAACCAAAACGAACAAGAGCGCCGACACGCAGACCTCGAAAACCAACAGCAAAGCAAACGCCGATACGAATACCAAAACCAACAATAATACCAACAGCAATACCAATAACAACAGCACCAACAGCAATACCAACAGCAACAGCACTAACAGCAATACCAATACCAACAACGGCTCCGGCACCAAGAGCAACACCGAAAGAAAAACCACCCCGAAGAACGCCTCCGAGGGCAAAACCTCCGGCAAGTCGCAGGAGGACAGCGCCGCCAAGGATTTGACCATCGGCGGCAAGAGCTACAAGGTGGGCGACACGGTGGTGTGCACCTACTTCCTCGAGGTGCCCGAAAACATGGTCAACTTCCAGGGCAAGGTCACCTATGACAGCGGCATGCTGGAAAAGACCAACGCCTATTTGGTGGAGCCCGCCAACTACGGTGCGCTGCTGAACAAGGATATCGACGGCAAGGTCGTGTTCAACGGCTCCATGCTCAGCGGCTACGACTTCACCTCGCCCGGCTATGAGTTCCTCGTGGTGGAATACAAGGTGCTCAAAACCGGCACCACCGAGCCCTCCATCGACTTTGACGTCATCACCGGCACCAGCGACAAGAGCTACGCCGGCAGCAACGGCGCGCTTTCCGGCGGCGCCAATGTTTGGGCGGTCTATAGCTAATCAAGCCTTCTTTTTTCAACCCGGTACCCCGTTAGGGGCCGGGTTGTTTTTTGTATGTTGGGCAAGCCCTGACCCTAAAGGGTATATATTGAAACCATGCGACAAACCCCAACCTATCCTTAACTCCGCAGGGGCGCGCCTGTATGCCTGCAAAAATGTGAAATCTTAACAAAAGCAATTGACAAGCATGAAAAAAATGGTATAGTAATAATATAACACAGTTTCCCGTAGAAGAATGAGGTGGATTTTATGAAAAAGCAAATCGTTAGTTTGGTATTGATAGCATGTCTTTTCGGTATTTTTCCCTTGTCGGCAGCTGCAAAAGCAGATGACGTATATTTTACCGAACCGCGCTCTACTACCGCCTTTAGAGATGAATTTCTTACCTTTGCCAAGGCGCACGCGATAGAGCATGGCTATTATTATGAGCCCGTGTTCGGTGAGAATAGCTATTATTACGAAGAATTGTATCATCACTACAGCGGCGGCAGCATTGACTGGGCACTGATACAGGCACAGTATGCGCTGCAGGAACCGCATTTTATCAGGACGTGGATCCGCTTATGCAACAAGACCTTTGACGGTGATTTGATGCGCGCTCCTTTTGAAACAAGATACTGCATTTATGACGTCAAGCAGAAAACCTTCATCGGCTTGGAAAATCTGGTGGATAAGCATCAGGAATACGAAGACTTAACCGAAGCGATTAAAAGACTGAATATCGGCGCTTTGACCGGCGACGCAAATCTGGACGGCAAGCTGGATATTTCGGATGTAACAAAAATGCAAAGAATAGCTGCCGAGTATGGTCGTGAGCCCGATTATGACGATGACTTCTATGGCGTATTAGATGTAAACGGCAATCATAGAATTGACGTTAATGATGTGACTTCACTACAGCGCTATCTTGCCGAATTTACGACAGAAATTGAATGAATGAAAGATTCCCTCCCGGCTTCGGGAGGGAATTTCAGGCTGTAGAAAAAGTCCGCATGTGATTTTTTTCAGAACAACATTTGACAAAGTGAAAGCCTCCTCCGTGGTGGAGGAGGTGGCGCGCCGCAACGC
>CADCAD010000089.1:0-5183 GCA_902799325.1 uncultured Ruminococcus sp. | reverse complement strand
CTGACGGCGACAGCTCCCTCACCGCGAGGGAGCCTTTCAAACGTCAGCATAAAATTTTGCCATCATTGAAATAGAAAAGTTAGTTTTTCGACAAACTTAGATTCTCTCCCGGCTTCGGGAGGGAATTTTTTGCAATATAGGAAGCTTTGCCCTGCGGCTGCGCCGCATGTTGCTGTGCGATAATGACGCATGATACGGCATGCTGCCTTACCTCTTGCCTAATCTCCAAACTTGGTGTATAATATAACCTGTATAACTATGGGGGTGAGGGTATGACCTTTCACGTGGGCGACCGTGTGGAAATGAAAAAGCAGCATCCCTGCGGCGGCAACACCTTTGCGCTGCTGCGCGTGGGCATGGACTTCCGGCTCAAATGCGAGCAGTGCGGCAGAGAAGTCATGCTGCCGCGCAAAAAAGCGGAAAAAGGTATCAAAAAAATTCTGACGGAGTAACGCTATGTTTGAAAGAATTGAAATTTTTGATAAAAGATACGCCGAGCTGAACCGCCGGCTGTACGAGCCGGGCGTTGCGGCTGACCCGGAGGAGTACCAAAAGGTCATGAAGGAAATCAAGTCGATTGAGGAAATCGTGCTGACCTACCGCGACTACAAAAAGGCGGTGCAAAGCGAGCGCGACAGCTTGGAGATTCTCAATGATAATTCCGACGCGGAATTAAAAGAGCTCGCGCAGCTCGAGCTGGACGAAGCCAAGGAGCAGATAGAAAGCCTGTCCGAGCAGCTCAAAATTTTGCTGCTGCCCAAGGATCCCAACGACGAGCGCAACGTCATCGTGGAAATCCGCGGCGGCGCCGGCGGCGAGGAAAGCGCGCTGTTTTCGGCGGTGCTGTTCCGCATGTATTCCATGTATGCCGAGCGGCGCGGCTATAAAATCGAGGTGCTCAACGCCAACGAAACCGAGCTGGGCGGCTACAAGGAAATCTCCTTTATGATTAACGGCGAGGGCGCCTATTCGCGCTTTAAATACGAAAGCGGCGTCCACCGCGTGCAGCGCGTGCCCGAAACCGAAAGTCAGGGGCGCGTGCACACCTCCACTACCACCGTGGCGGTGCTGCCCGAGGCGGAGGACGTGGAGCTGGAAATCAACCCCAACGACCTCAAAATCGACACCTTCCGCTCCAGCGGCGCCGGCGGTCAGCACATCAACAAAACCAGCTCCGCCATCCGCATTACCCACCTGCCCACGGGCACGGTGGTGGAATGTCAGGACGAGCGCAGCCAGTACAAAAATAAGGACAAGGCGCTGAAGGTGCTGAAAAGCCGCCTTCTAAAGGAAAAGCAGGACGCGCAGGCGAACGAGATTGCCGCCGACAGAAAATCGCAGGTCGGCACCGGCGACCGCAGCGAGCGCATCCGCACCTATAACTATCCGCAGGGCAGGCTCACCGACCACCGCATCGGCTTGACGCTCTATAAGCTCGAGGATATCCTCAACGGCAACCTCGACGAGGTCATCGACGCGCTTGTCGCCGCCGACCGCGCCGAAAAACTCAAAGAGAGTATGGAACAAAACGGATGAAAACCTTAGTTTTAGATGAACAGCAAATACAAACAGCCGCCGACATCTTAAAAAACGGCGGCGTGGTGGGGATACCCACCGAAACGGTCTACGGCTTGGCGGCTGACGCCCTCAACGGCGCGGCGGTTGCCAAAATTTTTCAGGCAAAGGGCAGACCGATGGACAATCCGCTGATTGTCCACATCGCGGATTTTGCGGACATCGGGCGCTTTCGGCTGGTGCGCGAAGTGCCGGAAAGCGCCAAGGCGCTCGCCAAAGCCTTTTGGCCGGGACCGCTGACCATGATTATGAAGCGCACGGACGCGGTGCCGCCGGAGGTTTCCGCCGGGCTGGACACCGTTGCCATCCGCTTTCCGGCGCACCCGGTGGCGCAGGCGATTATTCGGGCGGCTGACACGCCGCTTGCCGCGCCCTCGGCAAACCTTTCCGGCTCGCCCAGCCCCACCACCGCACGGCATGTGCTCAACGACATGAACGGCAAAATCGACGCGGTGCTCGACGGCGGCGCCAGCGAGGTCGGCGTGGAGAGCACCGTCATCACCCTCGCCGAGGGCGTGCCGCGCGTGCTCCGTCCCGGCGGCGTCACCGTGGAAATGCTCCGCGAGGTGCTCGGCGCGGTGGAGGTGGACGACGCGGTGCTCCATCAGCTCCGCGAGGGCGCCAAGGCGGCAAGCCCCGGCATGAAATACAAGCACTATGCGCCCCGGGCAAACGTGGTGCTGCTCAAGGGAAGTGACGAGGCGTATCTCAACTACGTCAACGCCCATGCAGAGGAGGGCGTCTGCGCGCTCTGCTGCGACGAGGATTTGCTGTCGCTTTCGGTCAAAACCGTGTCGCTCGGCAGGCGCGGCGACTATCTGACGCACGCGCGGCACCTGTTTGACTGCCTGCGCAAAATCGACGAAAACGGCACCATTCAAACGGTCTATTCCCGTTTGCCTTCCACCGAGGGCGTGGGGCTCGCCGTGTACAACCGCCTGATTCGCGCGGCGGGATTTGAGGTGATTGACCTTGAGACAATATAAATTAATCGGCTTGACCGGGCAGACCGGCGCCGGAAAAAGCACCGTCGCCAAGGCGTTTGCCGCCTGCGGCGCGGCGGTCATCAACGCGGATGAGATCGTGGCGCAGCTCTATGTCAAGGGCTCGCCCTGTGTGCGCACCATCGGCGCTTGCTTCGGCAAGCAGGTATTGACCGACAGCGGCGAAATCAACCGCCGTGCGCTGGCGCAGGCGGCGTTTGCTTCCCCCGAGAACACACAGCTGCTCGGCAACATTGTGCACCCCTTTGTCACCGCCGTCCTGTTTGAACGGCTGCGGGGGCGGAGCGGCGTGGTGATATACGACGCGCCGCAGCTGTTTGAAGCCGGGGCGGACGTCATCTGCGACGGCGTTATCGCGGTCACGGCGGACGAAAGCAGCCGATTGCAGCGCATCATGGCGCGCGACGGCATCACAGAGGCGCGCGCAAGAGAGCGCATGAGCGCCCAGCGAAGCGAAGCGTTTTTCCGCGAGAACGCTGACTACATCATAGAAAACAACGGCGATGAAGCGGCTTTGCGGCACAAGGCTGCGCTGCTTTATCTGACAATAGCGACGGAGGTGAGGTAATGGCGCAGCGCCACGCAAGCAGGACGCAAAAGACGCAAAAGACGCAAAAGACGCAAAAGACGCAAAAGACGCAAAATAAGCGCCAATCCAAAAAGGCGCCCAACCGGGTGCCGCTCATCATCGGCGGCTTGGTGATTGCTGCCGCCGTGATTGTGCTGCTGCTGACCACCTCCGGCTTTCACCATCAGGTCAGCGACAACGTAAAAAAAGCGCAGTATCCGCTGTCCTACAGCGACGACGTCACGCAGGCGGCACAAGCACACAAGCTGGATCCCAATTTGGTGTACGCGGTCATCCGCACCGAGAGCAACTTTCAAAAGGACGCCGAATCCGGCGCCGGCGCGCGCGGACTGATGCAGCTCATGCCCGAAACCTTTACATGGCTGATGGACTACCGCGGCGAGGAAGCGGCATACACCGCCGACGATTTGTTTAACCCCTCGGTCAACATCGACTACGGCTGCTACTTTTTGCGCTATCTGCTCGACTACTTTGACGGCGACGAGGTCTGCGCCGTCGCCGCGTACAACGGCGGCATGAACAATGTCAGCGAGTGGCTGAAGAATGAAGAAATCAGCCCCGACGGCAAAACGCTGATTGCCGGCAATATTCCGTTTGACGAAACGCGCAGCTATGTCAGGCAGGTGGAGGACACCAAGGAGCACTACCGCGAGCTGTACGGACAGCCGGACGCATAACCGGCGCGCAAACGGCACACAATCAATTTGTATAATGGAAGGAATGATTCATATGTCAGAAGAAAAATCCAAAACCGCGCTGCTGCGCGAGCAACTGATGAACGAGCCGAAGGGCGCCAAGGCGCTCTCCGCCGAGGAAATCGCGCAGGCGGACGCCTTCTGTGAGGGCTACAAGGCGTTTTTGAACGCCTCTCCCGTGGAGCGCGAGGCGGTGGCTTACACCGTGGAAGCCGCCAAAAAGGCAGGCTTTGCCGCCTATGATCCCGACGCCTCCTACAAGGCAGGCGACAAGGTGTACCTCGTCAACCGCGACAAGGCGGTGGCGCTGGCAGTCATCGGCAAAAACGGCGTCAAAAACGGTGCGCGTCTGGCGATTGCGCACATCGACTCGCCGCGCATTGACCTCAAGCCCAATCCGCTGTATGAAAGCAACAACCTGGCGCTGTTCAAAACCCACTACTACGGCGGCTTGAAAAAATACCAGTGGACGGCGATTCCGCTCACCCTGCACGGCGTGATTGTCAAGCTCGACGGCACGCGCGTAGATGTCAAGTGGGGCGATGAAGAAAACGAAAGCTGCTTCTGCGTGACGGACTTGCTGCCGCACCTGGCGCAGGAGCAGGTGACAAAGCCTATGGCAAAGGCGTTCACCGGCGAGGACTTGAACGTGCTGGTCGGCTCGCGCCCCTATGCCGACGCGGACGATGAAAAGGAGCTTGTCAAGCTCAACGTCATGGCGATTCTCAACGAAAAATACGGCATCACCGAGGGCGACTTCCTCTCGGCGGAGCTGTGTCTGGTGCCGTCCTTCAAGGCGAAGGACATCGGCTTTGACCGCAGCATGATCGGCGGCTACGGCCACGACGACAAGGTCTGCGCCTACCCGGCGCTGATGGCGGCGCTCGACGCGAAGGACGTGGAGCAAACCTGCGTCACCTACCTGACCGACAAGGAGGAAATCGGCAGCGACGGCAACACCGGCATGCAGAGCGATTTCCTGCGCTACTTCCTCTATGACCTCGCCAAGCAGGACGGCGTGGAGGGCTACCGCGCCATGTCGCAGAGCACCTGCCTGTCCGCCGACGTCAACGCGGCGTTTGACCCCACCTATGCCTCCGCGTTCGAAGCGAAAAACAGCTGCTATATCAACGGCGGCGTGGTCATCTCCAAGTACACCGGCCACGGCGGCAAGTATGACACCTCCGACGCGTCCGCGGAATATATGGGCGCGGTGCGCAGCCTGCTTGAGAAAAACAACATCCAGTGGCAAATCGGCGAGCTGGGCAGGGTAGACCTCGGCGGCGGCGGCACGATTGCCAAGTATGTCGCCAATATGAA
>CADCAD010000088.1 GCA_902799325.1 uncultured Ruminococcus sp. | reverse complement strand
CTTCTCCCGGCACGAACACCGCGATGTTGCCGTCGCTGTCGCCGATGACATAGCCCTGCGCAGCTTCCGTCACGGCAACTGTCGGCGCCGTGCCTTCCTGCGCCGGAGAGGGCGCGGCGGCAGTGCCGATGCAGACGCAGGCAATTAAAATCAAGCCCGTAATGCCCACCAGTTTTTTCATAAAAAACACTCCCTTTTCGCTGCTTTCGGGACTAGTATGGGCGATAATCGCGCAATTATTCGCCATTTTCATAAAATAATCGGCGCGCATGCAGGATTTTTCTATCAAAAAATTGTTTTTAGTTATTTATTTTTTGACAGTAAAGTGCTATAATACATATAAATATGTTTATTAATTCATTTCAAAGCTTCAAAAGGAGTTAATATGCGCAATAAACGTGAAACAGACATCAGTCATTACACGGACAAACCCGCTGAAACCGCCGTCGGCGCAAAGCCTGCCGAAAGCGGCGTCAAGCGATTCTTCAAGGGACTCGGCAAGCTGCTGCTGACGGTGTTCGCCGTCTGCATGGTTGCCGCTGTCATCACGCTGGTGTCGCTGGGTATTTACATCTATCACCTGGCGATGGAGCCTACGGGCATCGACCTCAAGGCAAAATCCATGAACCAGACCAGCCGTATCTTTGTTAAGGACAGCAAGACCGGCGAATTCACCGAGAGACAAAAGCTGTATGATGTGGAAAACCGCATTTGGGTGGACTTTGACGACATTCCCGAATATATGAAGGAAGCACAGATCACCATTGAGGACAAGCGCTTCTTTGACCACAAGGGCGTGGACTGGACACGCACCCTGTCCGCTGTCGGCGCGCTGGTGACCGGCACGGACTCCTACGGCGGCTCTACCATCACCCAACAGCTGATTAAAAACCTGACCGACGACAACGAAGTTTCCATCAACCGTAAGCTGCGCGAAATCACCAAGGCACTGCGGCTGGAGCAGGAATACTCCAAGGAACAGATTTTGGAGGCGTATCTCAACGTCGTCAACTACGGCAACAACTGTCAGGGCGTTGAGGCGGCGGCACAGCTTTACTTCGGCAAGAGCATCAAGGATTGCTCGCTTGCCGAGTGCGTTGCCATCGCCGGCATCACGCAGAACCCCTCGCACTGGAATCCGCTGCTGTATCCCGAAAACAACCGCGTCCGCCGCGAAAACATCCTCTACGAAATGAACGACCAAAAGAAAATTTCCGACGAGGAGCTGCAGGCAGCGCTGCAGGAGAGCGACAAGATGACCTTTGTCGGCTTTTCCACCGCGCACGAGGACGACGACGAGGACGACGACAACGACAAGGTGCAGAACTGGTACTACAACCAGATGATTTACGATTTGCGCGCCGACCTTGCCAAGCTGTACAATATCAGCGAGGGTGCGGCGAGCGAAAAGATTTACACCGAGGGTCTGAGCATCTACAGCGCCATGGACGAGCAGATGCAGGACTTCATCGAAAGCGCCGCGCTCAACATGGACAAGAGTCAGGACCCCGACATTCAAATCGGTTCGGTGCTGATGGACTTTGACGGCAGGGTAATTGCCACCGTCGGCAGCTCCCAGCGCAAAACCGGTCCGCTGGACTGGGACAGAGCGACGCACTCCACGCTGCAGCCCGGCTCTGCCATCAAGCCTTTGCTGGTGTATCCGATGGCAATTGAAAACAAGCAGCTTTACTACTCCTCCTTTGTGCTCGACGAGCCTGTGGAGGATTACGAAACCGGCAGCGACGGCAGCAAGATTTCCGGCCCGAGCAATGCCTATGGCTCCTATCTCGGTCAGCTGCTGCTGCCCGACGCGATTGAGCGCTCCTCCAACGCCACGGCGGTGCAGACCATGAAGCTCATCGGCGGCCCCAACGAAGCGTATGACCAGGCGACCAACGTCATGGGCTTCAAAAAGCTCGACGACGCAGACAGCTATCACATCGGTGCGCTGTCCATCGGCGGTATGACCGGCGGCGTCAGCGTGCGCGAAATGGCGGCGGCGTTCACCTATATGGGCAACGGCGGACTCTATTATGAGCCCTACACCTACTACTATGTCACCGACAGCGAGGGCAACGTCATCATCGACAACCGCGACAAGGTGCCGCGTCAGGCGTATTCCTCCGAAACCGCGACGATTATGAACCGTTTGCTCCACTATAATATGGAAAACGCGCCGTACACCAACCACACCTTTGCCGCCTATGCCGCCATTCCCGGCTGGGATATTGTGGGCAAAACCGGTACGACGGATAACGACTACGACTGCTGGTACTGCGGACTGTCGCCCTACGCCGCCATGGCGACCTGGACGGGCTTTGACATTCCCGGCACCATCAACGATAAAACCCGTTCGGCAAAATTCTTTGCCACGGTCATGGGAGAGTACCTGAAAAACCGTGAGGTCAAGGAATACAACCTCTCCCCCAACGTGAAAAAAGCGACCTACAATCCCTCAACGGGCTTGATTGTTTCTACCGAATATGTGGAGGGCAAATATGTAGGCTACTACACCGAGGACAACATGCCGGCGTTCGGCGAGGCGTATTATGAGCCTTACACGGGCGACTACAGCAGCTATGACAGCGTGCCCGATGCCACCGGCGACGACACCTCCTCCGTTGAACCGGGAGGCGAAACCTCGGGAGAAACCTCCGGCGGCGAGGAAAGCGGTTCGCCCGGAGAGAGCGCCGCTGAGCCCGGCGAGAGCGCTGCCGAGGGCGGCGAAAGCGCCGCAGAAGGCGGCGGAGAGTCGCAGGCATTGCCGCAGGGCGCCGACGGCGCACAGCCGTAACAAACGCGTTTACAGTTTAGCGGGAGCACAAGGGGATTCCCTTGCGCTCCTGTGCTGAGATAGAAAGGTAAGGTTATTATGGTATCAGTAGCAATTATGGGACACGGAGTCGTCGGCTCCGGCGTCGCCGAAATCCTTCTGACACACAAGCAGAAGCTTTTCTCCGGACTGGGAGAGGAAATTTACATCAAAAAGGTGCTCGACCTCAGAGAATTTCCCGACAGCCCCATTGCGGACAGATTCACCAAGGACTTTGAGGAAATCATCAACGACCTCGAAATCCGCGTGGTTGTCGAGGTAATGGGCGGACTGAATCCCGCCTATGACTTTGTGAAGCGCTGCCTGAAGGCAGGCAAAAGCGTTGTCACCTCCAACAAGGAGCTGGTTGCCGCGCACGGCGCCGAGCTGCTTGCGATTGCAAAGGAAGAAAACGTCAACTTTATGTTTGAGGCGAGCGTCGGCGGCGGTATTCCGATTATCCGCCCGATGAACCAGTGTCTGGTCGCCAACAATGTCGGCGAGGTTGCCGGCATTCTCAACGGAACCACCAACTTCATTTTGACTAAAATGATAGAGGACGGCATGCAGTTTGACGACGCGCTGAAGCTGGCGCAGGATTTGGGCTTTGCCGAGCGCAACCCGGCGGCGGATATCGAAGGTCACGACGCCTGCCGCAAGATTTGCATTTTGGCATCTCTTGCCTACGGCAGACATGTATATCCCGAAAGCGTACATACCGAGGGCATTACCAAGATTACGCTGGAGGACGTCAACTTTGCGGAGTCCTTCGGCTATGTCATCAAGCTGATTGGCAGAGTCAAAAAGCTGGCAAACGGCAAGATTGACATCATCACCGCTCCCCTGCTGGTGCCCTTCAAGAGCCAGCTTTCCAATATTGACAACGAATTCAACGGCATTATGGTGCGCGGCGACTGCACCGGCGACGTGGTGTTCTACGGCAAGGGCGCCGGCAAGCTGCCCACCGCCAGCGCGGTGGTTGCCGACATCGTTGACTGCTGCAAGCACCTCAAGGCAAGACGCTTCCTGTTTTGGGCTGACGGCGACGGCAACAACATCATCGACTGGCACGAGTCCGTTTCCGCGATGTATGTCCGCGTAACGGGCGACGGCGCCGAGGAAAAGGCAAAGAAGGCGTTCGGCGACATTACCGCGGCGGCAAACGGCGGCGAAACCGCGCTGCTGACCGGCGAAATGTCCTATGCCGACTTTGAAGCCAAGTGCAAGGCGCTGGAGAGCGACGGCGTGAAGGTGCTGTCCGCTATCCGCATCGGCGATATTTAAGGCTATACCGCAAATCACGGTGCCCGAAATCAGCACCCATATTATGGCAACAGTCAATCGGCGGCATGCAAAAATCTCTGCTGCCGGCTGAATTTGTATAGAAGGAGTAAAGCACATGAGTTTGATTGTACAGAAATTCGGCGGCACTTCCGTGCGCGACGCCGAGCGTGTCATGAACGTTGCGAGAATCGTAACCGACACATTTGCAAAGGGCAACGACGTTGTGGTGGTTGTGTCCGCGCAGGGCGACACCACCGACGATTTGATTGCCAAGGCAGAGGAAATCAACCCCAAAGCATCCAGACGAGAAAAAGACATGCTGCTGGCGGCAGGCGAACAAATTTCCATTGCGCTGCTGGCGATGGCGATTGAAAAGCTGGGCTACCACGCCACCTCACTGCTGGGCTGGCAGGCAGGCTTTGAAACCTCTTCCGCACACACCAGCGCAAGAATCAAGCGCGTCAACGTCGAAAGAATCCGCGAGGCGCTCGACAAGAAAAACATCGTTGTTGTCGCCGGCTTCCAGGGAATTTCCCGTCACGGCGACATCACCACCCTCGGCAGAGGCGGCTCCGACACCAGCGCGGTAGCGATTGCGGCGGCTATGCACGCCGACCTTTGCCAGATTTACACCGACGTTGAGGGCGTTTACACCGCCGATCCGCGCAAGGTGGAGAACGCAAAGAAGCTCAGCGAGATTTCCTATGACGAAATGCTGGAGCTTGCCACCCTCGGCGCGCAGGTGCTCAATAACCGTTCGGTTGAAATGGCGAAAAAATACAACATCGAGCTTGAGGTACTCTCCAGCCTTGCCAAGGCTCCGGGTACGATTGTAAAGGAGAAAACAAAAATGGAAAAAATGTTAATCAGCGGCGTTGCCAAGGATACAGACGTAGCAAGAATTTCGGTTATCGGCGTACCCAACACCCCGGGTATCGCGTTCAAAATGTTCTCCAAGCTGTCCGCAAAGGACATCAATGTTGACATCATTCTTCAGTCCATCGGTCACGACGGCAAAAAGGATATCAGCTTCACCGTTGCCAAGTCCAGAGGCAAGGAAGCGGTTGCCGCTTTGGAGGATTACATGGTCAGCCACGGCGCAAAAGAAGTGCTGTATGACGATGAGGTAGCCAAGATTTCCATCGTCGGCGCAGGCATGGAGAGCCACGCAGGTGTTGCCACCAAGATGTTTGAGGCGCTGTATGACGCGCAGATTAACATTCAGATGATTTCCACCAGCGAAATCAAGGTTTCCGTTTTGATTGACATCAACGACGCCGACAAGGCTGTGAAGGCAATTCACCGCAAGTTCTTCGACTAAGCGATGAACGTTTTCGCCTGCTCTCGAGTAGAGTTCGTAAGATAAAACAAAAAGCACCCGGCTTTTTTTAATAGCGCCGTAGGCGCGTCAAGATTGTATAAGACGGCAATTGCGCTTTTGCGCAATTGGAAAACGCGCCAAGCGTTTTCTCTCTGATAGAAAGCTGTCTACTTTCTATCAGAGAATAGTATTAATTGCCGCTTCGCTTCTCCTTGTAAAAGCAAAACGCGAGAACCGAGGTGATGGCGGCAAGCGCGCTGAACAGCAGCACAATAACGGGCATGCCGCTGTTGGTATAGGCTTGCTGCAGGGCGTTGGGAGCCGCCATATGCAGCCACGAGGACGCAAAGTAAATCAGCAGCACCGCGCCGCCGAGCGTGAAAAACGGCGCAATCTTATCCCTGTAATAGCTGCCGGTAACGCCGACCGCGATAAAGACCACCGCCACGGTGTAAACAAGAATCAGCTTGACGCTGTCCATGCGCAGCGCGTCCTGCTCGAGGCCGCGGTTGATGACGCCGATTAAATTGGGAATCGTGGCGCGGTTCATCAGCTGTTCGTCAATGCCAACCGGCACAAAGGGCAGCAGCGCGGCAATGGCGCAAACGACTGCATTGACAAGCAGCATCAGCGCCGACGCAGGCGCCACCTCTGTGCGGCGGACGGGCGCGTCTGCCGCAATGGTTTTGTCTGCGTTTTTCTTTTTTGCACGAGTCATATCTTCTACCCTCTCTCTTTCAATCTATGGAGCACCATCAGCGCCACCGCTTCCGCCGTGGTCAGCACCCCTAAAATAATCATCCACACGGGCGCAGCGGTCATCAGCAAGCCTGTTGAAAGGGCAAAATCGCCTGTGTTGGCATAGGCGCCGTTGATGTAGACTCTGCCCAGCGGCACCATGTTGTGGATAAACAGCACCCAATAGACGGACGCCGCCGTAAAAGCAAAGCCGCCCACCAACAGCATGTCGGCAGCGCCGGTTTTGCGCAGAAACACCATCACGGCGCCCAGCAGCAGCAACAGCATCGGAATGCCGAAAATTGCCAGCGTGATAAAGCCGCGGACGGTGAAGTCACGGCTTTCGGTCGCCAACTGAACATCATCCTTGTCTTGTCCGGCACCCTCAAATCTGTCGGACATCTTATTTACTTTTTTATATTCCTCGTTATGGAACATGCTGTTCAAGTTTTGAACGGCAAACTCCCAAATATTCTGCTCATAGCTGTATTCCCTGCCGGTTTCAAGGGCTTCCGTCTGCGCTTCCGCGATTTTGTCAAAGGTTTCCTGATTAAGGTACATTATAATAAAAAATGAAAAATCGCCGATTTCTTCCATCTTTTCATCATTAATTCTGATGCTCGGAAAAAACGCCGCGGCAATACAGGCAATTGCCGTCAGCCCGGCGAGGATGCCGGCAACCACAGAAACCGTGTTGATACCCTTTTTGAAAGACATGCGCTATGCCCTCTCCTTTGCCTTGTTGACCACGATGACGCCGACGGAAGCGGCAATCGTCAGCGCGCTGAAGATGATCATCAGCACAGGCGCTGCCGTCATCACCGCGCCGGTGTTGGCGTGAAATACGCCGGAATTGGAGTAGGCGCCGATAAAGAACACTCTGCCAAAGGGCGCGACGTTGTTGATGAACAGCGTCCAGTAGATAGAAGCGATGAGGGAAATAATGCCGCCCGTCATCAGCAGACCGGCTGCGCCGGATCTGCGCAGAAACGCCATAATGGCGCCGCTGAACAGGAAAATCATCGGAATGATGAACATCGCCAACGCGATAATGGCGCGGATGGTGTAGTCGGTGCTGTCGGTAGCCAGCTGCTCATAATCCTTGTCGTATTTTTTATAATTCTCAACACTCGCTTTTGTCGAATCATCAGAATGATATAAGGAATTAAAATTCTGGATGGCAAACTCGACAAAGTTTTGGTCATAGCTGTATTCATTGCCGCTTCGAAGGGCGGTTGTCGCGTCTTCCGTCAGCTTCTTCTGCGTGTCCATATTCAGGTATGTAATGCAAAAGCGCGCGTTGCTGCCGGCGGCGTTGGTCGTTTTATTGTTGATGCTGATGCTCGGAATGAACATCATGCCGATACAGGTCAGTGCCAGCAATCCGGCAAGGACGCTGACGATGATGGAAACGATGTTCAAACCGCTGCCGGGCGTGCGCGGCTGACGGTAGCTTGGCTGATAGCCGTAACCATAGCTATAGCCACCCTGCGGATAGCCCTGAGCGCTGCCGTAGTCTTGCTGATAACCTTGGCTGTAGCCGTTTTGCGCCTGCGTGTCCGCCTGCTGAAAGCCGTCCTGATAGCTGTTTGCCGCCTGCTGCTGCAATTTGGCGCCGCAGCCTGCGCAGAATTTGGCTGTCGGCACATTATTGGTGCCGCATTTCTCACAAAACATACATTCTCCTCCTATACAGTTTTGATTTTTTGTCATTTCTCTACAATTATCATTATAGCGTATCCGCGCGGTTTTGTAAAGATGATGTCGATATTTTTACCGCCTATATCATATAGGCAACACCGCACAATTCAAGGCGCCCGGCTTGCTTGAATCTTATTCCGTCAGCTTAATCTCGGCAAGGCGACAGCCTTACCTCAATTTATTTGTACAACCTGACGAAAAATCTTACTGCGCAATCCGCACACCTGAATTATGCGGTATTGCCTATAGAAAAGGGCTGACCCGGCGGTCAGCCCTTATGCTGTCGATTATTTAAAATACTTTACGCCGCTTTCAAAGATTTGCTGATCCTTAGCAAACGGAACGTTTTGATACAGGTTTTCGCCCTTGCGCTCGCTGTGTCCCATCTTGCCCAGCACTCTGCCGTCGGGAGAGGTGATGCCCTCGATGGCGCAGACAGAGCCGTTGACGTTGTAGGCGATGTTGTCGCTCGGCTTGCCGGTGAGGTCAACATACTGGGTGGCAATCTGTCCGTTTGCCGCCAGCGCCTTCACGGTTTCCTCGTCCGCCATAAAGCGTCCCTCGCCGTGCGATACGGGAATCGCAAACACGTCGCCTGCATTGACGCCGGCAAACCACGGGGATTTAACCGAGGTCACGCGCGTGTACGCCATGTGCGAAATATGTCTGCCGACGGTGTTAAAGGTCAACGTCGGGTCGGTGGGTTGGAGGTCGCGGATTTCGCCGTAGGGCACCAAGCCCAGCTTAATCAACGCCTGGAAGCCGTTGCAGATACCCAGCATCAAGCCGTCGCGGTTTTTGAGCAGGTCATTGACCGCCTCGGCAACGCGCGGATTGCGGAAGGTGGTGGCGATGAACTTGCCGGAGCCGTCCGGCTCGTCGCCGCCGGAGAAGCCGCCGGGCAACATAATCATCTGTGCGCCCTGAATCAGCTGCACCATTCTGTCGATGGTTTCCTCAATGCCCTGCTGGGTGAGGTTCTTGACAATCAAAAGCTGCGCCTCGGCGCCTGCCTTTTCAAAGGCGCGCGCGGTGTCAACCTCGCAGTTGGTGCCCGGGAATACCGGGATAAACACCTTGGGCTTTGCCGCCTTGATGACAGGTGAATGGGTGTTGCGCGCGGTGTAAAGCGGCGCGTCTACCGTGATGGCAGGACATTCCGCCTGAGTGGGGAATACCTTTTCGAGCGGCGCCGTCCAGCTTTCGCACAGCGCGGTCACGGCAACGGACTTGCCGCCCATTGTGACCTTGCCGTCGTCGGTGACGGTGCCCAAATCATAAGCCAAAACATCGCTGTCAAGCGCGGCGCCGTCGGCAAGCTCGAGCACAAGCGAGCCGGAGAGCGGCGCGAACAGCTCTTGGTTGGTTAGTTCCTTTGTAAAGCTAAAGCCGAAGCCGTTGCCGAAGCAAGCCTTGCAGACGCTTGCCGCCGCGCCGCCCTCCTTGACAACGGAGGCGGACAGCACCTTGCCGCTGTCCATCAGCGCGTAAACGGCTTTATACATGGCAATCAGCTTGTCCCAGTCGGGCATGAGCGTTGCCTTGTTTTCGGGAACAGGCACATACAGCACCTTGCTGCCTGCCTGCTTGAATTCCGCCGACACGGTCTTGCTCGCCTTGGTCATTGCCACGGCAAAGCTGACAAGCGTGGGCGGTACGTCGATATCCTCAAAGGAGCCGGACATGCTGTCCTTGCCGCCGATGGACGGAAGGCCGAGCTTGAGCTGCGCCTGCATAGCGCCGAGCAGCGCCGCGGCAGGCTTGCCCCAGCGCGAGGGGACGTCCTTTAAGCGTTCAAAATATTCCTGGAAGGTCAGGCGCGCGGTCAGCGGATCGGCGCCGATGGCGAGCAGCTTGGAGGTGCTCTCTACCACCGCATAGGCGGAGCCGTGGAACGGGCTCCAGCGCGAAACGCCGGGAATGTAGCCGTAGCTCATGGCGGTGGCGTCGTCGGTTTCGCCCTTTTCCAGCGGAATCTTTGCCGCCATCGCTTCCTGCGGCGTGAGCTGATGCTTGCCGCCGAAAGGCATCATGACGGTTGCCGCGCCGATAGATGCGTCAAAGCGCTCGGACAAACCAATCTGCGAGCAGACGTTGAGTCTGCCCATATTCTTGACAATCGCTTTCTCGAAGGGCAGGTCGGCAAGCTCCTCGGGACATGCCTCGCGGTAGCAGTCCTCCGCCTTGGGAGCTGCGATATATGCCTTGGCTTCCTGCGTGACGCCGTTGGTGTTGAGGAACGCGCGGCTGAGGTCAACGATGGTATCGCCGCGCCAGTTCATGGTCAGACGCGGACTCTCGGTGACAACCGCCACGGCGGTCGCCTCGAGGTTTTCGGCGGAAGCGTATGCGATGAAGGTATCGACGTCGTTCTTGTTGAGCACCACTGCCATTCTCTCCTGTGATTCGGAGATGGCAAGCTCGGTGCCGTCAAGACCGTCATATTTTTTTGTCACCTTGTCGAGGTCAACGGTGAGGCCGTCGGCGAGCTCGCCGATAGCGACGCACACACCGCCTGCGCCGAAGTCGTTGCAGCGCTTAATCAGCTTTGCCACCGCAGGGTTGCGGAACAGGCGCTGGATTTTGCGCTCGGTGGGCGGATTGCCCTTTTGCACCTCCGCACCACAGGTTTCGATGGAGCTTTCGGTGTGCGCCTTGGAGGAGCCGGTTGCGCCGCCGCAGCCGTCGCGTCCCGTGCGTCCACCGAGGAGGACAATCACGTCGTCGGGCATGGGCACCTCGCGGATGACGTTCTCCTTGGGAGAAGCGCCGATGACCGCGCCGATTTCCATGCGCTTTGCCACATAGCCCTGATCGTACAGCTCGACGACCTGACCGGTCGCCAGACCGATTTGGTTGCCGTAGGAGCTGTAGCCGCTTGCCGCACCGGTGGTGATTTTGCGCGAGGGCAGCTTGCC
>CADCAD010000087.1 GCA_902799325.1 uncultured Ruminococcus sp. | reverse complement strand
GTGTGCGGTTTTTTCAACTTTTTTCCACATAACTGCTGCAAAAAAGAGGGCGCTGTGAAGTCGGAAGCTTTTAGCTTCGTTTCTTCACAGCGCCTTTTTGCTATTCTTCTTCGTTTAGCTTATTGCGTTTAATTACCTTCAAGCGGCTGAATTCCTCGCGGTCTTTTTCGTCGAGCGCGTCGGAGATAAACTTCACGGTTTCCTCAAAGCGCGGAATCATGATGTTTTTCAGCGCGTTGGCGCGTTTTTGCGTCTTTTTTATCGCGTCCGCCAGACGGTATACGCTGTTCTCAATTTCAGCCAGCTCCACCGTAAGGTACTTCACCTTGGAAAAGAGCATGTGCGCCTTGTCCACAGCGGAATTGGTGGACATCATGCCATAGTACATGTGCTTTTCGTCGGTCGGCTCGTCGATGGTGAGAATCGGAATTTCCACACCCATAACGCTGCGAAAGTCAAGATGCAGTCCGTCCTCCACCGGCACCGCCTTGGAGATATCCTCGCAAAATCCGTTGGTGACGTTGGCGGTTTGCAGCGCCAGATAGGCTTCCTCATACGCCTTGTCAATTTTTTCCTGAATGGCGTTGACCTGGTCAATCAGCGTCATCATTTCACGAATCAGGATATTGCGCTTTCTGTCCAGCAGCTCATAGCCGTTTTTGGCGAGCGCCAGCGACTTTTTTGTATTCATCAAATTGCCCTTGGTGGGCACAGCCTGAACAGCCATAACGCTTACCCCTTATAGTAGATATCCAGCACAGCGTCGTCCACACGGTCAAGCTCCGCGCGCGGCAGGGTGGACAGCAGCTCCCAGCCCAAATCCAGGCTCTGCTCAATGCTGCGGTTTTCGTTGAAGCCCTGGTTGACAAAGCGCGATTCAAACAGCTTGCCGAAGGCGATATATTTCTTGTCGATGGGGGAAAGCTCCTCCTCGCCGATAACGCTCGCCAGCGCGCGCGCGTCAATGACCTTGGCGTAGGACGCAAACAGCTGGTTGGCAAGCGCCTGGTGGTCGCCGCGCGTGTAGCCCTCGCCGATGCCGTCCTTCATCAGACGCGACAGGCTCGGCAGCACGCTGACAGGCGGATAGAGTCCCTGTCCCTGCAGGGTGCGGTCAAGCACAATCTGACCTTCGGTGATGTAGCCCGTCAGGTCGGGAATCGGGTGGGTGATATCGTCGTTGGGCATGGTCAAAATCGGAATCTGCGTCACCGAGCCGGGGTGTCCCTTAATCATACCGGCGCGTTCGTACAGCGACGCAAGATCGGAGTACAAATAGCCGGGATAGCCCTTTCGTCCGGGAATCTCACCCTTGGAGGACGAGAACTCGCGCAGCGCCTCGGCGTAGGAGGTCATGTCCGTCATGATGACGAGGATGTGCATATCCAGCTCAAACGCGAGATATTCCGCCACCGTCAGCGCGCAGCGCGGCGTCAGGGTACGCTCGATAATCGGATCGTTGCTCAGGTTGAGGAGCATGACGACGCGCGACAGCACGCCGCTTTCCTCAAAGCTTTTTCTGAAATACTCGGCAACGTCCTTCTGCACACCCATAGCGGCAAACACCACGCCGAAGTTGGTGCTGTCGGCGCCGCTGATTTTTGCCTGACGGACAATCTGCACCGCCAGGTCGTTGTGCGACATGCCGGAGCCGGAGAAAATAGGCAGCTTTTGACCGCGAATCAGCGTCATCAGCGTGTCGATGGTGGAGATGCCGGTGTTGATATAGTTTTTGGGATACACGCGCGACACCGGGTTAATCGGCGTGCCGTTGATGTTTTGGCGCTTTACGGGGAAAATGTCGCCCAAGCCGTCAATCGGTCTGCCGGCGCCGTCAAGCACCCTGCCGATGATTTCGGGAGAGAGCGGCATCTCCATCGGATGCCCGGTCAAACGGGTGCGCGTGTTGGTCAGGCTGATGCCGCGCGTGCCTTCAAACACCTGCACCACAATGCGCTTGCCGTCGATTTGAACGACTCTGCCTTGGCGCACCGTGCCGTTTTCCAGACGGATATCGACGATTTCTTCGTTGGAAACGCCCTCAACGCCGTCCATCACAACCAATGAACCGTTGATTTCTTTTACGCCTACATAATCAATAATCACAGTGCGTTTCCTCCTTATCTTGCTATTTCAGCAAGCTTTTCATCAATCTCCGCAATGTAATCGTCAAACATGCCGGGCTTGCTGTTGGGAATGTCATATTTCATTTTGTTGAGCTTGTCAAACAGACCGAGCGCCAAAATTTTGGAGAGCGGAATTTCCTTTGCCACCAGCTCCTTTGCCTTTTGGTACAGGTGGAGGATGGTTTTCATCATCAGCTTTTGCTTTTCCAGCGGCACATAGGTGTCGTCCGCGTGGAAGGCGTTTTGCTGCAAAAAGCCGACGCGAATCACCTTGGCGGTTTCGATGACCAGCTTTTGGTCGTCGGGCAAAACATCGGAGCCAATCAGCTTGACGATTTCCATCAGCGAGGCTTCCTCTTGCAACAGCGCGCTGATGCGGTTGCGGTATTCCACAAATTCCTCGCCGAGGTTTTCCTTGAACCACGGGTCGAGGTCGTTGAAGTATTCACTGTAGCTTTGCATCCAGTTGATGGCAGGATAGTGTCTGGCATAGGCGAGCGCCTTGTCCAGTGCCCAGAAAACGCGCGTAAAGCGCTTGGTATTCTGGGTAACAGGCTCCGAAAAGTCCGAGCCCTGCGGCGATACCGCGCCGATGAGCGTAACGGAGCCCTCGTCGCCGCAAAGCGTCTGCGCTCTGCCGCCGCGCTCGTAGAATTCCGCCAAACGGGAGGGGAGATACGCCGGGAAGCCTTCCTCGGCAGGCATTTCCTCCAGTCTGCCCGAAATCTCACGCAAAGCCTCCGCCCAGCGCGAGGTGGAGTCCGCCATCATCGCCACATGGTAGCCCATGTCGCGGTAGTATTCGGCGAGGGTGATGCCGGTGTAGATGCTCGCTTCACGCGCCGCGACCGGCATGTTGGACGTGTTGGCAATCAGCACGGTACGGTCGGTCATCGGGCGCTGCGACTTCGGGTCAATCAGCTCGGAGAATTCCTCCAAAACCTGGCTCATTTCGTTGCCGCGTTCGCCGCAGCCGACATAGATGATGATGTCCGCGTCGCACCACTTTGCAAGCTGGTGCTGGTTCATGGTTTTGCCGGTGCCGAAGCCGCCGGGGATTGCCGCCGTGCCGCCCTTGGCGATGGGGAACAGGGTGTCCATAATGCGCTGTCCCGTAATCAGCGGAATGGAGGGCGTCAGTCTGTCCTTGACAGGGCGCGCGGTGCGGATTGGCCACATCTGGCACAAGCTCAGCGCGTGCTCCTCGCCGTAAGCGTCCTCCAAAACCGCCACGGTGTCGTGCAGCTTGTATTCGCCGTCGGGCATAACGCTTTTGACGACGCCCGAAAGCTGCGGATGCAGCATTACCCGGTGTTCGATAATCGGCGTTTCGGGCAGGGTGGCATAGATTTGACCGCCGCTGAGCTTGTCGCCGGGCTTGACCTTCATCGTGACCTTCCAATAGCGGTCGGGATCCAGCGATTCAACGCTTGCGCCGCGGCTGATAAACGCGCCTGCCTGCGCTTCAATCGCCTTCAGCGGACGCTCGATGCCGTCAAAAATATTGTCAAGGATACCCGGACCGAGCAGCACGTTCATCGGCGCGCCGGTGCCCTCCACCGGGTCGCCGGGCTTCAGCCCCGTGGTTTCCTCATATACCTGAATAGTGGTGTAGGCGTCGGTGATACCAATCACCTCGCCGACCAGCTTTTGTGTGCCGACATGCACCATTTCCATCATTTCAAAGCAGTCGGCATTTTTTACGGTGACAACAGGGCCGTTGATACCGTAGATTACATTTGTATTATTCATAGCTTTCACTCTTTATCATCAAAGACTGTCTCACAGCACGCTCAGCTGCGCGTTTTCGATAAACCATTCTCTCTGCTGCAGCAGCTTGCTGTCAAGCGTTTCATCCGCGACAATGCCCATCGCCCTGCAATAGCCCTTGATGCCGCCGATGGCAATGGTTCTGTCCGGCTTGACCTCGGCGCCGCCCGTAAAGCAGGCGGTGAGATCCGCCGCAACGGACATATCCTTCGCGCTGACATACAGCACACATTCGTTGCCGCCGAACAGCGCGGCGATTTTGTCGGCACTGATCAACAGGCTTTCACGGTAGGCGGGCGTTTTTGTATAGTGGATGAGCTTTTGCGTCGCCTTTTCAAAGACGGCAGCGGTCATTTCGGCACGCTTTAAAAACAGCGCGCGCTGACCGTCCTGCGTCCTTTTGGCGAGCACGCTTGTTTGCTCCGTGCGCTTTTGCTCCAAGCGGTCGGCAATCAACTTTTCGCTGTCCTGCTCCGCTTTGCTGCGCGTCAGCGTCAGGGTTTCTTCCTTGATTTGGCTGACCTCGCTGAGCATTTGCTTTTTCTGCGCGCTGACGTGGCGCCGGATAGCTTTCAGAAAATTATCCGTTTTTGCAGTGTTTCCCATACTGATACCTCTTGTTCATCACAGCTTAATGCCGATGGCGTCGCGGACATAGCGGCTGATGCTGTCCTTGGTTTTGCCGTTGCCGTGGCGGTCGGGAATTTCCACAATCAGCGGACGCTCGTGGTTGAGCTTGAGCTCGTACACAATATCAGGGCAGAGGGACACCAGCTTTTCCGTCATCAAAATGACCGCGACATCCTCGCGCGCCATCGCCTGTTCCAGCTCGCGGCGCACCTCGTCCTCCTCGTGCACGACCACACCCTCAATGCCTGCAAAGCGCATTCCCATCTTGGTGTCGACATTATCGCTTATCAGAAAAAATTTCATCTTGTTATCCTTTATCAGCCGATGTTGGAGATAATCATAATGGAAATCAGCATGCCGTACAGCGCGATGCCTTCGCCCAGCGCAACAAAGATGATTGCCTTACCAAACGCCTTGGGATCCTCGCTGGTGGCGCCGATAGCCGCAGGCGCGGCCTTGCCGACAGCCAAGCCGCCGCCGATGCAGGAAAGGCCGGTAGCCAAAGCCGCCGCGATGTAGGCGATGCCGTTAGCGTTCGCCTTTGCCACGTCAACCGCGGTGGTGTCCGCCGCAGCGCCTGCCATCAGCGGAAAAATCATGCAGACGGCGAACACGGCGCCGAAGGACGCGAGCTGCATCAGCAGGGTGCGCTTTCTGCTTTTGCCGTGGGTGACCGCTTTGGACGCAATCAGCACGGACGCTACCAAAAACAATACGGGTACCGCTAAAAATACAAAATTCAAAATTGACATTATTATTACCTCCGAAAGTTACTCTGTTTTTAATTTAACCGGTTCATATTCTCTGCCTTCGCCGGAATAGAAACGGCTGAACATCTCATAATATTCCAGTCGCAGCACCTGAATGGCAACAAGCAGTGCCTCCAGCGCCATGACCAAGCCGTTGCCGATGACAACGACAATCCAGTAGCCGAAGCCGCCGACGGTTTCGGCAAGCACAAACACAACCAGCATCATGCCTGCGTGCACCAGAACAAACGCGCCGACACGCAAAAAGCTCATGGTGTTGGTGACATAGCTGAGCAGCACCTCGATGGACTCAAACAGCTTTTCCACGATGTAGCCGCCCCAGCTTTCGGGCTTCCAGTCCTCCTCGCCGTTGACGAGTCCCGACAGCGGTTCGTCAAAGAAAACCAGCAGGAAGGGAAGCACAATCAGCCCCA
>CADCAD010000086.1 GCA_902799325.1 uncultured Ruminococcus sp. | reverse complement strand
TTTTATACAACTTCGCATAAATTAATCAGAAAATAGCAATATCTACCTGTCTACAGCCCTAAAAATCATGGTATAATATCCGCAGGGCTGAAGCTTTTTGCATGGGTTTTCGGTCTAGCCGTTCGGAATGTTCGCAGCGTTCCGGGCGGCGTTTTTCTTGTCTGCGGCGATTTCGTCAATCAGTGAGAAAATACGCTGCTTTTCCTCGGCAGGCAGCTCTCGGCGCAGCTTGCGTGTGATTGTCGGTTCGCTTACGTTTAACCGTTCGGCGACCTCCCACAGACGGACGCCGTGTTGCTTTGCCGCTGTCCTGATATCATTGTTAGATAACATTTTTTCAAATCCTTTCAATATGTATTGACAAATCATCATCTATGCGCTATAGTAAAGATGATGATTGTCACTGTATTTATTATACAGCAACAAATAAACGCAGTCAATATATTTGTTGCTAAAAATTATGTATAGCGACAAATATATGCTTTTGGAATAAAGGGTGATTTTATGGCAACATTTGCGGAGAATATTACAGCGTTGAGAAAAAAGCAAAATAAAAAGCGGCAGGAAGTCGCCGACGATTTGGGCATATCGCGGTCAAGCTTGGAATACTACGAAAAAAACAAGCGCAAGCCGGATATTGAAGTATTGACAAAGATTGCGGATTATTACGGCGTTTCCGCCGACTATCTGCTCGGACGGACGAACGCCGAAACAACCGACAAGGACTTGCGTTTTGTTTGCGAATACACCGGGCTGAGTGATGAAGCGGCAATAGTTTTGCATTTGTGGCACACTTGCGGCGAAGATAAGCGTATTATTTCTATTGTTAACCTGCTGCTTGAATCTGAAAAGAGCAGCACCGTAAAATTTTTGCATTACGACAATTACGACGATTACGAAAAAACATTTGATTCATTGCCCAAACTGCAAAGAATCAACGCGTTGAATCCAATAGAATCCTTTTTTGCGTTGAATCCCGACAATAAGCAGAGCCGCAATATTTCCATATCCAAAAGCGGCAAATTGATAAGTTTGAGTGAAACATATCCCGAATACGCGAAAAATCTATCGTTTGAAGATTTGTTATCTATAATGGAAATAAAAGAATCTGAGATAATACAAAAGCTTTTAATTGATATGATAATGGACACTTTAAAAGAGCTGAAAAAGGAGCGTGACCCAAATGGCAACCATCAGCAAACGCAATAACAGCTATCTTATCACCGTTTCCTGCGGCTATGACATCACCGGGCGGCAAATCCGCAAAACAATGACCTTCAAGCCCGACAGCTCCATGACCGCAAAGCAGCTTGAAAAGGAAGTGCAGCGGCAGGCGGTTTTGTTTGAGGAAGAGTGCCTAAAGGGGAATGTGTTAAAGGGCAACGTCAAACTCGCGGATTTTATTGAATTGTTCTTTGAAAACCACGCCGCCCTCACGCTCAAAAAGAAAACCGTCACCGGCTATCGCGGCTTGGTGCCGGTTGTCAATCAGGCGCTCAGACACCTGCGCATTGACCGTATACAACCGCACCACCTCAACGAATTTTACAAGCAGCTGTCCACGGTTGGCTCACGGCGGCAGGACGTATATATTCCGCAGCTGGATTTCAAGGTGCTTTTGTCCGAACGCAAAATAAGCGTTGCAAAAGCAGCGCGTGATTGCGGCGTTAAGGAAAACACCCTGCGCGGCGCGGTTGGCGGCAAGGCTGTTTACAAGCCCACGGCGCAGGCGCTTTGTGATTACCTCGGCTTAGAGCTTGGCAAGGCGTTTTGCAGGGAAACACGCAGCAAGCCGTTGTCTGCGGAAACAGTAAGACATTATCACCGCTTTTTGTCCTCGGTGTTCGGCGCTGCGGTCAAGTGGGAAATGCTCATGTCAAATCCGTGCAGCCGTGCCACGCTGCCGAGTGCCGGACGCAAAACGCCGCGCTATCTCGACGAAGAACAGGCGGCGCAGCTGCTTGCCCTGCTTGAAAAAGAGGACATGCAGTATAAAACCATTATCAAGCTGTTTATCTATCTCGGTGTGCGCCGTGAGGAGCTGTGCGGCTTGGAATGGAAGGACATCGACTTTGACACCTCGGTTATCCGCATTGAGCGAGCGGCGGTTTACATTCCGAAAGAGGGCGTTGTGACCGACAGCACAAAGAACACCAGTTCAGAACGCTATATCAAAGCCCCGACAGCGGCAATGCAAATGCTGCGCGATTACCACCTATGGCAAGATGAGCGCCGTGAGCGCGTCGGCGACAGATGGGAAGAACATGACAAGCTGTTTACCAACGATTTCGGCGCACCGATTCACCCGGACACCATAACAGGGTGGTTCAGACGGTTCATACAACGAAATGATTTACCGAAGATTTCCATTCACAGCCTGCGCCACACCAACGCAACGCTGCTGATAAACTCAGGTATTCCCATCACAACGATTTCGGCACGGCTCGGACACGCGAACCCCTCAACCACCACGAAGATTTACACCCACGCCATCAAAGCCGCCGACGCAGCCGCCGCCGACGCGCTCGACAACATTTTTACCAAACCCCGCAAGCAAGAACCCGCCGCACAAACAGCATAAAAAATGACCGCCGTGCATGAAGCATAGCGGTCTTTCTTTTGGCGTTTCGGGGTATTTTCAGGGCAAAAACAGCGGCAATAAACAACAAATAAACAACAAAACCGCCTATATTTCCGAAAGAGAATAAACAAAGCCGCACGGAAAACACCGAAAAACGGCTTTCCCATGCGGTTTTTGTTTGGAGCTAATGAGGGGATTCGAACCCCTGACCTACTGATTACGAATCAGTTGCGCTACCGGCTGCGCCACATTAGCACACTATTACATATTATAACGCATTTGTTTTGATTTTGCAAGTCTTTTTTCAGAAAAATCCCACACAGGCATTTTTGCACCTGTGTGGGAAACAAAACTATTTATTTTGCAACTGCGGTAAGAACGGCATATTCGTCAACAACCGCACCCTTGCAGTCATACTTTTTGCCGTCAACGGTCATTTCAAAGCTGTCCTTGGAGAAATCGTCCGCCTTAACGCCCAAATCTTCCATGGTGGCGCCTGCCTTGGCGCCCTCCAGCGTGGAACCGAGAACAGTATCGCCGCTGAACACAACGGTGTTCACGCCGCACTCGCCGGCAACAGCCGCGCCGGTCACCTTTTCATACTCGTCTGTTGTGTAACCGACGGAAATTTCGCCGCCCTCTGCGCGTTTAACGCCTGCCTTGATATTGTAAACGTTGCTGTCCCCCACCTTTTCGGGATCGGTCATACACTTTTCCGCGATGTTCTTGATGATGCGGTTAAAGTAAATGTGGTCGGTTTCTTTAATCTTTTTGCCCTTGTTGTCCTCGGGGTAGCAGTTGACAACCGTGCCCTCGGCGTCGGCGATGACAATGCTGTCGAGCGAAAGCACACGCGCCGCTCTTTGCAGCTCTTCCTGCGTAGATTTTTCGTTTACCAGCAGGGACGCGGCTTCGGCGGCAAAAAACGCCTTGTCCGCAAATTCGCTGCTGCGGATGCCCTGCGTGTCAACGAATGAGGTCAGCTTGTCCTTGGCATAGGAAAAGGACGCGTCGAGTGCCTTGGAGGAGCCTGCCGAGCTCGCCGCACAGCCTGCCAGCGCGGTAACGGATATCGCCGCCGCAGAGATAACTGCCGCAGCGGATTTAATCAATGTGGATTTTTTCATGATATACTTCCTTTCTTGGAATTATTTACTATTTAGGTTGATTATAACATAATTCCTGTAAAATGTCATTAGTTTTCGGAGAATATTCCAAAAAAATTTATTATTCTACATAAATATAGATTTCATTATACGGAATATTGCCGTTATGCGGTACAGCGTTTTCGGAATATTAAACAATTTTGAAACTTTACTTGCAAATTTTATTGTAATGTGTCATAATATAAAGAAAAGTATATATTTTTAGAAAAGAGGACAAGGATGAAAAACAGCGGCAGACTCATTAACAAACTATTCCGAACCTCGGTTCTCAGCATTATTTTAGCGGCAATTGCTACCATGCTGGGAATTGTAATTGACGGTATTATCATCGGCAGATTCTTAGGTCCCGACAGCATGGCGGCTTATGGCTTGGTGACGCCGGTCATTAATCTGGCAACGGTATTCAGCGGTATTCTGGCGGCAGGCACGCAGATTGTCTGCGTGCAGCACCTCGGCGCAGGCGACGCCGACAAAGCGCGCAGGGTATTTTCCATGTGTGTGGTCATCACCGTTGCTATTGCCGCAGTGATGATGGCAGTCATTTTGCTGTTCCGCGGCAATATCGCGGTACTGCTCGGCGCAAGAGGCAATTCGGCGCATTTGCGCGATTTGGTTTCCGACTATCTGCTGGGCGTGGTATTCTCATTCCCCTGCGTACTCTTTTTATTTGAATTCAACTCGCTGATGCGTCTTGACGGCGACGCCAACCGCGTAATTGTCGCGGTGGTGGTGATGACGCTGCTGGACGTGGCAGGCGATATCGTCAACGCGCTGGTCATTCACGGCGGCATGCTGGGCATGGGCTTGACTACCTCGCTGAGCTATGTTGTGGCGCTGGCAATCATGCTGCTGCACTTTACGAAGAAGGATATCATTTTCAAGTTTTCCTTGAAAAACCTGAAAATCAAGGACATGACCGAAATCTTTGCCACCGGCTCCTCGTCGGCAGTCGGCTCGGCGTCCTCCATGCTGCGCAACGCGGTGCTCAACCAGATTATGGTGGCGTCCGTTTTGTCCAGTACGGCGGTGGCGGCGCTGGGCGTTGTGAACACGGTTTACAACTTCACCTCCTCCACCATGATAGGTGTTGCCATGACAACGGCAATGATTGCCGGCATGGTTTTAGGTGAACAGGACAGAAACGCAGCGGAATCGCTGGTGAAGGTCACTGTCAAAACGGCGCTGGTTGTCGGCGCCATACTGACCGCCCTGCTCCTGATTTTTGCGGACTTCATCGCCGGGCTGTTCGGCTCCGCCGACGGCGCACAGATGGTTTCCATGGCGGCAAAGGGCTTGCGCATATACGCCATCAGCATTATGCTCTACGGACTGAACGTTGCGTTTATCAACTACACACAGGGCATGCGGCGCATGGTGCTGTCGGACATCATTTGCTTCCTCGACAACTTCCCCTTCATCGTTGTGCCGGCGCTGGCACTGTTCGGTGTTTTGGACGCTGACGCTGTTTGGTGGGCGTTCCTTATCGGCGAATCGCTGAATATTATCACCATCATTGTACTGGCTGCCATCAGAAAACGCGGTTTTCCCCACCGGGCAAAGGATTTTCTGTTCTTAAAGGAGCCGTTTGGCGTGGCAGAGGAAAATGTGATGGACTTCTCCATCGAGAGCGCCGGGGACGTAATTCCGGCTTCGCAGCAGGTGGAGCAATTCTGCAATGACAAGGGCGGCACACACAAGCAAAGCATGATGCTGGCGCTGTTCGTGGAAGAGCTGAGCAACAACATTATCGAATTCGGCTTTGCGGATAACAAGAAGCACAGCATTGACGTTCGCCTGATTAAGCTCGACGACGGATGGACGCTGCGCATGAGAGATAACTGCAAAAAATTCGATCCCACCGAATGGATTAAGCTGCACCACACCGAGGATCCGACCAAAAACATCGGCATCCGCATGGTGTGCGGCATGGCAAAGGATATTAATTACCTGAGCACGATGGATTTGAATAACATTACCATCACCATTTAATACTATTCTCTGATAGAAAGTAGACAACTTTCTATCAGAGAGTCCAATTGCGCAAAAGCGCAATTGCCGTCTTATACAATCTTGACGCGCCTACGGCGCTATTAAAAAGTAGAAAGTCTACTTTTTAATGAAGATTGGTATGATGACATCATATAACAGCAAGGGGCAGGCTCCGCAGAGCCTGCCCCGATTTTTTTGCAAGATTTTATTTTATTTTTTGCTGTTGCCGACAATTTGGATTAACAAGTCAAGCACCTTGACATAAATCCAAAGCACGGTAAAGGCGAGTCCGAACGCCGCAGACCATTCGAATTTTGCCGGCATACGGTTTTCCACCACCTGCTCGATTGCCGCAAAATCGGAAATTAGGAACAGGCTGGCGATGATGATGGAAAGAAGCGTCAGACCTAACGAAATCCAGAAGTGACCAAGGATATTTCCCACAAACGTTCTGGTCAGCGGAATCAGATAGCCGATGAAAGACAGAATCGACACGGCAATCATGGTGCCGAACAGCGTGAGCATGACGGTGCGGAATTTTTTGGTGGCGCGGATGGTGCCGGTGGTGTATAGAATCGACATGACCAGCACAATGGCAATCGTGATGACGAGCGCCAGCAGTCCGAGGTACTCATAGCCCTTCAGGAGTGTGAACACCATAAAGGAGATAAAATAGCCCTGCGTAGCGGAGTACAGCGCTCCCGTGACGGGCGTGGTGACCGGCGCGAAGATGGCAAGCAGCTGCATGATAATGCCGAAGATAGCCACGCCGACCAAAATGCCGACTTGCAGCGGCGAGGTACTTAATTCAAAGCCGCGTACATTCACATGGATGCTTTGCTCCAGCGAAGCAAACATAGTGTTGTCGAGCACCAGATACAGCATCATGCCGGCAACGGTGCACAACAGGAAAAAGATGGTTTTCGCCATGATGCCGCCGTAGGCAGCGGCTTTTCCGGTGGTTCCGGTCTCCCCTGTTTTGACCATGCGGTTCATGACGGGGTTGGAACGGAAAAAGGATTTCCGTTGGGTGGTTTGCTGATTGTTTCTTAAATCGCTCATTTTCATTCAGTCCTTTCCAAACTAAGATGATAGGTATAGTATACGCCCCTAAGCGCAACAACAGTATCACAAAAGGAGTGCGATG
>CADCAD010000085.1 GCA_902799325.1 uncultured Ruminococcus sp. | reverse complement strand
AATCTCGGCAAGGCGTCAGCCTTACCTTGATTTATTTGTACAACCTGACGAAAAATCTTGCTGCGCAATCCGCACACCTGAATTATGCGGTATTGCCTTAACACAGAAAACGGAGGGTTATGCTATGCTCATTTACATATTGGAAGATGACGAGAATATCCGTGAAATTGAGAGATATACGCTGCGGACAAACGGATTTGAGGTAAAGGATTTTGAGTTGCCGCAAGCTTTTTACAACGCGCTTTCTAACAAAAAGCCCGACTTGATTATTCTCGATATTATGCTGCCCGGCGAGGACGGCTTGACCGTTTTAAAATCGCTGAAAGCCAATAACGCTTATGCGGAAATCCCCGTGATTATCATCTCCGCCAAGACCACCGAGCTCGACCGCGTAAAGGGACTCGACCTCGGCGCGGACGATTATTTATGCAAGCCGTTCGGCGTGATGGAGCTTGTTAGCCGCGTCAGGGCAAGGCTGCGCAAGCTCGGCAAAAAAGAAGCCTACACCTACTGCGGAATCGAACTATCCGACAGCGAGAGGTCGGTTTTTGCCGACGGCGAAAGGGTGGAATTGACCTATAAAGAGTTTGAGCTGCTCAAGCTGTTGATTGGCAAGCCGAAAACGGTTTTTTCACGCGAAGCCATTCTCGGCAGCGTTTGGGGCTATGACGATAACCTCGGCAGAACGCTGGATATGCACATCAACACCCTGCGCAAAAAGCTCGGCAGTAAGGGCAGATACATTGTTACCGTCAGAAATGTGGGCTATAAGCTGGAAAAGGAAGACAAGAATGAAGCGTAAACTGATACTCAGCATGTTTTATATGGGGCTTATCGCCGCGTTAGTCAGCATTGTTGCCACGGTGGTTGTGTATCAAAACACCATGCGCAACGAGGTGCGCGATAACCTCAAAGAAGAGCTGCGGCTTTTAAAAATCAGCTATCCAAAGCTGCAAAACGCTGATGAGCTGATGGACTATAACGCGGATGATTTGCGAATTACCCTGATAGACAGCGGCGGCAACATTCTTTTTGAAAGCGACACGGACGCCAAGCAAATGAAAAACCATCATGACCGTCCCGAGATCCACGCGGCGCTTCAAAACGGCTCCGGCAGCGATTACCGCTTGTCCTCAACGCTCGGCGTGGAGGATTACTATTATGCCGAAAAGCTCAGCGACGGCAATATTCTCCGTGTATCCACGCAAATCAGTTCGGTGTTTTCCGTGTTCGGCAGCTCCTTTTACATTCTCGCCGCCATTGTTTTAGCTATCGCCGGCGTTTCGGTAGCCGTTTCCGTTCATACCACCAAACGGATTTTAAAGCCGATAAAGGCGCTGTCAAAGTCTATCGACAGCCCCTCCTTATATGACAAGGAAACCTATCCCGAGTTAGTGCCGCTGATTGAGGAAATCAAATATCAGCGCAATTTGCAGTCCGACATGCGGCAGGAATTCACCGCCAACGTGAGCCACGAGCTGAAAACGCCGCTGACCGCTATCTCCGGTTACGCGGAAATGATAGAAAATGATATTGCCAAGGGCGACGACGTCAAGCGCTTTGCCGGCAAGATTCGCACGGAAAGCAGCCGTATGCTGACGCTGATTGGCGATATCATCAAGCTCTCTAAGCTTGATTCCAACGTCTCAAACGAAGCGAGCGATATGGTGGACTTGAAAAAGACCGCCGAGGAGTGCAGGGACAGCCTTGCGGTTGCGTGTCACGAAAAGGATATTAGGATTACCATAACAGGCGAAGCGGAGCCGGTAAAGGGCAATCAGACCGAAATATATGAGCTGGTGTATAACCTGATGGACAACGCCGTAAAGTATAACCGTCAGGGCGGCAATGTCGATGTTGCTTTGTCGGGAAAAACAATTCGCATTTCCGACACGGGAATCGGTATTCCCGAAAAGGACAGACAGCGGATTTTCGAGCGGTTTTACCGCGTTGATAAAAGCAGAAGCAAGGCGACCGGCGGCACAGGCTTAGGGCTTTCTATCGTCAAGCACGTTGCGGAAAAGCACAACGCGGCAATTACGGTGAAAAGCACGCTGAATGTGGGAACGGATATCACCGTGGATTTTAACGGGGAGAAATAAATGGATATATTTTCAATTTTTACACTATGCGGCGGCTTGGCGTTCTTTTTGTTCGGCATGCACGTCATGTCGCAAAGCCTTGAAAAACTAGCGGGCGGCAAGCTCGAAACCACCCTGCGCAAGATGACCTCCAATCCGTTCAAAAGCCTCGGCTTGGGCGCGGGAATTACCGTCGCCGTGCAGTCAAGCTCAGCGGTAACGGTCATGCTGGTAGGTCTTGTCAATTCGGGGATTATGGCGCTTGATCAGACAGTCGGCGTGATTATGGGCTCCAATATCGGAACCACTCTGACCGCATGGATACTCAGCATGGCAGGAATCGAGAGCGACAATGTTTTCATTTCGCTTTTAAAGCCTGAAAACTTCGCCCCTGTAATCGCGCTGATCGGTATCGTGCTGTTTATGCTCAGCAAAAAGAAAAAGCGTCAGGACATCGGCATGATTATGCTCGGCTTTTCTGTTTTGATGTACGGCATGGAGTTGATGAAAAATTCCGTCGCTCCGCTTGCCGAAATGCCGGAGTTTCAAAACCTTCTGGTTGCCTTCAGCGTTCCCATTGTCGGCGTGCTGTTCGGAGCGGTGTTTACGGGCATCATCCAGTCCTCCGCGGCGTCCGTCGGCATTTTGCAGGCGCTCTCCATGACCGGCACCATCTCCTATCGCATGGCAATTCCTATCATCATGGGACAAAACATCGGCACCTGCGTCACAGCACTGATTTCGTCTATCGGCGTCAACAGAAACGCAAAGCGCGTGACGGTGGTGCACATGTCGTTCAACATTATCGGCACGGTTGTCTGCATGCTGGTGTTCTACGGCCTTGACGCGTTGATGCACTTCGCGTTTCTCGACAAGGCAATCAACCCTGTTGAAATTGCGTTTGTCCATTCCATTTTCAATATTATTACAACCATTATATTGCTTCCGTTCAGCAATCTCCTTGTTAAGCTCGCATATAAAATCATTCCCGACAGCAAAAACAGCCAAAACGAGGATAAAACCGTATGGCTTGACGAGCGCCTGCTCGCGTCTCCGCCGCTGGCAACCTCGCAGTGCAGACAAAAGGCAAAGGGAATGGCAAAGGTCTCCAAAACAGCGTTGCAGGACGCCATCGGCATCATGTTCAAATATGACCGAAAAACCGCCGACACGGTAGAGGCGGCAGAGCAAAAGCTCGACACAATGGAGGACAAGCTGGCAACCTATATGCTCAAGCTGTCGCAAAAGGAGCTGACGGAAGCGGACAGCAAAACGATTACCGAGCTGTTGCACACGATAGGCGATTTTGAGCGTATCGGCGACCACGCTATCAACATCGTAAAAATCGCGCAGGAAATGAGCGAAAGCGGCTTGGAATTTTCAGAGGAAGCCAAGGCGGATTTTGTCACGCTCTTTGCCGCCATCACCGAAATTTCCGAGCTTGCCGTCAACGCCTTCAATAAAAACGACTTGGCGCTCGCCTCCAAGGTGGAACCGCTCGAAGAAGTGATAGACAAGCTCACCGCCAAAATCAAGCACAAGCACATCGAGCGTATGCAAAAGGGCTTGTGCAAGCCCGAGCTGGGCGTGCACATTTCCAACCTGCTCATCTACATAGAGCGCATTTCCGACCACTATTCCAACGTCGCGGTCATCATTATCCAAACCGCCCACGCCAATGTCTATAAGCACGATTATCTCAACGAGCTCAGAGCCGAACGCTCGCCGCAGTTTATCGAGAGCTATAATGCTTATAAGCGTAAATACCGTTTGGCGGATTACAGCTAAAGCCAAAAGCCAAAAGTGCAATTGAGCAAAACTTGCGCCGCGTGCTTTTTGTTTTCCGGCATGCGGATGGCATTAAAAGCGACTGAAAAACATTAAAAAGGGCTGACACAACACTCCATTCATGAGTCGGAGTCAGCCCTGTAATCGTGCTATAGCAAGTTTATCTTCTGTTAAATCCGCCCTGCATGGGAGCGTTGCCCTGTGCCTGTCCGCCGGGCTGTATACCTCCCACACCGCCCATCATTTGGTTGGTGATGGCGTCGGTTTGGCTGCCGTTGACAATAATCGTGCCGCCGGTCTTTTGCGCTGTGCCGTCGTAATCAAACGGGGACTGCGCGTTAACGGTAACGGTGCCGCCGTTGATGCAGAGGTCGCCGTTGGAATCAATGCCGTCAGTGTCGCCCTGACCCATATTCACCGTCACACTTCCGCCGTTGATTTCGATGCGCACGTTATAAGCGGTCGATTTGCGCGAAGCGTTGATGCCGTCGTCGCTTGCGGAAATGGTAATATCGCCGCCGTTAATCTGTACAAATGTGCCCTCAATGCCTTCGCTTGCGGAGATTCTGATATTGCCGCCGTCAATCTGGCAAACCGTTGTCGCCTGAATACCGTCGCTGCCGGCGGTGATGTTGAAGGCACCGCCGCAAATGTAGATGTAGCCGGTGCTGTTATCCTCGTCGTATTCAGCGTGCAATCCGTCCTTGCCGGCGTTGATGGTGATGCTGCCGTCCGAAATTGCGATGGATTCGTTGGCTTCCAGCGCGTCGGAGTTGCAGGTGATGTTCAGCGTGCCGCCGGTGATTTTTAAATCATCCTTGCTTGTAACGCCGTTGTCAGTGGAGCGGATGTTCAGCGTGCCGAGACCGTTGAGCACCAGATCGTCCTTCGAGAAAATCACCGCGTCGGTGTTGGTGCTGCCGTCGGAAGAAAAGCTGCCGGTAACGGAGAGCGTGTTGGTGGTGCCGCTTGCCGTTGTGACAAACACCTTGTCGGCGTTCTTGACGTAAATGCAGGGTGCGTTTGCATTGGTCAGCGTTACGCCGTCGAGCAGCAGCTGCACCTTATCCTCGTCGCCTGCCTCAATCGTCACCGTCACGTTATTGGCGCTGCCCTGCAGAATATAAACGCCCTCTGCGGTAATTGTGATATTTTGATTATCGCTGACTGTGTAAATGGTCGCGCCGTAGGTGTCGGCGGTTTGAGTCAGGTCGCGGTTGGTGAATAGCTCAGAGGTGTTAATCATGCCGCCTGATGTGGTGTTGGCGGTGCTTGTCACCTGTTCTGTTTTTGTGGTGGATTTGGCGACGTTCGCGCTGCTTTCCGTTTGATTTTCGCTGTTGCTTTGAGAGGATTCCTCCGCTGCTGCTGTTGCAGGCTGCGTTGCTGCGGCTTCTGTTGTCGGGGCGACGGTGGCGGGTTCGGTGGTGACTGCTTCATCCGCGGTTGCTGCGGTCACGCTTTCGGTGACGGCAACCGTTTCCGCTGTTTCGCTTACCTCAGCAGATTTTTGACAGGCGGCAAAGGAAGCCGCCAGCATGATAGCAAAAATGAGAGCTGATAACTTTTTTAACATGATTCATTCCTCCGTTCTCTTTGTTTTAACGGCAGTATAAACCGTCATCCTTAAATCAAGCTGAAATAAAAACACTGATTATTTTAAGGTGTTTTTAAACAAGGCTATACTATAGTGAAAAGGGCAATGTCGTCAACTGTTATGTAGTGACCATTGTCAGGAAGCAGAAGGGGAGACGGCATATGCATATCTTGATTGTGGAGGATCAGTTCAGCCTTGCCGACGCGATGAAGGCGGCGCTGGAAGCGGAAAAATTTACGGTAACTATTGCTGCCGACGGCGAGCGCGGCGAGAATGAGGCGCTGTCGGACGTGTATGACTTTTTAATAGCGCCGTAGGCGCGTCAAGATTGTATAAGACGGCAATTGCGCTTTTGCGCAATTGGAAAACGCGCCAAGCGTTTTCTCTCTGATAGAAAATGGATTGTGTCTACTTTTAATTAGGGATTAGTATGACACAGCTCAATGCCTTATGCTATCTGATACAGAATTCAGCAGAATATCTCGACGGGGATAATTGACATGTATTCTTACTTTTGATACAATACTATCATTAAAATGCTTTGGATCTGTGAGGTGAAACTATGGTTTATTTCAATTATATTGCAATGGGCTTGATATGCGTCTTTATCCTGATCGCGGCATTGGTGAAAAAGCGCAGACCGCTTCCGGAG
>CADCAD010000084.1 GCA_902799325.1 uncultured Ruminococcus sp. | reverse complement strand
AGGTGACAAAGGCGCCCTCGCTTACCTTATAATCAATTTGGCGGCAGATTTCGCCGTCTACCGCCACTGCTCCGTTTTTAATTTTATGCTGTGCATCGCGGCGGCTCATGCCGCTGCGCGATGACAAGAATTTATCCAAGCGTTCCATATTAAATCAGCGGCAGCAGCTCGCTGCCATACTCTCCGTTTGTCAGGTGTCCTCCGATGACGCGGCTCTGCTCGGTCAGCAGCACGGCGTACGCCGCCTTGCCGCCGTGCACGGCAAAGGTAAGCTCCTCCGCTTCCCTGCCCCTGCTGCGGTTCAAGTCCAGCCCGGCATGCTTTTGCAAGGCGTTGTAGTCATCGTAGGTTTGATTGAATTCCTCGGGGATTGTCACGGTTCTGCGCTTGAGCGGCGCGTTGTCCGCGTCTATCCCCAGCTGCTTAAAAAACGCCGCGTAGTCGTCCTTTTCAATCACGGCAGAGTAAGATACTCCCGTCGTGCTTTTGGCGCTCTCCGGCGGCTTTTCGCCGCTTTTGACAGCTAAAACAACGCACAACAGCGCCGTCACCGCCACTGCCGCTGTCACGGCAAGCAGCAGCTTTTTATGCCGAAGCGGCTTACAGTTGAAAACAAACATCCTATCACCCACTCCATTGTACGCGGGTGACGGAAAATTTATGCCTTCAGCAGCGTTTCAATGTCGGCAGGCGTGTCCGCAAACACCGCGGCGCCCTCGTTACGCATCGCCTGTTCGTCGCCGTAGCCGTAGCGCACGCCGATAAAATCCACGCCGCTTTGCGCAGCGCCGCGCGCGTCAAACCAGGTGTCGCCCAGCATGACGGTTTTGGCGCGGTCGCGCTCGAAATTGCCGCCGAGCGTTTCCACCGCGTAGGGAATCAGGTCGCACTTATCCTTGCGGCTGCCGTCGATATTGGAGCCGCAAACGGCGTCAAAGTATTGGTGAAGCTCCAAAATATGCAGGATTTCCTCGGCAAACGGTTCATATTTCGAGGTGCAGACCGCCAAGAGATAGCCCTCTGCCTTCAACTTTTGCAGCAGCGCCTCAATGCCGTCATAGGCGTGGTTGAGCAGCTTGCCGCGCTTGTTGTAGTAGCTGCGGTAGAGGTGCGCGCCGATTTCCGCGCGCTCGTCGTCGAGCCCAACCAGGTTTTTAAAGGTGTCAATCAGCGGCGGTCCGATATAGAGCGTGTAGTCGTCGAGGTTGGGCATGGGCACGTCGAGCTGCTTAATCGCATATTCCAGCGACGCACGGATGCCCTCGGCGCTGCGGCTGACAGTTCCGTCGAGGTCAAACAGCACATAGCGGTATTTATTAAACTTAGCGTCCGTCTTTTTCTGGAAGGACTTGGCGCGCACGCTGACGCGCGTGTGTGTGCCGTGCGCGATTTCTCCCTTTTTATCGGCGGCACTGACTTCAAAATGAAAGCTTCTGCCATCCTGCCTGACAAGCTTTGCCGTGGCGGTCACATCCGCGCCGAGCGGCGTAGCCGCCGTGTGCTCAATGGAAATCATGGTACCGACTGTGGTGAGCGTATCGTCGCCGAGCAGCTCGGCTGCCAGTGACGATGCGGCATACTCCATCAGCGCCACCACCGCAGGCGTTGCCAGCACCTCCAGAGTGCCGCTGCCCATGGAATTAGCAAGGTTTTGTTCTTCCACCTTCATAAAAACGGTTTTTTCTGTCATATAATCACCTTTTACTTGTAATTACTACATTTTTATGATACTATATTATAGACAATTTCGCAAGTGTTTTATCTTGTTATAAAGGAGAAAAGAATAATGAAATTAGGTATCGTAGGTCTGCCCAACGTGGGCAAGAGCACCCTGTTTAACGCGATTACCAACGCAGGCGCACAGAGCGCCAACTACCCGTTTTGCACCATCGAGCCGAACATCGGCGTTGTGGCGGTGCCCGACAAGCGCCTTGATGTGCTTGCCGAGATGTATGATCCCGACAAATACACGCCTGCCACCATTGAATTTGTGGATATTGCAGGCTTGGTGAAGGGCGCGTCCAAGGGCGAGGGCTTGGGCAACAAGTTTTTGTCCAACATCCGCGAGTGCGACGCGATTGTGCACGTCGTCCGCTGCTTTGAGAACGACGACATCATTCACGTCGAGGGCAGCATTGACCCGGCGCGCGACATCGAAACAATCAATCTGGAGCTGATTCTCTCGGACGTTGAGATGATGGAGCGCCGCATTGACAAGACTAAAAAGATGATTAAGGGCGACAAAAAATATCAGCGCGACCTTGATTTTTATACCCGTGTGCTCGAAACGCTGGAGCAAGGCAAGCCTGCCCGCAGCGTGGAGTGCGACGAGGAGGAGCAGGCGCTGCTGGGCGAGGTGGCGCTGCTGACAAGCAAGCCCGTGATTTACGCCGCCAACATGAGCGATGACGACTTCTCCAACGGTCTTGACAGCAACGAGGGCTTCAAAAAGGTGCAGGCTATCGCCGCCGAGGAGCACGCAGGCGTGCTGCCGATTTGCGCCCAGATTGAAGAAGAAATTGTGGAGATGGACAAAGAGGAAAAGGAAATGTTCCTCGCCGACATGGGCTTGGAGGAAAGCGGTCTTGACCGCCTAATCAAAGAATGCTATTCCCTGCTGGGACTTATCTCCTACCTCACCGCCGGCAAGCAGGAGGTGCGCGCGTGGACGATTAAAAACGGCACCAAGGCGCCCCAGGCGGCAGGCAAGATTCACTCCGACTTTGAGCGCGGCTTTATCCGCGCGGAGGTCATCGCCTATGACGACCTGATTGCCTGCGGCAGCATGGCGGCAGCCAAGGACAAGGGCTTGGTGCGCAGCGAGGGCAAGGAATATGTGATGAAGGACGGCGACGTGGTACTGTTCCGCTTTAACGTATAATCATTATTCCAATACAGAAAAATCCATGTGGAAGGCACCTCCGCATGGATTTTATTTTTTTGGCTGTAGCACACTTTTCTCCTTTCGCAATAGTATGTAGTGTAAACGAAAGGAGGTTGACGTATGAATTTCTTCGGTAACAACAACGGCTGCGGCTGCATCATTCTGATTCTCTTGATTCTCTGCTGCTGCGGCAACAACGGCTGCGGCAACAACAACGGTTGCGGCTGTAACGACGGCTGCGGCTGTTAATTTCAGTGCGCCTTTGGATAAGTTCATCTGACGGATAGCTTTCATCAACGGCGCGTCACACTGCGCCGGGATTGGAAAAAGTCCTCTCTCACTGCAGCGTTTGGCGTAAAGAAAAACAAAACCTGCCTTGTTCCTTCGTTTGGCGCAAGGCAGGTTTTTCTTATACAGAATAATAATAAATCCGATTATTTAATCTTTCCCTCGAAAAACTCGGGAACATATTTTTTAATCGTGGGCAGCATACCGATGCCGTCCGGGGTATGCGGCGGCAGCTGCCAGAAGTCGTGGGCGCAATAAGTATTGCCCTCAATGATGACAGGACCGTGGGTGGTGGTGGCGACGTCCCAGCCGACATAGCGGATTTGCGGCGTGACCTTTGCCGCCTTGAGCACCATCTGCACCGCTTCCTTGACATACGGAATGGTGTAGCCCTGAATCTTGACATGCGTGTCGGGGTGCTCCTCGTAGATAATGCCCTTGAGCGTGTCGCCGGAATGTGCCGGATATTTCATGACGCCGGTTTCGGGATCCACGGGCGTAAACAGGCAGTTGTTGTCGATAATGCTGCCGCCCAAGCCCATCTTCTGCACGATGTACAGCAAATGCGGCTCGCCGTCCTTATCCAGCACGGTGATGAAGCGCATGGAATTGACCGCGTTGGGATAGAGCTTCTTGACGTCGGGGTGCTGCTCGATGTTTTCCTCGAGGATACAGAAATCCTTTTCCTTGAGATAAGCGTAGAGCTCATCAAAGGTTTTGTAGTCCGCGACCTTGATTCTCTCGCAGCCGTGACCGCACTCGAGATCCTGCATTTTGCAGAACAGAACCGGGTGGGTTTCGCAGAACGCCTTCACCTCGTCCTTGCTCGCCTCCTGAAACTGGATGAAATCTCTGCCGATATAATCCTTATAGAGCTTGTTGAACTCGTCCTTGTTCTCTAAAAAATGCGCGTACTCATAGTCGTTCATAAAGGTGTTGAACTTCTTGCTGATTAAGCGCGTCACATAGGTTTTGCGCTGCTCCTTGTTGAGGTTATAGAACGCAAAGATTTGATAGTCATAGTAGCCCGCGCCGTACTTTTTGGCGCAGTAGAGCATGTCAAAAAAGATTTTGACGCGGTTTTTGCCCGAGCGCTCGTGAACGGTTTCGATGGCTTCCTTCATCTTGCCAAAGCTCGCGTTTTTGATAATTTTAAATGTATAAGCACTAGCCATATCTTTCAACTCCTAATTTATGCGGTGTTGCCTTTAATCTTCATAAATTCGCGGTACACGCTTGGAAATGCCGCAGACGATTTCGTCCACGTTTTTATCAAGCAGGTCTGCCATCCACAGCACGCTCAGCTCATCGTCGAGCAGCGACACCGTGTCGCCGCGCCTGACCTCGCCGATGTCGGTGACGTCCACCATGAACTGATCCATGCACACCCTGCCGATGATCGGCGCTTCCTCGCCGTTGATGCGCACCCTGCCCTTGTTGGACAGCGCACGGCTGTAGCCGTCGGCAAATCCTACGGGAATGGTGGCGATTTTGGTGGGGCGCTCGGTGACAAAGGTGCCGCCGTAGCCGACCTCGGTGCCTACCGGCACCTCCTTGACCATCACAACATAGGTATACCAGTGCATGACCTGGCGGAAATCCGCCGCTGCCCAGTCGTCCTCGTCAATCGGGCACAAGCCGAACAGGATATCGCCCGCGCGCACCGCGTCCAGTCTGGTTTCGGGACGGAGCAAAATGGCAGGGCTGTTGGCAACATGCTTGCAGGGAATCTTGACGCCTGCATCCTCCAGCCGCTCCAGCATGCGGATATACCGCTCAAACTGCGCCTTGGCGCTTGCGCCGTCGGGCTCGTCCGCGCGCGCAAAATGCGTGAACGCGCCGGTGATTTCAATATTCTCGAGCGCGTTGATGCGCTGAATCAGCTCAATTGAGCGCTCGTTGTCGGCAAAGCCGATGCGGCTCATGCCGGTGTCGATTTTGATATGCACCGGGCAAGTGATGCCGCTCCAGCGCGCGAGCATGTCGAGCTTTTGCGCGGTGTCATAGGAGAAAATCGCCGGGGTAAGGCTGTATTTGATAATGTTTTCCAGCTGACCGTCGCAGGTGTCGCCCAACAGCAAAATCGGTTCGGTGCAGCCTGCCTCGCGCAGGGACGCGCCTTCCTCCCACACGGCGACCGCATAGCGCTCGATGCCGCATTTTTTCAGCGTGGAATAGATACCCTTTTCGCCGTGACCGTAGCCGTCGCCCTTGAGCACCGCCATAATCTCCACACCGTCTCCGATGATTTCGCGGATACGGCGCACGTTGTGCTCCAAAGCGCTCAGGCTGACAACCGCCTCGGTGCGCTGTGCCAGTTTTCTCACAGAAAAGCCCCCTATTCTCCATATGTTTCCAAATATGAATTTTACCACAATTTGCGCGGTTTGACAATATGAAAAACTGACGAACATCTCCCCTGTTGCCCTGCGGTTTTGGCGCAAAAGTATAAGGGCGGGATTTCTCCCGCCCTTGAATGGGTTATTTAGCCGATTTTCTGCACGTTATACCATCCGTTGCCTGCCTGACCGTTGGTCTGGTAGCTTGCGCTGCCTTCCACCGGCACGTTGCCGGTCTGCGCTGCGCTGGAGCCGTTGGTAAAGAGCATGTAGGTAGCGTCCTTCGGAACATTGAACTTATAGGTAATGCCGCTGACAAGCGTCATGGCAGTGCCCGGGAAGCCGTTGCCGGAGGAACCGCCCCAGTAGGAGCAGTAGATGG
>CADCAD010000083.1 GCA_902799325.1 uncultured Ruminococcus sp. | reverse complement strand
CGTGATTCGCAAGGCGTTTTGCGTTTATTGATAAGTTGCAATCGGATAAGCGACCGGATATTCGGCGAGAAATTCCTGCAGGAGGGTAGCATCGGCTATGTCTAATTCCCCGTTGCCGTTGATGTCAGCGGCGATCTTCTGTGCTTCGGAGGGAGTATCATATTCCGCAAGCAGCCGCTGCAGCTGTGTGACGTCGTGCACATTGACGGTGCCGTCCGCGTTGACGTCGCCGATCAGACAGCCGTCTGATTTTTCAAATACCGCACAGACGTAGCGCAGCGGTTCGCTGTCGCCCTCAACAACCGTTACGGCAGGCTTGTAGGTGAAGCTTGGCGTGAGTGCAATCGGTTTACCCTCATATTTCGGCAGTATGTCGCCCGGTCCCCATTCAATGCGGACATGGTACCATCCCTTGAATGTATAACCTGCGTCGGGTTTGGCGTTAACGGTGATTTCATCGCCCTGCCAGAACTGCACCACCTCGCCGACGGAAACGTAGCGAGTGCCGTCCATCGGTTTGATATACGGGTTATCCATTACAGAAGGAGTATAGGTGACAGAAGCCGTTCCGCCGTCGGTAACCCAGACTTGAATTTGATCGCCCTGCGGACGGACAATGCCGGTGTAGGTAAACTTAGCGCAGACATACGGGTAGCCCTCTGCGTTAAATACATAGGGGTTTTCCGTGCTGATAAGCTCATCGGTGAACATGCCGTCATAGGAGGATGCGTTGACGTCGCCTTTGTACCAGCCTAGAAATTCATAGCCGTTTTCGGGAACTGCGGAAAGCGTTACCTCCGCGCCCTCCGGCACGTCATAGGGCTGGTCGTAATTGCCCTGATATTCCTCGCACCAAAAGTCAACATAGCCGCCATCGCTGCTGAGAACATGGATATAGCTCATGGGCACGCTGGTATACTCCGCTTCCAGCGTGACGGTGATTTGCCATTCATTGGCGTAGTCGCCTTCAACAACCCGGGAACTGAAAAAATAATCTCCGTTTTCGTCATAGCCCGGCGTGTCGCTGATTTCAAAGGTGCGGTTGTCGGTTGCGGCGACGACGGTCGGCTCCGATACGGTCATACTTTGACGGTGAATTTCTCCGTAAACATATAGGCGATCGTTAAGGATACTCTTTGTATCGTCAGTCATTTGCTCCACATCCTGATTGACGGGCTGATCAAACGAGGAGAACGCCGTGTCTTGGATAACCGTGAGCTCTCTGGTTTCGTCGGTTCGCAAATCATGCAGCTTCAGCACGCCGATAATGTCGGTGGTGCTGTTGTCATAGCTGTAGTCGTTGATGTAGGCTTGTGTGCCGTATGACCAAATTGCCTTTACGGTGACGTCACTGAATAACAGAATCGTATCCTTGGCATCATATTCTATGCCGTTGACTTCCCATTTGTAAAATTCGCGGTTGCTTTTGGTAAAGCCACATTCCGGCAGGGTATAGGCGTCGCCGTATACAACTTCGGTGCTCTCCATAGTGCCTTCGCCGCCGTTGGCGTCAAAGGATACGGCGCAGGGCTCGCCCGGTTCGTGGGGCGTGGGATTGTCCGGCGTTGTATCAAAGTCGGACGGCGCCGCAAAGGTGACGCGCAGCGTCACGTTATGCGCAGGCATGGTGAAGCCGTCGGTGTCCTCCTCAAATGACGGGCTGTTATAGTTGATGGTGGCAAAGGCAACATCATCGGCGTATGCCGCCATTTGCTTGATAAACAACCCATCGCCGGCAGTCATTTTGACGGTGACATACTCGCTTGCGGAGGCGGTGTCGGAGGATATTTCCACCGTTCCGCTGCCGACGGTTTCCACCGTTATCGTATAGACCTCACCCTCGGCAAATGCCGCGACGGTGCTCGCGGGAAGCATGGCGGCGGTCATCACCAGCGCCAGCAGCAGGCATAACAAACGTTTTTTCATGGTTGCACTTCCTAACTGTATTTTGGTTAAACAGCAAAATATACTTCTGTTTCTAATACTATTGTACTCTTTATGCACCTTCCTGTGGAGGGTGAATAGGGGATAGTTTTGGCGAAATCAGGGGTAGTTTTTGGATAGGAAGGCGTAAAACAAGCTCTTTATTGCACTTAAAGAAAAAAGCAGCGCTGCTTTTGCAACGCTGCTGAGATGATTTGGTTATGACAGGCAATCTGCGGCATGATAAGCGGTTTTGATCTCCGCGCGGTTTTTGCAGGAGGTCTTTCGCAGCAGGTTGCGCACGTGAAATTTAACGGTGTTTTCCGAAACGCACATCAATGCGGATATCTCCTTGTTGGACTTATTGTCGAGCAACAGGCGCAGTACCTCCTGCTCTTTGCCTGTCAGCTCGAATTGAACGGCAAAGCGGTTAAAAATATCATTCTCGCTTTTGGGCAATGAAGGGGCATAGAGCAGCTGGAACAACTTGATAAAGAGGAACACCGCACCGATGAAAAGTATGGCGGAGACCGCTGTCAGTATGATTTGCTGCTTCTCCGCTATTGCGTAAATCTCAGAACCCAGCGCATCGCCGCACCTGCCAATCAGCAAGCCGAAGCCCGACAGAAACAGGGCGTCATGGCTTTGGGCAATATCGGAGAAGATGATGACACGGAAAACCGCATAAAAGCCAAACGCCAAATAGCCGAGCGCCCAAAACACCACGGAGGACAGGGGTTCTCCCTTCAACGCTAAGACAATAAACGGCAATATCAGCGCCGCCAGCGCACAAACAGCGCCGTATTTCCGGCTTTTGTCGGTCACAATGCCTGCGGCAATCAGCCCGACTGCATAAAAAAGGCGTGACAGCTCGGGGCGCAGACCGCCTTGCACCTCAGACGCGGCGTACGAAAAGCCGATGTTGTTGACCAAGCTGAACAACAGTACCACTCCGCCGGCAACAAGCAAAAACGTTTTTGCTTTCACATTTTGCGGCAAAGCAGGCTGCGTTGTTTTTTTCGGCTGCGGTGACGGGATACAAGCAACCGCTATCGTCAGGGCGGATAAAACAAGGCAAATGAGGATAACGCCGTTGCCGGTATAAAACTTTCCGCCGTCTATCAGCGAGAGGAGCCATGAGCCGATGGTTGCTGCGCTATAGCCTGCGCCGAAGAACAGCGCGCGGCGGCTTGTATGACAGCGCGTTAGTACATAGAGATAGTATCCGGCAATCACGCCGCATAGCAGACTGAGCAAAAATCCGAACACGATGGTGCCTAAAAGACTTGTTTCCGTCACGGCAGGCACCGAAAAAGCCGCATAAGCCATCAGGGCAGTGATTGCCGTCACACGGGGACGAAGCCGCTTGTTCCGAAGAAAAAGCAAAAATAAGCCTACTCCGACCGCCTGCAGTGCATAACCTGCAACGGTTGAAAGCTGAAAGCTGAGAAATGCGGAGGTCTGTTCCATCAAATGATACATCCACGCCAGATGTCCCGTGGACGTTAGCAGAAAGCCGCAGAAAATCAGCAGCGGACTTTTTACGGCGGAAAGGCGGTTTCGGTTCATGATACTCTCCCTAAAAGTGTGATTGGTAATCATACAATCATTATATAAGAATAAGAGAGGGTTTTCAATAGGGAAGCACTCAATTGCGGATTTGCAAGAGAAAGCAAGCCCTATGAGGATAATGTTGAATATTACGCCGCCTTTTCCAGCTCTTCCTTGAGGCGGCTGATGATTTTCTTTTCCAGACGGGAAATGTAGGATTGCGAAATCCCCAGCAAATCCGCCACCTGCTTTTGCGTGTGCTCGTGCTTGCCATTGAGCCCGAAGCGCAGCTCCATAATTTGCGACTCGCGCGGATTCAGACCGGCAACCTTGCGCAGCAAAAGCTGCTTTTCAACCTCGTACTCTAAATTGTTGCTGATTTCCTCGCCGTCGCTGCCGAGAATGTCGCACAGCAGCAGCTCGTTGCCGTCCCAGTCTGTGTTGAGAGGCTCGTCGATGGAAACCTCGTTTTTCAGCTGTGACGACTTGCGCAGAAACATGAGGATTTCATTTTCAATGCAGCGCGAAGCGTAGGTGGCAAGCTTGATGTTTTTTTCGGGGGAAAAGGTGTTGACCGCCTTGATCAGCCCGATGGTGCCGATGGAAATCAAGTCCTCGGTGTTGGCGCTGGGCGACTCAAACTTTTTGGCGATATACACCACCAAGCGCAGGTTATGCACAATCAGCAGCTCCCTTGCACGGCTGTCGCCCGACTGAATCCGTGCCACCACCGCTGCTTCCTCCGCCTTGCTCAGCGGCGGCGGCAGGGTTTCGCTGCCATTGATGTAAAACACCTCGCTGTCGCAGAACCAAAGCTTAATGCGCAACAAAAATCTTATCATGGTTTACCTCACAACTCTTTCATAATCGCTGAGGGGACAAGCGCCTTGACCTCTCCTTTGAGAACGCCGTCGCAAAGTCCGATGTATATGCGGTTGGAAAGCTCCTTGCCGTCGATTTGCAGTCTGTCGGTGCGAAAGCCCTCCAAAATTCCCTCGCCGCCTAAGCTGGAAAAGGGAATGATTCTCTTATGGAAAAATAAATCCGTAGGCAGCGGAATCAGCTCGCGTTCCGCGATAATGACATACGCGCCCGAAAACGGCTCGCGCACGTCGCAGCCGGTATCTACTATTGCGCGGAATTCCGCTTGGCTGTTGCCCACGGTGAGCTTGACCGTACAGATGGTTTTGCCGTTCGTTTTATTTGTCAAAAAACGGTAGAGCCGCAGCAGATAGTAGCAAACAAGCGTGAATAGAATCAGCAAAACAGGGGAAATATTAAAATAGACAACATCGTTGTACACCTCGATTCCTTTTGGGCGGAACATCGTGCAGATAAACAGCATGATTCCGCAAAAGAAAAATGATATGCCGAAAAAGACAGCTGTCCTCCTCAAAAAGCTTTTTATGTCGGTTTTGCCGTAGGCGGTCAACACCAGCGCCGCCGCGCATATACTGTCAGTAAGCAGGTTCAGCGCCCACGGCAGCGGCGGCAGCAGCGCCGCCAAACTAAATGCGCCGCCGAGCAGTCCGCCGAGCACCAGCCGCAGCAGCTTTACGCGCAGCTGCAAAGCCTTTGCTGCTGCATACAGCAGCATGAAGTCAATGAAGATATTGACAACGATTAACACATCTACATACACCGTTCGCATGTCATCACCCGTTTTATTATGGCACAGTGAACGGGTAAACAATGTCACAATTTGGTCAGGAGGAAAAATAATATGGCAGCAGGAATCATCATCGGAACCTTCATCGGCGGTTTTATCGGCGTGGCGTTTATGTGTTTGCTCTATTACAGCAGGGGATAAGCGTCGGAAACAATTTCGTTTGCCTTTCCTGAGTCGGGAGAAGATTTTCGAAAAGTAAAATAATATTCGTTTGATTTTGTTGTTTCCGTTACAATTCGACAATAATCTGTATTGATTCTACCGGAACATTGTGGTATAATAGCCATTAATAGCTTGTTTTAGCTAATACAGTAGAAATTGAGGGTTGTTTATGGAACAAAAGCGAAATACGTTTTCCAGCTCCATCGGCTTTGTGCTTGCGGCGGCAGGCTCTGCGGTGGGACTCGGAAACATCTGGCGTTTCCCGTATTTAGCGGCGAAAAACGGCGGCGGTCTGTTTTTGGTTGTCTACATTATCTTGGCGCTCACCTTTGGATTTACGCTGCTCGTCAGCGAGGTTGCCATCGGCAGAAAAACCAAGCAGAGCTGTTTGACCGCTTACGGAAAGATTAATAAAAAATGGGGATGGCTCGGCGGCTTTGCCAGCGTGGTGCCGTTCCTGATTTTCCCGTATTACTGCGTTATCGGCGGCTGGGTGCTGAAATACTGCGTGGTGTTTATCACCGGTCAGGGACTTGACGCGGCAGATGGTTCTTTCTTTGGCAATTTTATTTCTCATCCCTACGAACCGATTATTTACTTTATCCTCTTCCTTGCGGCAACCTGTTTGGTGGTCTACCGCGGCGTCAACAAGGGCATTGAAGCGCTTTCCAAGGTGCTGATGCCTGCGCTGTCCGTGCTGATTATCGGTATCGCCATCTATTCGCTGACCA
>CADCAD010000082.1 GCA_902799325.1 uncultured Ruminococcus sp. | reverse complement strand
GACTATCAGCATATTGCGGTGATGCTTTGTCCGCAGAGTATGTCGGTAGAAAGATTTTTCGACAGAAGTGATCCCGAGAAGCGGTTTATTCTTGACCAACTCAATCAAGCGGGGAATCCTGAGGAAGCAATGCTGAATTACCGCAAATGCCTTGAAAAGATAAACTCAAAAGAGGTTTATGAGAAATACGCAAGCAGCGGGTTTTATACGATTGTCAGAGATGAAAACAGCACGATTGAGAACACGTTACAAAAACTGATTGAACACTTTGGATTGAAATAAAAAGAGGTAATGCAAAAGCCCAAGAGAGCAACTTCATTACGAAGTGCCTCCCTTCGGGCGCTTTTGTTTTTGCGTTCAGCGCTTGCAAGTTGGCGCAGGGTATGCTATAATATAGGTTGGATTTTTATACGAAAACAGGTGTCATTATGGAAAAACGTAAAACCGTGATAAAGGTGGGCACTTCCACCCTCACCTACGAAAACGGAAAGGTGAACTACCGCCGCATTGAATCGCTGTGCAAGGTGCTTGCCGATTTGCAGAACAGCGGCGAGGAAATCATGCTGGTGTCCTCCGGCGCAATCGGCGTCGGCATGGGCAAAACAGGACTTGCCACCCGTCCGAGCGAAACGAAAAAAAAGCAGGCGCTGGCGGCTATCGGTCAGTGCGAGCTGATGTTTATGTATGATAAAATTTTCGGAGAATACAACCATTCCGTGGCGCAGATTCTGCTGACCGCCGACGCAGTGGAAACCGAGAAAAAGCGACGCAATATCAACAATACCATCGACGAGCTGCTGCGCATGGGCATTATCCCCATCATCAACGAAAACGACACCGTCTCGATCGACGAGCTGGAGGGCAACAACTTCGGCGACAACGACATGCTGTCCGCCATTGTGTCCCACATCATCAACGCCGACCGTTTGGTGATTCTCACCGATATCGACGGGCTGTACGACAGTAATCCGCGCGAAAATCCGCGCGCCAAAAAGCTGGACGTGGTGACAAACATCAACAAATCCATCCTTGATATGGCGGCAGGCACAGGCTCTAACCGCGGCACCGGCGGCATGATTACCAAGCTGCAGGCGGCGGATTACGCCACCAAGCGCGGCGTGGAGGTGCACGTGATGAACGGCGACAACCCCCAGCGCATTTATGAAATCTTTGAAGGCAAAACCCCCGGCACCAAATTTTTGGCGCGGCATTAACAAACGAAAGAGGGCTATTGATATGACAGTTCTGGAGCAAATGGGCGCAAACGCCAAGCAGGCGGCGCGCGTACTGATGAACGCAGGTTCCAAAAAAGACGAAGCGCTGCTGGCGATTGCCAAGGCGCTGCGCGATAACGCGCAGGCGATTATCGCCGCCAACAAAATTGATTTGGACAACGGCAGAGCGGCAGGCTTGACCGATTCGCTGCTCGACCGCTTAAAGCTGGACGACGGGCGCATTGAGGGCATGGCGCAGGGCGTGGAGCAGGTTGCTTCCCAGCCCGATCCCATCGGCAAAATCATCGAGGGCAGAACGCTGAAAAACGGCTTGATGATAGAAAAAATCACCGTGCCGATGGGCGTAATCGGCATTATTTACGAAGCGCGTCCCAACGTGACCAGCGACGCGGCGGCTTTGTGCCTGAAGGCAGGCAGCGCCGTGATTCTGCGCGGCGGCAAGGAAGCCATTCACTCCAACACCGCTATTATGGACGTCATGCGCGACGCGATCGCCTCTGTCGGCTTGCCGCGCGACTGCGCGGCGCTCGTCACCGACACCACGCGCCAAAGCGCCACCGAGCTGATGCAGCTCTCCGATTATCTTGACGTACTGATTCCGCGCGGCGGCGCAGGACTGATTAAGAGTGTAGTGGAAAACGCCAAGGTGCCGGTGATTGAAACCGGCGTGGGCAACTGCCATGTATATGTGGACGAAAGCGCGGATATTGCAATGGCGGCGGAGATTATCTTCAACGCCAAAACCTCGCGCCCGTCCGTCTGCAACGCGATTGAAACCGTTTTGGTGCACCAAGCCGTCGCCGAAAAGGCGCTGCCGGCCATCAAAGCGGCACTCGATAAAAAGCATGTGGAAATCCGCGGCTGCGACAAAACGCGCGCTATTCTGGGCGACTGCGTGGTGCCTGCGACGGAAAATGACTACGCCGTGGAATTTTTGGACTATATCCTCGCCGTCAAGGTGGTGGACAGCCTTGACGACGCGCTTGACCATATTGCCAAGTACAGCACCGGTCACAGCGAAAGCATTATCACCAACGACTACAACGCCGCCAACAAATTCACGTCCTGCGTGGACTCCGCGGCGGTTTATGTGAACGCCTCCACCCGTTTCACCGACGGCGGCGAGTTCGGCTTGGGCGCGGAAATCGGCATTTCCACCCAAAAGCTGCACGCCAGAGGCCCGATGGGACTCAACGAGCTGACCAGCATGAAGTTTATCATTCGCGGCAACGGTCAAATCCGCTGAGTCACATCAACAGATACAACAGCGAAAACAACAGCGACGGATCGGTTTTTTCGTCCATCAGCAGCAACAGCAGCAGCATAATCAGGCTATTGTCCTTGTTCTTGAACAGGGTGTCCATCAGCTGCGGCGCTTTTGGCGGCGGTTCTTTTGCCGGCGCAGGCGGCGCAGGCTTGGGCGGCTCGGACTTCGGCGGCGCAGGCTTCGGCGGCTCGCTGTGCGGCGGATTGCCGCCGGGACGGCTATGTGACAATTTTCGGGCGCGTTCAAACGCTTCTTCTTCAAAGCTCGGCATAGTCCCTCCCTATAAAAACAAGCCGCTGTCCTTCAGCAGCGGAATCACACGCATCAGCCCTATCAGGCGCTGGGCGTGACGGAGCCTTTCCTGCTTTTCCTCGCTGAGGAACGGGCGCAGGGCGTTGAGCAGCGCGGCGGTTTCATCATTTTGCGGCGCGCGCATCAGCGGCGCCAGCTTGGAAAACGCCGACAGCATGTCGCCGCCCGTTTTGTCCGGCGGCGCCGGTACGGGTGCAGGCGACGCAGACGCGGCAGACGCGGCAGACGCGGAAGACGCGGAAGACGCGGCGTTCAAGCCAAGCTGTTCGCCGAGGCTTTGCACCTGGCGCATCGCCTCGGGATTGCTCATGATTTGGCGGAGCGTATCCTGTAGTTCAGACATAACTATCCCTTTATTGCTGATTCAGCAGCTTCATCAGCGCCTGCGCCTGCGGACTTTCCAAAACCGCCTTTGTCTTGGCAGGGTCGCTGAGAATTTGGTTAAGCTGCGCCGCCTTGTCTTTGTCCAGCTTTTGCGTCAGGCTGTCCATGTCGCCGCGCTGTGCGGACGCTTGAATTTGCCGGGGCGACAGCCCCAACTGCTGCGAGAGCTGTTCATAGAGTTTGTTTTCATTATCAGCCATAAAACCACCTCAATTCATTCTATGCGTAATGCAGTCATTTAGAACGGAGATTTTTTATGCGTATTTTGGTCGTTTCCGACACCCATGGCGATTTCCATTCGCTGAACCGCGCACTGCAGGCGCAGCCGACCGCCGAGATGATTGTTCACTGCGGCGACGGCGCGGAACAGCAGCAATATATCAAAGAAACCCAAAGGGACAAGCAGGTTGTCGTTGTGCGCGGCAACTGCGACTGGTCGAGCGACGCGCCCGTTTTTGAGGTGACGGAAGCAGGCGGCAAACGGATTTTTGTCACGCACGGCCATATGTACAACGCAAAATTTACCCTGCAGCAGCTTGTCTATGCCGCACGCGAGCAGCAGGCGGACATTCTGCTGTTCGGTCACACCCACCAGGCGATGACGGATTATATCGACGGCTTATACATGATGAACCCCGGCTCCTGCCACGGGTACTACGCCACCTACGGCATCATCGACATCACAGACAAGGGCGACGTTGTCACCAACATTGTCCGCTTGGACGGCAGGAGTTAACATGAATTTCCAAGGATTTAACTTTGACGAAAACGTCCGCACCTATCTGCAGGAGCTCGACAGCAGCAAAAAGCTGCCCCATGCCCTGCTGATTGAGGGCGCCGACGCGCAAAAGGCGTCGGAGCTGGCGGTTTTTCTCTCCATGTACGCGGTGTGCTCGGCAGAGAACGGCAAGCCCTGCGGCGTCTGCAAGAATTGCCAAAACGCCAAAAGCAAGGCGCATGCGGACGTCACCTATGTGGAATTGGAAAAGGACAAAAAGCAATATACGGTAGACCAAATGCGCCGCATCGGCCGCGACGCGTACATCATTCCGAATGAAGCGGACGCGAAGGTATACATCTTTGAGCAAGCCGACACGCGGTTTGCCAAGCAGGACGTAGCGCAGAACGCCTTTTTGAAGCTGGCGGAGGAGCCGCCGCGCAACGTGGTGTTCATCCTGCTGTGCCAAAGCGCACAGGCGCTGCTGCCGACGATTTTGTCGCGGTTTACCATCATCCGCACCGGCGGCGAAAAGCAGACGGACGCAGATGTTGCCGCCGCGGCGGAGGCGATTGTCGGCGGCATACTGGACAGCCGGGAATACCCGCTGCTCAAGGCGCTGACGGCGCTGGGCGACAAAGAAAAGGCGCCCGACATTTTGGAAGCGGTGCGGCGCTGTCTGCGCGACGCGCTGGCAATCCTTTCCGGCGGCGACACGCTCGGCAGCAGGGAGCAGGCAAATCAGCTTGCCGGCAGGCTGACGCGCGTCAAAATGATAGAAATGATGGAGCTGTGCAGCGACGCAGCTCTGAAAATAAAACAAAATGCAAACATCAATCTCCTCACCACTTGGCTGTGCGGAGAGTTCAGGAGGATTATATGGCAGAGGTAATCGGCGTAAGATTTAAAGAGGTGGGCAAGGTGTACTACTTTGATCCGTTACGAAATAAGCTGAAGGTCGGCGACATGGTGATTGTGGAAACCGCGCGCGGGCTGGAGTGCGGCGAGGTGGCGCTGGCGAACAAACAGATTAAGGACGAAAGCCTTACCCATCCGCTCAAGCCCCTGATTCGTATTGCGACGGAAAAGGATCTCAACCACCTTGCGGAAAACCACCTCAAGGAAAAGGAAGCGCGCAAAATCTGCGAGCAAAAAATCGCGCACCACGGCTTGAAAATGAAGCTTGTGAACGTGGAATACACCTTTGACAACAGCAAGATTATTTTCTACTTTACCGCCGACGGCAGAGTAGACTTCCGCGCACTGGTCAAGGATTTGGCAAGCGTGTTCCGCACGCGCATTGAGCTGCGCCAAATCGGCGTGCGCGACGAAGCAAAAATGCTGGGCGGCTTGGGCGTTTGCGGCAGACCGTTTTGCTGCAACGGCTTCATGGGCGAGTTTCAGCCCGTGAGCATCAAGATGGCAAAGGAGCAGGGGCTCTCCCTCTCTCCTGTCAAGATTTCGGGCACCTGCGGCAGGCTGATGTGCTGTCTGAAATACGAGCAGGAGGCGTACACCGACCTGCTAAAACACACCCCAAAGGTCGGCGCCATTGTCAACACGCCTGAGGGAAAGGGACTGGTGGTCGAAAACAACCTGATTGCACGCACCCTAAAGGTCAAGCTCGACAACGCGCCTGCGGATGTCGCTCCCAAAACCTTCACCGTGCGGCAGTGTAAAATAGTTAGGGATGGCTACATCAAGGTGAACAAAAAAGAACTCGAACAATTGGGTAATTTGGAATGAACAAAATTCCGTGAAACCCTTGCAAAATTTTGATTTTATGTTATACTAGAATTAATCAAATAAGGAGGTGTACAATCCATGGCATATGTAATTAGCGACGAATGCATCATGTGCGGTGCTTGTGCAGATGAATGTCCTTGTTCTGCTATTTCCGAGGGCGACGGTAAGTATGTTATCGACGCTGACGCTTGCGTAGACTGCGGCTCTTGTGCTGATGTCTGCCCCGTAGGCGCTCCCGCGGAAGGCTGATAAAAGGTCACTGTTAAAACCGAACAGGCGGCAAGGGAAACCTTGCCACCTTTATTGCATTTCGGTTAGCAAAAGATAACCGGATTTTTTTAAAAAACTTTATAACCTTAGTGATGGGTTTTGGGTTTTTCCATGGTAATCCCGCATTAATAATTATAAAAAATCAAAAAATTTCAAAAAACCGCAAACCTTTTTCTCGTTTTTGTTTCTTAAAGGTTTGGTGTTATTGATGAAAAAGAAGATATTAACAGGCGTTCTTTCCGCTTCGGTATTGATCACAACTGTCTGCGCCGGAACCGTCCCGGCCACTGCCGACGCAAAGCCGGCGGTCATTCGCATTGAAGTGGATGAGGATACCTTCGAAAACCCTACATCCATGAAGCTATACCTCTATGACTGCACCGATGAAAGCGAAATCATCAAGTGGGATTCCAAAAAGGGAACCATGACACAGGAGGACAGCTCCGGCATATGGTCATATGACCTGAGCGAAAAAGGTATAACGCTCAACGCGGAGCACACCTACACCGTGGTGTTTTCCGACGAAAAGGGATGGCAAACGGACACGCTTACCATCGAAAACTATAACCCTGACAAGGACTACACGGCAGTTTTCTCCGAATACTTCCTTGCGCGGGACTTTACAAGGCTGCCGTCTTTTCAGTATCACTGGAAGGGAGAATACGAAAAAAACACCGGCATGGATGTGATTCAGCTTCAAATCAGACAATCCAGCTTGTCAAACAGCCCCTACCTCTCCTATTGCGAATGCTTTGACAAAACCGACGAAAGCTACACCTTGTATTACGGCAGGATGACTAAAGATGAAAAAGCCAAAGTATGGCGCTTTGACTTTGGCAGTCACGGACTCACGCTTATCCCGGGGCATGCCTATGACTTTACCTTTTTGAGCGGCGGCGGCGTTACAACCACGCTGACAATGGAATCCTATAGCCGCAGCAAAAGCTACACCGCCGCATTTACAGGCAAGGTGATCTTTAACGAATACGATATGCCATATGAAGAACTCTACTGGATAGAAACGGACAATGAGGTGTTTTACGGCGACGTCAAC